>NZ_JBEXOP010000006.1:83191-225223 GCF_040611575.1 Streptomyces sp. NPDC006610
GACTCCGACCGGCACGCGGACTCCGACCGGCACGCGGACTCCGACCGGCACGCGGACTCCGACCGGCACGCGGACTCCGACCGGCACGCGGACTCCGACCGGCACGCGGACTCCGAACCGCACCTGGACTTGGACCAAAACCCGCACGCGGACTCCGACCGGCACCCGGACTCCGAACCGCACCCGGACCCGGACCATAACCCGCGCGCGGACTCCGACCGGCGCGCGGACTCCGAACCGCACCCGGACCAAGACCCGCACCCGCCCGCCCGGAAACCCGCTGCCACCGCGAACGACGCGGACCGAACCGACACCGTCTCCGCCTCCGACCTCGTCTCCTCCTCCGACCTCGTTTCAACCTCGGGCTCAACCTCGGGCTCAAGCTCCGGTTCCCACCCCCTCTCCCACGCCGCCGAAATCCCGGAGGCGCACCCGCCGACGGTCCTCGGCGACCGCGCGGGCGACGAGACGCCCACCCCCTCTGCCTCGGCCGACCCTGCCGACCCGACCGCCCCCTCCACACCCGCCCCCTTCGCCCCGACCCCCGACACCCGCCCCGCCGACCTCGCCCGCGAAGCACTGCGCGCCGCCCGGCGTGAACGGCAGGCGGAGGCGGAGGCGACGCGGGCGGAGGTACGCCGGTCCCGTGTGGACGCACGAGCGGGCGACGCCGAACCCTCGCGCCTCCCTTCGCCCTCGCCAACGCGCCGACCCGCGCCCGCGCCGTCGCCCGTGCCCTCGCCCGTGGCGGCGGCCCGCGCCGCGACGGCTGCCGCCCGCCCTCGCCGGGCCCCGACCGCCCGCGCGTCCGAAAGCAGGCGCTCGCGCACCGCGGGGGAGTCACGCGCCGACGTCGTGAGCACCCCGTCCTCCCCGGCCGCCCCCCATCGCGACGGCGACCTTCGCCGCACCTTCCCCGCCTTCCCGCCCCGCCGGAGGGAGGACGACGCCCGGTTCGCCACGACCTGGTGGGGCAACGCCTGGATCACGGCGCTGGAGGACGGCGCGCTGGACGCCAAGCGGCTGGCGCGCGGACGCCGTTACGCCGAGCAGGGCCATGTGGCCGCCATCACGGTCGAACCCGGCCTGGTGCTCGCCTACGTACACGGCAGCCGCCCCCGCCCGTACCGCGTCCAGGTGCGGCTGCGGACGCTGGACGACGCGGACTGGGAGCGGTTCCTGGACGCCGCGGCCGACCGGCCGGGGCACATCGCCGCGCTGCTGGACAAGGAGGTGCCCCACTCCCTCGCCGAGGGCGACGTGCCCCTGCTGCCCGGCCCCGGCGACCTGGACCCCCGGTGCAGCTGCCCCGACAGCGGCCACCCCTGCAAGCACGCCGCCGCCCTCTGCTACCAGACCGCGCGGCTGCTCGACGCCGACCCCTTCGTGCTGTTCCTGCTGCGCGGCCGGGGCGAACGCCCGCTGCTCGACGCGCTGTCCCGGCTCAGCGCCGCGCGCGCGGCCCGTGCCGCCCAGGACCGCGCCCCGGCCCAACTGCCCGGCGTACGCGCCACCGAGGCCCTCGCCCCCCGCGAACTCCCGCCGCTGCCGGCCCCGTCGCCCCTGCCCCCGCACCCGGGACAGCCGCCCGTCTACCCGGCGGCGCCGGGCGGCCCGGACCCCTTCGCGCTGGACCAGCTCGCCACCGACGCCGCGGCCCGCGCCCACGCACTGCTGGCCACCGGACGCGACCCGGTCGGCGAACTGACGCTGTGGCAGGACGCCGTACGCCTCGCCGCGGCCCGCCCCGGTTCCGGCCTCACCGCGGGCACCCGCACCCTGTACTCCTCGCTCGCCGCCGCGGCCGGCCGCACCCCGGCCGAGCTGGCACGGGCCGTCGCCGCCTGGCGGCAGGGCGGCCCCGAAGGGCTCGCCGTCCTCGAGGAGCCCTGGGACCCGCCGGCCGGCCGCTTCGACCGCGCCCGCCCGCTGCTGCTCGCCGCCGACCTCCCCGCCTTCCGCCCCTGGCGCAACCGCCTCACCCACCCCTTGGGCCACGTCCAGCTCAGACTCGGCCGCGACGGCCTCTGGTACGCGTACGAGTCCGACCCGGGCCAGGACGACTGGTGGCCCCGCGGCACTCCCGACACCGACCCGGTCGGCGCCCTGACCGGCCTCGGCGCTCCGGGGCCGTGACCACCGCGCGTCGCGGACCCCACCGGTAGGGGCGCGTGCGCGTGGGTACTCGCGGCGGCGTGGCGCTCATCCGCGCCCTCACCGGAGGAAGGACACGGAGGCACGATGACCACGCGCGCACGCACCCCCGACGCGACCCGCTCCGGGACGGCACTGTGGGCGGTCGCCGCGGGACTCGCCGCCGGGGCCGTCGTCGTCATGCGGCGTTCGCAGGCGGGCCCCGCGGACCCCTCGGCCGCGGACCGCTGGCTGACGGTGACGGTCAACCGCGACCCGGTCGACATCCGGCCCGGCACGCTCCCGCCGCCGCTGCGGGAGTACGGCGACCGGATCGAGACACGGATCGGCCCGGCACCCGGCGACCGGGGGACGGAACTGGCGATCCGGCTCAGGGAACCCCGGCAGGGCGCCGCGCACGGCTTGGCCGCACGTCTCGCCGGCCGGGACCCGCGCCAGGACCTGCGCCGAGCCCTGCGCGACGCGAAGTCGCTGCTGGAGACGGGCGAGGTGCTCGAACCCGACGCGCCGCCCACCACCCGCGAAACACCGGGCGGGAAGCTGGTCGGGCTGCTCACCCGACGCGCGGGCGGGGAGGGAGTGCTGTGAAGGCGCTGTGCTGGGAAGGCGTGAACAAACTGGCCGTGGAGGAGGTGCCCGATCCCGTCCTGCGCAACGACCAGGACATGATCGTACGACTCCTCGCGGGCACCACCTGCGGCTCCGACCTGCATCTCATCGGCGGCTACATCCCCTTCATGCGGGCCGGGGACGTCATCGGTCACGAGTTCCTCGGCGAGGTCGTCGAGGTCGGCCCCGAGGTGCGCCGGCACCGGGCGGGCGACCGGGTGGTGGTCTGCTCCTTCGTCGGCTGCGGCCGCTGCTGGTACTGCGCCAACGACCTGTGGTCGCTGTGCGACAACACCAACACCAACCCGGGCATCGGGCAGGCCCTCTACGGCTCCGACACCGGCGGCATCTTCGGCTACTCGCACGCGATGGGCGGACTGCGCGGCAGCCACGCCGAGTACGTGCGCGTGCCCTTCGCGGACTACGGCGCCTTCCCCGTCCCCGAGGGCGTGGACGACACGAGCGCCCTGTTCGTGTCGGACTCCGTGCCGACGGGCTGGATGGGCGCCGACCTGGCGGGCGTGAAGCCGGGTGACGTGGTCGCCGTGTGGGGGTGTGGCGCCGTCGGCCAGATGGCGGCCCGCGCGGCGATCCTGAAGGGCGCCGAACGGGTGATCTCGATCGACCGGATTCCCGAGCGGCTGGCGATGACCGAGCAGTACATCGGCAGCGAGGTCATCGACTACACGGCCACCGACGTCGGCGCCGAGCTGCGTGAGCGCACCGGCGGCCGGGGTCCGGACGTGTGCATCGAGGCGGTCGGGATGGAGGCGCACAGCGACACCCCGGTGCACCTGTACGACCAGGCCAAGCAGCAGCTGCGGCTGCAGACCGACCGCCCCACCGCCGTCCGCGAGGCCGTCCACGCCTGCCGCAAGGCCGGCACGGTCTTCGTCCTCGGCGTCTTCGCCGGCGCCGTCGACAAGTTCCCGCTCGGCGCGGTGGTCAACAAGGGCCTGACCGTGCGGGGCGCCCAGATGCACGGGCAGCGCTACATCCCGATGCTGCTGGAACGTCTGGCCGCCGGGGAGCTGAGCACGGCCCATCTGGCCACCCACGCCGTGCCGCTGGAGGAGGCGCCGCGGGCGTACGACATGTTCAAGAACAAGACGGACGGCTGCGTGCGCGCGGTCATCCGCCCGGGCGGCTGAGGGCCGGGGAGCGGGGAGACGGATGCGGGCGGAACGGCCGGCGCCACAGCCACAGGGCAGGCGGACGCGACCTGGACGGTGCGCGCGGCCGGGACGGTGGTCGCGGCCGGGACGGTGGTCGCGGCCGGGACGGCGGATGAAGGCGCCCGCACCGGGTACCCGGCGGGACATGATCGAGCGGGCAGTGTGGCAAGGACTGGTCGCCGGCGCCGCCGGCGCCGTCGTGATGACCCTCGGCGAGAAGATCGAGCAGGCCGTCACCGGCCGGCCCGACTCCCATGTGCCCGCCCGGGTGCTGCAGCGTCTGACCGGACTGCCCGAACGCCCAGGGGCCCAGCCGCTGCCGGTGAACTGGGCCATGCACCACGGCCAGGCCGCCCTTCTCGGCGTGCTGCGCTCCGCCATGGCCCAGGCCGGGCTGCGCGGACCGCTCGCCTCCGCCCAGTTCGCCGTCGTACGTCTCACCAACGACCAACTGCTGGAGAACGCGACCGGCGTCGGCGCCCCGCCCTCCACCTGGCCCCGCCGCGAACTCGTCGTGGACCTTCTGCACAAGGCCGTCTACGCCTTCGCCACCGGGGTCGTCGCCGACGCCCTCGCCGCCCGCGACGGACCAGGCCCGGGGCAGCGCCACGCAGCCCTGCGCCCGGGCCGCCGCACCGGAGTGGGGCCCCTTCCCCGCAAGGACGCGCACACCCGGTGAACCCGAAGGGAGCCGCCATGCCCGGCACCATCAAGGACCAGACCGTCGAACAGCTGGGCGGCCAGGGCAGCGTCCTGGCCCGCCAGCGCCGCGACCACGCCGAGATCGACCGGCTGATGGACCGCTATCACGCCGCCGACGGCGACGACGAGGAACGCGCACGCATCTTCGGGGAACTCACCCAGCTCGTCTTCAGCCACGCGTTCGCCGAGGAGACCGTGCTGTGGCCGGTGGTGCGGCGCTCGGTCGCCGACGGGGAGGAGCTGACCGCCCGCGTCGAGGAGGAGCACCAGCAGATCAACGACCTCGTCGCCGAGGTCGAGCGCCTCGACCCGGGCGACCCGCAGCGCGAGGAACGGGTGCGCCGGGTCTTCGCGCTGATCCGGGAGGACATCCGCGACGAGGAGGACTTCCTGCTGCCCCGGCTCCAGGAGGCCCTGGACCCCGCCGCCCTGCGCCGCCTCGGCACGGCCTGGGAGACGGTGCGCATGAGCGCCCCCACGCACCCGCACCCCGCCATCCCCCGGCGCCCGCCCGGCAACGCGCTCCTCGGCGTGCCCCTCAGCGTCTACGACCGCATCCGCGACGCCCTCCGCCTGCCCCTTCCCGCGGCCGCGATCCGGAAGGTCCTCGGCGCGCTGAGCGCGGTACTGCTCTCCGTGGCCGCGGCCGCCGTCCTGCGCAAACGGCGCTGAATCCCGGCATGAGCGGCGCACCCGCCGAGCCGCCCCCGGCGCCCGGCGCCCGGTCCGAGCCGCGCAGGTCGACGGCGGTGTGGGCGGTGATCGGCGCGGCGGTGACGGCCGCGGTCGACGAGATCGTCTTCCACCAGATTCTCGGCTGGCACCACTTCTACGACCGCTCCACCCCCGCCGTGGGCCTGCTGTCCGACGGGCTGCTGCACAGCGCCGAACTGCTGGCCCTGGTCGCGGGTTTCTTCCTCCACGCCGATCTGCGCCGCCGCCACGCCCTCGCCCCGGCCCATGCCCGCGCGGGGTTCTTCCTGGGCGCCGGGGGCTTCCAGCTGTTCGACGGGATCGTGGACCACAAACTGCTGCGCCTGCACCAGATCCGCTACGGCGTGGACGTCACGCCCTACGACTGGGCGTGGAACCTCGCCGGCCTCGCGCTGTTCCTGACCGGCGTGACCCTGGCCGTCCGCGCGACCCGCCGCGGCGGAGCGGGAGCGGGTCCTTGACGCTCGCGCACGCGCACCCCGGCCCCGCCGCGGGACCCGGCCTGTGGGAACCGGTCGCCGTGGCGGTCGCGATGGTCACGGTCGCCTGCTGGGCGGCGGGCGCGACCCGGCTGCGGCGGCGGGGAGACCACTGGCCCTGGTGGCGGGACGTCTCCTTCACCGCCGGGTGCACCGGCGCGGCCTGGGCGGTGGCGGGTCCGCTGCCGGGCGGGCCGTTCACCGCGCACATGGTCCAGCACGTGGCCGTCGGCATGGCGGCTCCGCTGCTGCTCGTCGTGGCCCGGCCGCTCACCCTGGCCCTGCGCGCCCTGCCACCCGGTCCGGCGCGCCGGGCGCTGCCCGCCCTGGCACACTCCCGCGTCGCGGGCCCGCTGCTCTTCCCGCCCCTGGCAGCCCTGCTCGACGTCGGCGGGCTGTGGCTGCTGTACCGCACGGACCTGTTCGCGGCCGTGCTGCACGAACCGTGGCTGCACGCCGCCGTGCACGCGCACGTCCTCGCCGCCGGGCTGCTGTTCGCCTTCACCGTCTGCGGGCTCGACCCGGTGCGCCGCCGCTGGGGCCTGCCGCTGCGCGGGGCGACCCTGCTGGCCGCCGGCGCCGCCCACGCCGTCCTCGCCAAGACCCTGTACGCGCAGCCGCCGCCCGGTACCGCCTTCGCCGCCGCGGACCTGCGCGTCGGGGCGCAGGTGATGTACTACGGCGGCGACCTGGCCGAGGCAGCCCTCGGCGCGGTGCTGGCCCTGACCTGGTACCGGGCGGGCGGCCGGGCCCGGCGCCGCCGCAGGCCGGCGACGGAGCGGTCCGGACCGCCAGCCGTGCACGGGCCGGGCAGGCCGACTCTGCGGGGAGCCGGGTAGTCCCTCCCCCATCCCCGGCGCCCGGGTCGCCGGCCCTCGCCGCGCCTCACGCGAACGGGTTCCTCGCGCAGGGATGTCGGGAAACGGCGGTGCCCGGCCGGCGCCGCGGTGCGGCCGGGTGAAGAGTTCAGTGATCACAACGAAAACGCTCATGTCCGCGACGTTAGCGCGGTCGCCGGGGTGGCGGTTGACGAATCGCGCACGGTTACCGGCCGGATCGGAAACGCGTTATCAGAGGTTTCGATTGATGTAGAGAACCGGCCTGCCGGCGTGTTCACATATCGAAGGACCAGCGGAGGAGCCGCATACCGGAGTCCCAATCATTCGGGGGGTTCGATGCAGCATGTCGATATGCCACGTTTCCGCCAGGAAACCCTCCTTGGGAGGGCGGCCTGCGAGCCGCAAAGCCGTTTGCACATCGTCCGGACCCACGACGAGGAAATGGAAGGGACCACATCCTCTCGGCAGTTCGGCCGGGTGCGGGTTTCCATTGTCGAGGGCGGGCCGTACGAACTGATCGGGAATGGCCGGATGATCGGGAACGGCGCCGAGCCGTTCGTCGGGGTGTGCCGGCCGCTCGTCGGTGAAGTGCAGGTGTTCCAGGACGGCCGGTGGTCGGTGGCCTCCGGATCGCGCATTGTCTGCTACGACAGCTCCCGTCCCTACCGGGTCCTCATGCCGGAGCCGTTCCGCATCGTGACGCTCCGGCTGCCGCACCAGCTGATCGGCCTCACCGCCAAGGAGGCCGAACTGCTCACCGCCAGGGCGTGGTACGGCTCCCAGGGCCTGGGGGCCCTGATGTCGGACCTGCTCGTCGGACTGGAGCGGTACGGCGAGGAGATCGAGACCGCGATCGACCTCCTGGGCGGCAGCGTGGCGGGTCTGGCCGCGGCCCTCTTCGCGGAGCGAATACGCGCGGTCGCCGCCGAACAGGGCGTCGACAGAAATGCCTTGATGCTCACCATTCAGGGCCATATTCGAGCGCGGCTCGCCGATCCGGATCTCAGTCCGCTGACCGTGGCGCGGCATCACAATGTGTCGCTGCGCTATCTCCAGAAACTGTTCCACGAGCGCGGTACCAGCCCGGCCCGGTGGATCAGAAGCGAAAGGCTGGCCCGATGTCGGTCCGAACTGGACGACCCGGGGCTCGACCATCTCTCCATCGCGTTGATCGGGGAGCGGTCGGGATTCTACGAGGCCTCCCATTTCAGCCGCCTGTTCCGGGAGGAGTACGGCATCAGCCCTCGAGAATATCGCAAGAACAAAAGGTCGGTCGCGTTCGCCGGCTGAATCATCGAGCGAAAGGTGATGCGTTGTCCAGTTTCGAATTCCCTGGTGAGTACTACGAGATCATACGGCGGAGTTTTCGCGATCTCGCCGCCGAAACCGATTTCCTCGCGTCGTACGTGCCGGACGGCGGCCGGGTGCTCGACCTCGGCTGCGGAACCGGTACCACTCTGCGCGAGCTCGGCGCCCGCGGATTCTCCTGCGTGGGCGTGGACCAGAGCGCCCGCTTCATCGACTACGCCCGGCGAGCGGGCGGCGAGGGCGTCGCGTACGTCCACGAACGCGCCGAGCGGTTCACCTCCGAGGAGGGGTTCCACCTCGTCTACAGCCTGTTCATGACGCTGAACCAGCTGCCGCGGACCGAGCTGCGCCAGGTCCTGCGCAAAACGGCGGAGCAACTGCTGCCGGGCGGCCATGTCGTCCTGGAGTTCGGGCACCTGCTCAACTTCGTGGAGAGCTACCAGCAGCACACGGTGGCCCATCACCGCGGCGACGGCGTGCTCATCACCCGGCTCGCCCGCCAGTCGGTCAACCCGCACGCGGCGACCTGGCGCAACGAGGAGACGCTGCTGGTGCGCGACGCCGACGGGCAGGTGTCGCTGTACGACAACTTCTTCGACCAGGCCGTCCTGACCGGACCGGAGGTCCGTGAACTGCTGGCGGACGCCGGGCTCGCGGTGACGGCCGAGTACGGCGGGTTCCGCAAGGAGCCGGCGCCCGGCCACGGGCGGGGCCCGCTGGTGATCGTGGCCTCCCGCGCGGGAGAGGGGTCGGCATGACGGGCACGGATCTTTCCCGGCTGGACGGCGGCCCGGCGGCCGAGCCCGACGTCCGGGACCTCGGCGAGGCCCTGGTGCGGGCGGCGACGGCGCCCGGACCCGACGGGGGGCTGCTCCTGATCGGGCCGGACGGCTCCGAGCGTGCGCTGACGTACCGGCAGCTGCTGGACGAGGCCTCGCGCCTGCTCCGCGGCATCCGCGCCGCCGGGGTCGCGCCGGGCGAGACGGTGATCCTGCAGACGGCCGACGACCGGGAGCTGCTGGCGGCGTTCTGGGGCTGCGTGCTGGGCGGTTTCGTCCCGATGCCCGTCAGCGCGGGGGCGACCGCGGACCAGCGCGCGGCGGCGCCCGAACTGCTGCGCCGGGTCTGGAACGGCCACGGCAAGCCGAAGGTGATCACCGGGACGGGGCAGCGGATCGTGCCCGAGGTCACGGCCGACCCGCTGTGGGCGTCCGCGTGGCTCGGCGACGTCGGCGGCCTGCTGTCCCACCCGCCCGACACCGCCCGGCACCGGGCCTCCCCCGACGACACCGCGGTGCTGCTGCTCACCTCCGGCAGCACCGGCGTGCCCAAGGCCGTGGTGCTCAGCCACCGCAACGTGCTCAGCCGCACCGCGGCCACGGTCCGGTCGAACCGGCTCGACGGCACGACGCGCAGCTTCAACTGGATGCCGCTGGACCACGTGGGCGGGCTGGTCATGTTCCACGCGCGGGACGTGTATCTGGGCTGCCACCAGGTCCACGCCCGGCTCGAGTGGGTCCTCCAGGACCCGCTGCGGTGGCTCGACGCCATGGACCGGCACCGGGTGGACACCACCTGGGCCCCCAACTTCGCCTTCGGCCTCATCAACGACCAGGCCGGCCGGCTCCACGGGCGGTCCTTCGACCTCGGCCGCCTGCGCTACATCATGAACGGCGGGGAGGCGGTCCGCAGCGGCGTGGTCCGCCGCTTCCTGGAGCTGCTGTCCCCGTTCGGCCTGCCGAGGGACGCGATGCACCCGGGCTGGGGCATGTCGGAGACGTCCTCCGGCGTGGCCGACTGCGAGTTCTGGTCGGTCGGCGCGAAGGACGACCGGCACGTGCCCGTGGGGCGGCCGCAGCCGGGGACGTCCGTGCGCGTGGTCGACGAGCGCGACACCCCCGTACCCGTCGGCGTCACCGGTCACCTCCAGGTCACGGGCGCCTGCGTGACCGCAGGCTACTACCGCAACAGCGAACAGAACCGGCGGTCCTTCACGGCCGACGGCTGGTTCCGCACCGGTGATCTGGCGTACGTCGAGAACGGCGTGCTGACGGTCACCGGACGGGCCGACGACGCGATCCGGCTGGGCGAGGTCACCTACCACGGCCATGAGATCGAGGCCCGGGTGGAGGAACTGGACTTCGTGACGCCGTCGTACACCGTGGCGTCCCTCGTGACGGGGGCGGACGGGCGGGGCGAGGAGCTGGCGGTCTTCTTCCACCCGCGCGGCGGGACCGAGGTGTCCGAGGCCTGCCGCCGGGTCCGCGACCGGGTGGCCGAAACGCTCGGGATCGCGGTCGGCCATGTGGTCCCGGTCCCCAAGGAGGACATCCCGAAGACCGGCATCGGCAAACTGCGCCGGGCCCAGCTGCGGGAGCGGTTCGAGGCGTCACGCACGGCGGCCTGAACCGACCCCCTCACTACTCATCCGCGAATCAGTGGTTGCACGGACGCTGTCCTAACCCCTAAAGTCTGGATCGCCAGTTACTCATGGGGGTTCAGTCACGTGCACCGGACCGCGCTGCGCCATGTACGGACGTACCAGATCGCGTGCGCGATCACGCGACGGCCACGGCGCGGTCGTCCCTAGCGTGAGGGCGCGTGGAGCGAGGGCGGAGGGCATCGGCCGCCCCGCACCGGACCGGCGGACGCCGGCGCACCCGACATCCGAACGACGAGAACACCGGCACGCATGAGGAGCCTTCCATGACGATCACCGAGACCCCCACCCCCGCCCCCGAGACCTTCACCCCGGAGACGATCCTGGCGCGTGCCCGCGCGGCAGCCCCCCTGCTGCGCGCGCGCTCCGAGGAGATCGCCCGCAACCGGCACCTGCCCCAGGACGCGGTGCAGCTGCTGCGCGACACCGGCGTCTTCCGCATCGGCATGCCGCGCGCCTGGAACGGCCCCGAACTCACCTTCGCCCAGCAGACCGAGGTCATCGAGGCGCTCTCCTACGGCGACGCCGCGGCCGGCTGGTGCGCCATGATCGGCATGGACACCTGGATCTACGCGGGATACCTCGACGAGGCGGTCGTCGAGGAGATGCTCGCCGACCCCGACGCCATCACCGCCGGCCTGATCTTCCCGGTCGGCCGCGCCGACCGCGTGCCGGGCGGCTACCGCGTCACCGGCCGCTGGCCGTTCGGCAGCGGCGTCACCCACGCCGACTGGGTCGTCGGCGGCTGCGTCGTCCACAGCGACGGCGAGCCCGAGCCCGGCGCGGACGGCGCCCCCGTCAACTGGCGGCTGATGCTCGTCCGCCGCGAGGACGTCGAGATCGTGGACACCTGGCACACCACGGGTCTCGCCGGCAGCGGCAGCATGGACTACCGGATGACCGACCTGTTCGTCCCCGAGGAGCGGTCGTTCGACTTCACCGCCCCGCGCGGCGTCGGCCCGTTCGCCGCCCCCGACGCCTTCCTCGGCAACGTGTCCGGCGTGCCCCTCGGCGTCGCCCGCGCCGCCCTCGACCACGTGCGGGAGCTGGCGGCCGAGCGGACCGAGAAGGCCACGGGCACGCCGTGGGCGGAGACCTACCGGGTGCAGACGGCCATCGGGGAGTGCGAGATGGAGCTGGCCGCCGCCCGCTACGCCGTCTACGGCACGCTCGAGGACCTGTGGGAGCGGCTGGAGTCCGGCACCGCGCCGACCCCGGACCAGCAGGTCTCCTCCGCGCTCGCGCGCGTCAACTCCTTCCGCACCGCGCGCAGGATCGTCACCCGCCTGTGCGACCTGGTCGGCACGGCGTCCATCTACCGCGGCTCACCGCTGGACCGCTGGATGCGCGACCTGCAGACCATGTGCCAGCACATCCTCGCCCAGGAGCAGATCGTGCAGTCCGCGGGCGCCCACCTGCTCGGCGGGACTCCCTACGCGCCCTTCCCCCTGGGACTCAAGGGCTAGCCCCGGCGTCGCGCCGAACCACCCGACCCCACTCAAGGAATCAGGACAGTTCATGGCAGCTTCCGGAGAAGTGCAAGTCGAACCGACGGTCCCGGACCGGAAGGAGGGCCAGGAGGCCACCGCATCCTGGGGATTCCGCCAGTGGGGCCTGCTGGTGAGCGTCTGCGCGGCGTTCTTCCTCGACGCGCTCGACAACATCATGGTCGGCATCGCCGTCCCGCCGATCCAGGCGGAACTCGGGATGTCCACGGCGTCGGTGCAGTGGGTGGTCAGTTCGTACGTCCTCGGATTCGGCGGCTTCCTGCTGCTCGGCGGACGCATGGCGGACCTCCTGGGCCGGCGGCGGATCTTCCTGATCGGCGTGGCCGTCTTCGCCCTGGGGTCGCTGATCGGCGGGGTGACCGACGAGGGCATCGTGGTGATCGCCGCGCGGTTCGTGATGGGCGTCGGCGCGGCGTTCACCGCGCCGGCGAGCCTCTCGATCATCGTCACCAGCTTCCCCGAGGGCTCCCAGCGCAACCGGGCCCTCGGCATCTACACGGCGTGCGGCGCCGTCGGCTACTCCACCGGCGTCATCGTCGGCGGCGCGCTCACCGAGATCAGCTGGCGCTGGACCTTCCTGCTCCCGGTCGCCGTGGCCGCCCTCGCGTTCGCCGGCGCCGTGGTGCTGGTGCCGCGGGACGTCCGCGCGCAGCGGGGCGAGGGCGGCTTCGACGTCGCCGGCGCCGTCACCATCACCGCCGCGATGCTGCTGCTCGTCTACGGCATCGTCGAGGCGCCGAACGCGGGCTGGCTCGCGGCGCGCACGCTGCTGGTCCTCGCCGCGGCCGCGGTGCTCCTGCTGGCCTTCGTCGTCATCGAGCGGCGGGCGGCGCAGCCCCTGCTCCGCCTGGGCCTGCTGCGCAACCGGGCGCTGGTGGGCGCGAGCCTGGTCGCCGCCGCGATCCTCGGCACGTACATGAGCTTCCAGTTCATCGGGGGCCTGTACCTCCAGTCGCTGCGCGGCTGGTCGCCGATGGAGATGGCGCTGGCCTTCCTGCCCATCGGCCTGCTCATCGCCACCATCGCGCCGCGGGCCGGCAAGCTCATCGGCAGGTTCGGCGTCCAGTGGATGATCTTCATGGGCTTCGTCGCCTACACCGCCTCGTACCTGCTGTTCCTGCGGATCGACGAGACGTCCTCCTACCTGTGGGTGATCCTGCCGAGCATCCTGCTCATCGGCGTGGCGTTCCCGTTCTCCTTCCCCGCCGCCAACGTGCAGGCCACCACCGGCGTGGACGACGGCGAACAGGGCGTGGCGGCCGGTGTGCTGCAGACCGGCTACCAGGTCGGCGCGGCGGTCGTGCTCGCCCTGGTGACCGCCGTGATGGCGGCGGACCACACCGGCGGCGGCGAGGCGGCCACCTCGCTGTCCGGCTACCACGACGGCCTGTGGGTCATCACCGGCCTGTCCGCGGTGACCGTGGTGCTCACCCTGGTGGCGGCGCTGCGCGCCTCGTCCCGCCGCAAGGCGGCCGTCGGGTAGCGGCCGCCGGCCCTCGGCACCGGGGCCCCGTCCCACTCCAGGCGCAGGAGTGGGACGGGGCCCCGGCTTTTCTGCGCCCGGTCACCGGCCGGATACCGGACCGCCGGCGGATTCCGGACCGTCGGCCGAAATTCCGGATCCGAATGGACCGAAGCACATTCCGGCCAGCGCCGGTGCGCGCCACAACAAATTGCGGGTGAAAGCAATCTGTAGAGTCGGCGATATCGGCCCGCCTCGGAGAGGATTCATGATGGGCGAGATATCCGCAACACATCCGGAAACAACGGCAGTGAAAAAGGACCTGCGTTCCGCCATGCGTCATTTCGCCACCGGAGTGTGCGTGGTGAGCACCTTCACCGATACGCCGTCCGGGCGGCGGCACAGCGCACTCACCGTCAACTCCCTGACCTCCCTCTCGCTGGAACCGCCCCTGGTGTCGCTGAGCATCCGCCGCGGGTCCGGGTTCCTCGACGACCTGATGGCGTCCCGGCTCTGGGCGGTCTCCGTACTCGACGCCGGCTCGGCCGACCTGGCCAGGATCTTCGCCCGGCCCGAAGCCGAGCGCAGGCGGGCGCTCGACAGCCTCCCGGCCGAACCGGGCCCGCACACCGGCGCGCTGCTGCTCGACTCGGTGGCCTGGCTGGAGTGCCGCTACTGGAACCACGTCCCGGCCGGCGACCACGAGCTCGTCATCGGAGAAGTCGTCGGCCTCGGCATCCGGGACTCCCTTTCGCCGCTCATATTCCTGCACGGCGGATTCCATCGACTCGTCGCCCCGACGACCGGCAACAGGTGACCCATGGCTGGAATATCCATTGGCGTGATAGGCGGCGGAGCGTCCGCGGTATGTCTGATCGACGCGCTCGCCCAGGCGAAAGGCGAGCCGGGCAGCATTACGGTTTTCGAGCCGTCGCCCCATTTGTGGCGGGGCCGCGCCTATCAAGTGGACAGTGAGTGCGTCAAGGTCAACGCGACCCCCGACGACATGTCGGTGCGCGCCGGCGACCCCGGCCACTTCGAGCGCTGGCTCGACGGCCGTACGCGCCTCGTCGGGGACGGCCCCGCCGCCGATCCCTTCTCCGGAGTGCGGTTCGCCCCACGGACCGTCTACGGCGAGTACCTGGAGCAGACGGCCTACGCGGCGCTCGCCGAACTGCGGCGGCAGGGCTGGCGGGTGGACCTCGTCGGCGCCGCCGTCACCACGGCGCGGCGGATCTCCGGCCGGGTGCTGCTGGGCACCGAGCACGGCGCCACCGACACCTTCGACTACGCCGTGCTCTGCGTGGGCGGCGACAGCCCCAAGGACGTCTACGGGCTGCGTGGCGCACCGGGCTTCGTCCCGGACCCGTACCCCGTCACGCAGAAGCTGCGGCCGGTGGGCCCGGACGAATCCGTTGCCGTCATCGGCAGCGGGCTGACGGCCGTCGACATCGTTCTCTCCCTCGTCGCCCAGGGGCACCAGGGGCCGATCAGCCTGCTGTCCCGGCGCGGCGCGCTGCCCGGCGTTCGGCAGCGTCCGCTGCCCTTCCAGCCGCGCCATCTCACGCAGGAGCGGATGAGGGAACTCGGCCGCGGGCGCCGTGAGATGTCCCTGCGCGAGCTGACGGACCTCGTCGGGCGGGAGGTCCGGGAGGCCGGCGCCGACCTCGACGCGCTGTACGAGGAGATCACCGGCCTCGACAGGGAGGCCCCGGTGGACCGGCTGCGGCGCCAGTTCGCCGCCGTGGACGCACCGGACCGAGGGCTGCGCATCCTCCAGCACGCCGTCCCCGACATCGGCCCCGACGTCTGGCCGCTGCTGCGGGAGAAGGACCGGGCCGAGATCCTGCGCTCCCACTACCGCACCATCATGAGCCTGTGCTGCCCCATGCCGCCGGGCAGCGCGGCCCAGCTGCTCGACCTCGTCGACGCGGGCCGGCTGGAGATCCGCGCGGGCCTCGGCGGGGTCGCCGGGCGCCCGGGCGGCGGATTCGACGCCGTCCTGTCGGACGGGTCGGTCGTCCACGCACGGACCGTGGTCAACGCCGTCAGCGCCTCCGAGAGCCGGATTCCCACGCGCGCCCTGCCCCTGGTGAACGCCCTCGTCGACAGTCGTGCCGCGAGCCCCCACCCGCACGGCGGGCTGCGCCTGGAGCGGGCCACGAGCCGGCTCGTCAGCGCCGGCCTGCCCGACCCGCGCCTGTACGGGCTCGGCACCATCGGCGCCGGAGCGCTGTTCTTCACCTTCGGCGTCCCGTCCCTGGTCGACCGGAGCGTGGACATCGTCGCCGCCATCCTGCGGCACGCCGCGACCGAGAACACCGCCCCTGCGCGGGACGCACTGCTCCCCGCCTAGCCCGGGCGGCACACCCGAAGACCCAGCGGAGCCACCACCGAGAAACGGAGCCCTCATGACCACGATCAGCGACACGATCCCTCCGGCCGCGGACCGCGACACCACGGCCGCCGCCCCCCGCGCCGAGTTCCTCGCGGACACGGCGACCGGCCTGCCGATCCCCGGCGAGCCCGAGTTCGACACGATGGAGGAGGCCCGGCGCCACCGCAAGCAGCGCCTCGCCGCCGCCCTGCGCCTGTTCGGCAAGTACGGATTCGGCGAAGGCATCTCCGGACACATCTCCGTCCGCGACCCCGAGCACCACGACCGGTTCTGGGTCAACCCGTTCGGCGTGTCGTTCAAGCACGTACGGGTGGCCGACCTGATCTGCGTGGACTCCGCCGGACGGGTCGTCCACGGAAGACACCGCGTCAACCCCAGCGCCTTCGTCATCCACTCCCAGATCCACGAACTCCACCCCGGCGCGACCGCCGCCGCCCACGGCCACACCGCGCACTCCCGCGCACTCGGGGCGCTCGGCCGGCTGCTGGAACCCATCGACCAGGAGTCGGCGGCGTTCTACGGCCGGCAGGTCCTGTACGGGGAGTACGAAGGCCCCTCCGTCTCCCTCGAACAGGGCCGGGACATCGCGCAGAAGCTCGGGGACAACCGGGCCGTCCTGCTGCGCCACCACGGGCTGATCACGGTGGGCGGCTCGCTGGACGAGGCCGTGCACTGGTTCTTCACCTACGACAGCTGCGCCCAGGTCCAGCTGCTCGCCCAGGCGGCCGGCACTCCCGAGCGGCTGACGCACGAACAGGCGCTGGCCGCCGGCCGGGGCTTCGGGGACGAGCAGCTCGGCTGGTTCAGCTTCCAGCTGCTGTGGGACGAGATCGTCGCCGAGCAGCCCGACCTGCTCGACGAGTGAGACCGATGAGACGAGTGGGGACAAGGGCGACCTGTGAGGCATGGGCGCCCCGTGCGGCGAGGACGACCCGTGAGACGAGTACGACGGTGCGACCAGTGAGACGAGCAGACGGGATGAGCGGACGCGGGACGGGCCCGCCCGGCTCCGTCGACCACCGGAGGAAACCATGATTCACACAGCGGCGGTGGTGGGCACCGGCCTGATCGGCACGTCGATCGCGCTCGCCCTCAGCCGCAGCGGCGTCACCGTCCACCTCCTCGACATCGACGAGTCGGCGGCCCGCACGGCCGCCGCGCTCGGCGCCGGCACGGTGGGCGCGCCCGGCGGGACCGTCGACATCGCCGTGCTGGCGGTGCCGCCCGGCAGGGTCGGCGAGGTGCTCGCCAAACAGCAGGCCGAGGGACTGGCGCACGTCTACACCGATGTGGCGAGCGTCAAGGAGCGGCCGGGGCGGGACGTCCTTTCCCTCGCCGATCCGGCGGGATTCATCGGCGGACACCCGATGGCGGGCCGGGAGCTGTCCGGCCCGCTGGCCGCGTCGGCCGCCCTCTTCGAGGGACGGACCTGGGTCCTCACCCCGACCCCGGACACCGCGACGGCCACCCTGAACCGCGCGTTGGAGGTGGTGGCGCTGTGCGGTGCGATCCCGGTCGTCATGGACGGCGCGGCCCACGACCGGGCGGTCGCGCTCGTGTCGCACACCCCGCACGTGGTCGCCGCGCTCATGGCGGCACGGCTGGAGCACATGGAGGGCGACGCGGCGCGTCTCGCCGGACAGGGTCTGCGGGACGTCATCCGGATCGCGGGGAGTGATCCGGGTCTGTGGATCGACATCCTGGAGGCGAACGCCCCGGCCGTCGCCCAGGTGCTGTCCGACCTCGCGCAGGACCTCTCCCTCGCCGTGGCCGCTCTGCGGGCCCTGGCCACCGGTGACTCCGGGCAGCGGGCGGACGGCGTGCGCGGCGTCACCGATCTGCTCCGCCGCGGCGGCAGGGGACATGCGCGCATACCGGGCAAGCACGGGGAGAGGCCGTCGAACACGGCGCCGGTGCGCGTCCTCATCGGCGACCAGCCCGGAGAGTTGGCCCGTCTGCTGGCCGCCGTCGCGGGAACCGGCGTCAATGTCGAGGAGGTGTCCATCGATCATTCGCCCGCCGAGCGCAGCGGCCTCGTCGAGCTGCTGGTCGATCCGGCGGCGGTCCTGACCACGGCCCAGCGGCTCGCCGACCACGGGTGGAGCGTCCGCCCCGGAACCGACCGGCCGCTGTCACGGCAGCCCTGAGCCGGGCAAGCGCGAGGAGCGGAGCGGTCCCTACCCCGGGGGATGTCGGTACGGACCGCTCCGCTCGGCTTCTCGGGCGGCAGCCGGCGCCCCTGCCGCCGGGGCGGGGCCAGGGCTGCCGCATCGGGGAGCAGCCGTCGGCCGTCCCGTGGCCGGGACGCCGGTGAAGGCCGCTGAGACCGGGCCGGCGAAGCTTCTGAGAACTGGGGGGCGGGCGCCCGGGTGGACCGGGCGCCCGAAGGGCCAGCGGGCTTCCTAGAAGAAACCGCAGGTGGGGGCGCCCGGGGTGGGGGCGGCGGCCGGGTCGGCACCGGTGGGGGCGTAGATCTCCAGGCGGATGCCGTCGGGGTCGGTGAAGAAGATGCCGCCGGACGTGCCGTTCTCGCCGTGCGGGACGACGCCGTCGTAGTTGAACTCGGCGCCCAGGCCGCGCAGCACCTCTTCGGTGGCCTTGACCTCGTCGATGGTCTCCACCTGGAAGGACAGGTGGTGCAGACCCGGCAGGTCGGTGGGGAACGCACCGGAGCTCTGCTGCCACAGCGCCACGAACATCCGGTTGTCGCGGCCGAGGAACGCCCAGCGACGGTCGTCCTCCTTGCCCTCCGCCATGATCTCGAAGTCGAAGACGGCGCGGTAGAAGGCGAGGGAGCGCTCGAGATCGGTGACGTTCAGTCCCACGTGACCGGTCTGCAGGGTTTTCGCCTTAGCCATGGTCAATCACATGCCTTCACTCATCGTCACGAGCCTCTCTCGTGACCGATGAAAATGACTTTAGAGGTTAGAATTCGGCAGTGTCAACCCGTGATCACTGGATGACCGGTTATGGTTGTCGTGTGACCCTGCCGCCACCGCAGAGGAAGGACGCCGCGCCGTGCCGCCAACCCCGGGGGCCGACCCCCGCCCACTGACCGACGAGCCCCTCGGCATCGACCTGCTCAACACCCGCTGGATCGACTCCTCCGGCCGCCACGACCTGCTGGACTCGCTCGACGGGCTGGCGACCTGGCTCGCCAGCCCTCTGGTGAGCCAGGCCCTCGACGGCGCGTCGATCCCGGTGGACGACGAGACGCTGGAGCGGCTGCTCCTGGCCCGCGCCGCTCTGGACGAGGCGATCACCAGCCCGCAGCGCCCGCATCCCGGCGCGATCGAAGCCCTCAACGACGTGCTGGCGCGCGGCCGGACGGGCCACCTGCTCCGCCCGGACGGGCCGGGCACCTTCGTCGAGGTGGACGCCCCGTCCTGGCTGCCCGCGTGGCGGGCGGCCGAGGACTATCTGCGGCTGCTCGGCGAACGGCCGGAGCGGATCCGGGCGTGCAGCAACCCGGAGTGCATCCTCCACTTCTACGACGTGTCCAAGAACGGCACGCGCCGTTGGTGTTCGATGGCCGGCTGCGGCAACCGGGCGAAGGCGCAGCGCCACTACGCACGCCGTAAGAGGGCCTGACCGCGCAAGAGCACCGGGCGGACCCTCCTGCGGCCCGGCAGGGTCCGTCAGTCCTCGGGCGTGCGGGTCGGCGCATCAACTCCCTGTCACCCGCGCGCACTCCTTGTGCAGTATTCATGTGCCACGGAACACGCTAGGGAGGTTCACTCCGGACGGTTCCGCGAGAGAACCGATGCCGAGCATCGGTATTTCCGATGGGGCCGTTTGCCCGCCCCGCCCACCGAAGAGGAAGGGCGGGCGGGGCGGGCGGGACGGATCGCGGATGTTCCGCTTCGCGTCCCGCCCGCCCCGCGCGGGGCGTGGCGTCGGGCGCGCGACGCGCGGTCAGGCCGTCTGCACCGCCCTTTCCCGGCCGACCTGCGTGGCCACGCGGCAGACGGCGGTCACCGCCGACAGCGCGAACTCCGGCCCGGCCCACAGGGCCCGCACGGGCAACCGGAGGCGCGGGAGTCCGGGCAGCACCGCCAGGCCGTCGGGCTCCTGCGTCTGTCCGACCGACTCCACGGGGAGCATCGCGACGCCGTGGCCCGCGCGCGCGAGTTCCCGCGCGCCGGCCACCGAGCCGGCCTCGACGACCTCGGGTTCGACGCCGTGTTCCCAGCGCAGGGCGGCGACCAGTACCTGATGGGACGTGCAGTCGGGGTCGACCACGAGCACGCGCGGCGAGGCCGGCGCCGGCGGGAGGCCGGGGGAGCCGAGGAGCGCCGCCGAACCGACGGGCACCACCTCCAGGTCGGGGAGTTCCACGACCGTGATCCCGGCGGCGGACCACTCGTCGGGGACGCAGCCGCCGTGGACCAGGGCCAGATCGACCTCGCCGTCGCGCACCGCCTCCCGGGCGCGGCCGATCGACAGATGGCGCGGGGAGACATGGACCCTGGGGTACCGGTACCGGCAGTCGCGGATCAGCGGACCGATCCGGCTCTCCAGCAGGAGCGCGGAGGCGCCGACGGCGGTGCGTCCTTCCGCCTCGTCCGACGGATTCAGGGCGGTGGCCATCTCGTCGACCACGTGGAAGATCCGTTGCGCGTACTCCTGGAAGATCTTCCCGGAGTGCGTCAGGCGGACGCCGTGGGGTAAGCGGTGCACCAGCTGCATCCCGACCCTGGACTCCAGGGACCGGATGTGCGACGTCACGCTCGACTGCGCGTACCCGAGGCTGCGAGCGGCCTTCGTGAAGCTGCCGAGCCGGGCCACTTCGCGAAAGGTTCTGAGCTGGTAGAGAGCGAGATCCAACGACACGTTCGTCCCCCAGGAAACAAATCCACTGTGACCCGGGCACGTTCAGCCGCTGCTTCATCGGGGTGGCCGACAGCGCTCCGGGAAATCGTTCAATCTCCGACAACCCAGCCCTCCCCCGGAGGACCCTCTGACGGGCCGCTGCCGGACTAACGGTTAACAGAGCAGTTGTACGTTAGGTTCTCGATCTAACCACGAGCCAGAACCGGCCACAAGACCGCCTGTTGCCGCCCTCGACCGTCCCGTGAGGAGCAAAATCTAACGGGCCAGGGGAATGACGCCGTTAGAAAAAGATGCTCATTCGGGGGCCCTGCCATGCGCACGGGGCCATCGGACTTACCGATGGCTGGCATCTGCGGATCCCTCGGTGACGAGCCACATCGGCGCAATACCTTCCATAAGGAGATGGAATCGCCGTGGTCGGCGTGCCTGTCGGCGTCCCCCCGCGCACAGCCCCGGGGACGAAACGACCCGAGGCAGTCGGCCCACCGACGCCGGGTGACCACTCCCGTGGCCGATGTGTGCACGTCTCCCGGCGCCGACCGACCGACACCGAGGAACTCTCATGACTCGCCCTCGCACGCCCCGCCGCGGACTGCCGCACCCGAGCCGGCTCGCGTCCCTCGCCGCCGGATACCAACGCCGGGAAACGGCTGTCCTGCGCGTGAGCGTGGGAGTGCTGTACGTGTGGTTCGGCGTGCTCAAGTTCTTCCCCGCGCTGAGCCCCGCGCAGGACATCGCCACGCTCGTCATGAGCGTCCTGACGCACGGCATGGTGCCGGCGGAGGTCTCGCGGCCCTGCCTGGCCCTCATGGAGGTGCTGATCGGGGTCGGACTGATCACGGGGCGGCTGCCGGCCCTGGTACTGGGGACCTTCTTCGTCCACATGGCGGGCGTGTTCGCCACCCTCGTGATCGTCCCGGCCCAGGTCTGGAGCCACCCGCTGATCCCCTCGCTGGAGGGGCAGTACATCATCAAGAACCTGGTGCTGGTGGCGGCGTGCCTGTCGGTCGCCGCCGCGGCCGCCCGCGTCCCCGCCGGGACCGGCATCGTCCCGGAGGAGGAACTCCGGCTCGCGCGTTGTCCGTCGTGCCGGTCGGCGAGCCCGGAGACCGGGACCTCGGCCCCCGTGTGACCCGTGGTCCGGGAGCAGCAGCTCCGAACGCCCCTTCGCCTGCTCCGTTCCGCACCGCATGCTGCCGTCGACTCCCGCGGGGTGGGCGCGGATCCTCCGCTGCCGAAGGGGCGTGAGCGTGTGCACGGGACCGTGCGCGTCGACGTGCGAGGATCCGGAGGGACGGCGCCGGGACGGGGGACGGGCGCGGCGCAGCTACTTCCGAGGGGACTGGCTGAAGCGCAGCAGGTTGCCGGCAGGGTCGCGGACGGCGCAGTCGCGGACGCCGTACGGCTGGTCGAAGGGCTCCTGCAGCACCTCGGCGCCCGCGGCGCGCAGGCGCTCGAAGGTGGCGTCGCAGTCGTCGGTCTCGAAGATGACGCCGGGCAGCAGCCCCTTCGCCAGCAACTGCTCCATGGCCTGCTTGTCGGCGGACGAGGCCTTCGGATCCGGGAGCGGCGGTTCGAGGACGATGTTCACGTCGGGCTGCGACGGTGAGCCGACGGTCACCCAGCGCATCCCCTCGAACTCGACGTCGTTGCGCACCTCCAGGCCGAGAACATCCCGGTAGAAGGCAAGTGCTTTGTCATGGTCGTCGACGGCGAGGAAGCACTGTGAAAGCGAGATGCCCATGTGCGTCACGTTACCGGGGCGTGGCCGCGTCCATCCGTGCCTTGCGGACCGGTCGCGTGTGGATCTTCGCGATGCAGGCCGGGATGGCGACGCCCTGCTCGTGGCTGCGTGCCCGGTACGCGCTCGGGCTCTCGCCGACCAGCTCGGTGAACCGCGAGCTGAACGATCCCAGCGAGGTGCAGCCGACCGCGAAGCAGACCTCCGTCACCGTCAGGTCGCCCCGCCTCAGCAGCGCCTTGGCCCGCTCGATCCGGCGCGTCATCAGGTAGCTGTACGGGGTCTCGCCGAAGGCGGCGCGGAAGCTGCGCGAGAAATGGGCCGGCGACATGAGGGCGCCCCGCGCCAGGGCGGGTACGTCGAGCGGCTCGGCGTAGTCGCGGTCCATCCGGTCACGGGCCCGGCGCAGCCGGACGAGATCTTCCAGCGTCACCCGGCCACCATGCCACACGGCACCTGCCCGCGGCGCCACGAGGGAGAGTGGGAGGTGCGTCAGGCGCCGGTTTCCAGCTCCCGCTCGAGCATGCGCTCCACCGGGGTCAGGGCGACCTCCGGGCAGAGCCGCTCCGGATGCGCCGGCGGCGGACCCTCCAACTCTGCGGGCTCCCCCTCCTGGCGCCACGGGGCCGGGGGGACCAAGGCTCCCGACAGGTGGCTGGAGCCGTACGCCTGCAGGGCCGCGTACACCTCGCGCAGGAGACGTCTGATCAAGCCGGCCATGGGTGGATCGTCCCTCCGACGGCGTCGCCGCGGTGGCTCCCGTTTCGCCGTCTGCCGTCACTGTGCGGGCGGCCGATCGAGCCGCGTTCGAAGCCGACTCAAGCGCCCGGCGCTCGGGTCCCCACGCGGTGGGGGCGCGGGGCGTGAGGCTGCCCGGCCGGCCGGTTCGAGGCACGGCATTCCTCCTGGACATCACCTCGTCGGGCCGCAGGCGCACCCCCGCCCGGACCACGGCGCCCCCATGGGCGCGAGGCACGAGGCACGCCTGCTCCCGGAACAGGGCCACGGCATCACGGGTGCTCCGCCGGCCCTGTTCTCCCTGCACTCTCCCTTCACGGCTTCCGTCCCGGTCCGGTTGACGCGGCGGCCCACCGCGATGATCTCCTGGTGATCTGCCGGTGGGCTTGGAGGCGCCTACGGCAGGACGATGTTGCGGCCCGGTCCGCCTTCGAGGACGTCCTTCCCGGAGCCACCGCAGAGCAGGTCGTCGCCACCCTCGCCGTCCAGTGTGTCGCTGCCGGAGCCGCCGAGGAGGATGTCGCGGCCGTCCCCGCCCATGGCGTGGTCGTCGCCCGGGCCGGCGTACACGACGTCGTCGCCGCCGTAGCCCTCGATCATGTCGTCGCCCCGGCCGCCCCACATCTGCTGGTTGCCGCCGTCACCCATCAGATGGTCCATGCCGTCGCCACCGTGCAGGGCCGCGGGTCCCATGACCATGTCGTTCCCCGCGTCGCCCAGCACCGTGCGGGCGGTGTGGGCGTGCAGTTCGTCGTTGCCGGGGCCGCCCCGGACGGTGCCGACCCCGGGGGTGAAGGCGGCGATGGTGTCGTCGCCGTCGCCGAGGAAGACGTCGATCCTGTCGGGCCGGGGGCTGTCGGCGGGGAGTTCGCAGACGACGGAGGTGGTGTCATCGGGTCTCGAGTACGCACAGTGGTCACCCGGTTCGAGCGGCACCACGTCGCTGATGCCGATCCGCCGGATCCCGTCGCTGGTGTACATGGAGAATATGTTGAGGTCGTTGGTCTGACCTGCGGCGGCGGTGAAGACGATCGACTGAGTCGCCCAGTCGGCTCCGACGCGGGCCTTCGCCTCGGCGGCGGTGGCGGCGGCTGCCGGGCCGACGGCGAGGCCGACGGTCAACAGGGTCACGGCGACCGCGCTGACGGTGGCTCGGTTTCGGTTCATGAGACCTCATCTCGATGGGGGGTGACGGTCGCCCCGCTCGGCGTGGTGCTGCCGGGGACGGGCGGACGGTCGTGAGGGCAGTGTCCCCTGCTGTTCCGGAGGATTTGCAAGACCCCGAACTGACGAAACGTCATGGGGAGACGGAGTCCTTCCGGATGTGACGGGTGGTTTCTGCTGGTCGGACATGCTCCCGAGGCCGCCGTGGCAGGATTCGCGCTCTCAATTCTGGCTGCGCCACGCCACGTTGGCCGGTGCCGGTCCGACCGGGAGCCGCTCGTCGAGGCCCGAGGGGAGGGTTCCGGCCCCGGCTCACGGCGAGTTCCCTGCTCACCGCCCACATGTGTGATCAACTCCGCTTGTTTCATTGACATTTCACTCAGAATACGTACCGTTGGGAGCGCTCCCACGACAGTCCCCGCAACTGGAAGGAGTTCCCCCCACATGCCCAAGCAGAGCCCATTGACCGGGCGTACCCGGTCGGCCCTCCGCCGGCCTCTCCAGGCGCTCGTCATGCTGTTCGCCGTGGTTGTCGGCGCACTGGCCTGGTCGACCCCCGCCCAGGCCCACGGCACCATCGTCAGCCCCGCCTCCCGCGCCTACCAGTGCTGGAAGACGTGGGGCAGCAACCACACGAACCCGGCCATGCAGACCCAGGACCCCATGTGTTGGCAGGCCTTCCAGGCCAACCCCGACACCATGTGGAACTGGATGAGCCAGCTCCGTGACGGTCTCGGCGGCCAGTTCCAGGCGCGGACCCCCGACGGGACGCTCTGCAGCAACAACCTCTCCAGGAACGCCAGTGTGAACAAGCCCGGGCCGTGGAAGACGACCAACATCACCAACAACTTCACGGTCCACCTGTACGACCAGGCGTCCCACGGTGCCGACTACTTCAAGGTCTACGTGAGCAAGCAGGGCTTCGACCCCAAGACCCAGACCCTGGGCTGGGGCAACCTCGACTTCATCACGCAGACCGGCCGCTACGCCCCGGCGCAGGACATCAAGTTCAACGTCAGCACCTCGGGCTACACCGGCCACCACATCCTGTTCGTCATCTGGCAGGCCTCGCACCTCGACCAGGCCTACATGTGGTGCAGCGACGTGAACTTCGGCTGAGCCGGAGAGCGCCGCACACGGCACCGGCCCGTCCCGGGCGCCGGTAACCCGACGCCCGGACGGCCGAGCCCCGTCGGGGCAGGGGACCCATGTGGTCTCCCTGCTCCGACGGGGCTTCCTTCGCTCCCGGTGTGAACCCCAGCCGCCGGCTTCCCCCGGCTGTGTGAGATTTCGTGAGACGTGAGAGGGTGCGGGGCGTGAGTGAGACACCGTCGAACACCCTGCAATACCGCTTTGACGGGCCAGAAGAGGCCCCGGTCCTGATCCTCGGTCCCTCACTGGGCACCACCTGGCACATGTGGGACCGGCAGGTTCCGGAGCTGGCCAAGCAGTGGCGGGTCTTCCGGTTCGACCTGCCCGGCCACGGCGGTGCGCCGGCCCATCCGGCGCCCTCCGTCTCCGAGTTGGCCGCGCGGCTGCTCGTCACCCTCGACGGGCTCGGCGTGCAGCGCTTCGGGTACGCGGGCTGCGCGCTCGGCGGCGCCGTCGGCGTCGAGCTGGCGTTGCGCCACCCCGAGCGGCTCGCCTCGCTCGCGCTGATCGCGGCCTCCCCGCGGTTCGGCACCGCCGACGAGTTCCGCCAGCGCGGAGTGATCGTCCGCACCAACGGCCTCGACCCGATCGCCCGCACTGCGCCCGACCGCTGGTTCACCGGAGGTTTCGCCGCCGCCCAGCCCGCGATCACCGAGTGGGCCGTGCAGATGGTGCGCACCACCGACCCCGGCTGCTACATCGCCGCCTGCGAGGCGCTCGCCACCTTCGACGTCCGCCCCGAGCTGGGCCGCGTCGGCGTGCCCACGCTCGTGCTGGTGGGCTCCGAGGACCAGGTCACCGGCCCGGCCGAGGCCCGTACGCTGGTCGCCGGGATTCCGGACGCCCGGCTGGCGGTCGTGCCCGGCGCGTCCCACCTGGTGCCCGTCGAGCAGCCGGCGGCCGTCACCGACCTGCTGGTGACGCACTTCTCCACCGCCTGGGTGCCCGCCGTCGACCCCGGCACCGGCCAGCTGGCGATCGTGACACCCCAGGCCAGGCCGGTCGTCGCCGCGCCCCCGCAGTCCGCGCCGATCGCCGAGATCGCCCCGGCCGCCGCGGCGCCCCACCCGGCGGGGCGGTCCGACGCGTACGACGCCGGGATCAAGGTCCGCCGCGAGGTGCTCGGCGACGCGCACGTGGACGCGGTGCTGGCGCAGGCCGACGAGTTCTCCGGGGACTTCCAGGACTTCGTCACCCGCTACGCGTGGGGCGAGATCTGGGACCGGCCCGGGCTGGACCGCCGTACCCGCAGCTGCATCACGCTCACCGCGCTGGCCGCCGGCGGGCACCTGGAGGAACTGGCCTTCCACACCCGCGCCGCCCTGCGCAACGGTCTCACCCCGGCCGAGATCAAGGAGGTGCTGCTCCAGGCGGCGGTCTACTGCGGCGTGCCCGCGGCGAACAGCGCCTTCCGGGTGGCCCAGCAGGTCGTCCGGGAGGAGACCACCCCCGACGTGTGAGGCGGCGCGTCCGGGGCGCGCGGCAGGATGGGGGCATGGAAACGGGCATGCAGTTCACCAAGAAGTCGCACTCCTGCGTCCGCCTGGAGAAGGACGGCCGCACGCTGGTCCTCGACCCGGGCGGGTTCAGCGAGGAGGACGCCACGGCCGGCGCGGAGGCGATCCTCGTCACCCACGAGCACCCCGACCACTTCGACGAGGGCCGCCTGCGCGCCGCCCTGGAGGCCGACCCGGCCGTCGAGATCTGGACCCTGCGGTCGGTCGCCGAACAGCTCTCGGCGGCGTTCCCCGGCCGGGTCCACACGGTCGGCCACGGCGACGCCTTCACCGCCGCGGGCTTCGACGTCCAGGTGCACGGCGAACTGCACGCGGTGATCCATCCCGACATCCCCCGCATCACCAACGTCGGCTACCTCGTCGACGGCAGCCTCTTCCACCCCGGCGACGCGCTCACCGTCCCCGACCACCCGGTGGACACCCTGCTGCTGCCGGTGATGGCCCCCTGGAACAAGATCTCCGAGGTCATCGACTACGTCCGCGAGGTGCGGCCGCGCCGCGCCTACGACATCCACGACGCCCTCCTGACCGACCTCGCCCGTCCGATCTACGACCGGCAGATCGGCGCCCTCGGCGGCGCCGAGCACCTGCGGCTGGCCCCGGGCGACTCCGCGCGCCTGTGAGGCCGCCCCGGCCCCGGACCGGGTTGTCACAGGCGCCGGGTAGGTTGTGAGGCATGCGCATCGCCACCTGGAACGTCAACTCGATCACCGCCCGCCTTCCGAGGCTGCTGGCCTGGCTGGAGAGCAGCGGCACCGACGTGCTGTGCCTCCAGGAGGCCAAGGTCGCCGAGGAGCAGTTCCCGTTCGGCCAGCTGCGCGAGCTGGGCTACGAGGCGGCGGTGCACGCCACCGGCCGGTGGAACGGCGTGGCGGTGCTCTCCCGCGTCGGCATCGAGGACGTCGTCAAGGGCCTGCCCGGCGACCCCGGCTTCGACGGCGCGGTCGAGCCCCGCGCGATCTCCGCGACCTGCGGCCCGGTCCGCGTCTGGTCGGTGTACGTGCCGAACGGCCGCGAGGTGGAGCACCCGCACTACGCCTACAAGCTCCAGTGGTTCGAGGCCCTCACGGCCGCCGTGGCCGGTGACGCGGGCGGCAGCCGCCCGTTCGCGGTGATGGGCGACTACAACGTCGCGCCCACCGACGACGACGTCCACGACGTGGCCGCCTTCGAGGGCCTCACCCACGTCACCCCCGCCGAGCGCGCCGCCCTCGCCGCCCTGCGCGGGACGGGCCTGTCCGACGTGGTCCCGCGCCCGCTGAAGTACGACCGCCCCTTCACGTACTGGGACTACCGCCAGCTCTGCTTCCCGAAGAACCGCGGCATGCGCATCGACCTGGTGTACGGCAACGCGCCGTTCGCGAAGGCGGTCAAGGACGCCTACGTGGACCGCGAGGAGCGCAAGGGCAAGGGCGCCTCGGACCACGCGCCCGTGGTCGTCGACCTGGACGTCTAGGCGGCAGGCCCGTCACAGCGGGGTCCGTCGCCGCAGCGTCCGTCCCGGCGGGGCCGGTCACAGCGCTGTCAGGTCCACCGAGCGGGCCAGCGCCGCCAGACCCGCGTCGCCCGGATGCAGATGGTCCCCGCTGTCGTACGCGGGGGCCAGACGCGCCGGCGCCGACGGGTCCCGCAGCACCGCGTCGAAGTCGAGCACGCCGTCGAAGACGCCCGTCCGCCGGATCCAGTCGTTCACGGCGGCCCGCTCGGCCTCCACGGCCGCCGTGCAGCCGTCGCGCCCGCCGCAGGGCAGCAGCGTGGCGCCGAGCACCCGCAGACCCCGCGCGTGTGCCCGCCCGGCGATCCCCTCCAGCGCGTCGGTGACCGCGTCGGAGTCCGTGCCCGAGAGCAGGTCGTTGACGCCCTCCAGGACGATCACCGTGCGCACTCCGGTCTGGGCGAACACGTCCCGGTCGAGCCGGTGCAGCGCGCTCACCCCGGTGACCGCGGCGGACGGTCCGTCGCCGGGGTAGCGGTCGGTCAGCAGCCGGTTGCCCGCGATGCCCTGGTTGAGGACGCCGTAGCGCGGGACGGCGTCCTGCGCCCGCAGCCGCGCGGCCAGCACGTCCGGCCAGCGCCGGTTGGCGTCCACGGTGGACCGGTCGCCGTCGGTGATCGAGTCGCCGAACGCCACCACCGACCCGGGCCCACCGCCCACGTCCACCCCGGTCAGCAGGGGCCAGCTCGTGAGCCGCCCCGGGTACGCCGTCCCCGCCGCGTCCCTCGTGTGGTCGCCGGGCTCGCTGACGTACGACCGCTGCAGGGCCAGCGCGTGCACGGGCGCCGCCCGCACGGTGCCCGGCAGATGGAAGCTGACCAGCAGATCCGCGCCCGCGGGCACGGCGAAGGCGAGCGGATCGCTGTACGCCTGCGCCCCCGCCGGGATCTCCACGCCCGCCGCCCCCTCGAAGCGCACCGGCGCCGGCGTGCCCGCCGCCGCGGCCCCGCTTCCGCGCACGGCCACCGTCGCCCGCCCGATCCGCACCGGCGTCCCCGCGAAGGTGTTGTCGAACCGCAGCCGCACCCGCTCCCCGCCGGCCGAGGCGCGCACCACCAGCCGCAGCGTCCGGTCGGTCCACGGGCCCACCGTCGGCCGGCCCGACGTCGCCGCCGCCCAGGAACCGGTCCAGCCGTCCGCCGTCGCCCGCACCGACAGTGCGAAGACGTGCAGCCCGGCGGCCCTCGGCAGCGTCACCGAGGCCACCTCGCGCCCCCGCGGCAGCGGCACGGTGACGACGTACAGCCGCGCCCGCTCGGACAGCTGCCCGCACAGCGTGTTGACGTGCGGCACGGCGACCGCCTTGGTCGCCGGCGGTCCCCGGCGCCAATCCGGCGCGGTCAGTTCGTAGCGGGACGTGCCGCCGCCGGCGTACGCGACCGTGCCCGTGCCACTGACGTCGCGGCCGGCGGTGCCCGCGACGAGGAAGGCGAGCGCGTCGCCCCGGCCGCGCAGCAGCACGCGCTGCCCGTCGGCGACGACGTTGTCCGCCTCGCCCGGCGCCCGGTCCGGCCACCGCAGCCGGGCGCCCTGCACGGTCAGGGTCCGGCCCGGCGACCAGCCGGCGGCGGCGAGGTCCCGCGCCGGAAGGGACGCGCCGCGGCCGTCGAAGTCCGCCTCCTCGGGGCGGGCGTCGTCGCTGACCGCCGTGTTGTCGAAGAGCGACTCCAACGGCAGCGGCGGGCCCGGCGCGCCCCGCTCGCCGGTGGCGCGGGCCGAGGCCGCCGGCAGCACGGACGCGCACAGCAGGAGGACGACGGCGAGCCTGCGCACTCCTCGGACTCCACGGCGTGTCAACGGCTCCTCCGGCCCTCGGGCTTGGTGCGGATCGCACGCACGGCGTCCCGTGAAGCTATGGAGGAGGTCTCGCGGGGTCAACGAACCATGCGCGAACGAGGCGTGAAACCGCCCGGACGACGGGACGCGATCGCCCGCGCGCCTGTGGTGCGCACGCGGGTGCGAATGACACGCTGTCGGTATGAACATCCCTTTCCTGGGTCACCGGCGCAAGCGACCCGGGGTGCCCGACGCCGCGGGCATCGCCGAACTCCTGGCCGAGTGCGAACTGCTCCGCTCCCAGGCGGGCCTGGAGGGCGTCCGGCTCGACGACACGGCCGAATCGCTGGAGGCGCTCGACCAGCTGCTGCCGCGCTGGCGGGACGACGCGGAGATCCTGCCCTGGCTGGGCAACGACGCCGGGCTGTACCTCGGCACCGTCATCGTGCGGACCGTCCCCGGCGCGGCCTGGGAGCTGTGGCCGGACGGCCAGCCGGTGGTACGGCTGGCCTCCGGGCGCGAGTTCGACGTCGTGGCCTCGGGGCAGGAATGGGCGGCCAACGGCGCGCCCGAGCTGTCCCAGCTGTACGCGGAGGTCGCCGAGTCCTGACCCGCCCCGGAGTTCGGCCCCGCCCGCACCCCGGTGTGCGGGGAGTGCGCCCCCCGCTCGCCTCAACGTGGCCCACAGGCCTTAGAGTCGTAACCTCCCCGAGCCGGTTCGTTCCGGCAGCGGCCGGAGATCACTGCTCGCGCGGCGGCGCCGACACGTACGACGGGTCGTTCGCCGGCGAGGAGAAGGTCAGCCGCGCGCCGGACGGGTTGTGCTCGAAGCAGAGCGGGTCGACCGTGTCGACGACCAGGGCGGGCCGGTGCCCGGCCGGGACGTCGTGGGCCGCGGAGGACATCTCCGGGCCGACGGCGGACGGCCGGCCCGGTGTCCCGCCCGTGGAAGGTGAACGGGGCGAGGACGACCGGCTTGCCGAGGCCGGGCGGGCCCCCGTCGCGCAGGACGCGACGGGGGCCCGCTCTCCTCGGTCGGGGTGGGCGGCGGTGCGTGCGGCTGGGCAGGCGCACGCCCAGCGCCGTCGGCGTGGCGAACCGCGCACCGGGCGCGCCCGGTCAGGGAAGGCCGCGGGCGGCCGGCTCGTCCGCGCACTCCTCGGGAACGGCGACATCGAACGCAAACGTCCCGCCTTCCCGGCGCCGGTACTCGGCCTCCGCCGCGGCCCGGTCCGCCGCGATCCCGTCCGCGATGCGCTCGCAGTCCACGACCGCCGTCCGGGCCGTGTTTCCGGTGTCCTCCGGCTCCGGCCCGCCGCCGTCGGCGGGGCCCGGCTCCAGTGCCGACGTCGCGGCGAGCCCGCCGAGGCAGAGCGCCGCCCAGAGTCCGACGGCCGTCCTGCGTCCGTTCACCGGTCCGCGCCGCCGGAGGCGTCGGCGCTCTCCGCCGCGGGAGCAGGCGTCCGGGCCGCCCGTGTCACGTCCGCGACCAGCTCCACCACGTCGGGCCCGTACGCCTGCGAGTTGACGACCTTCAGCAGCAGGACGAAGGCGTCGTCGCGGTACTTGCGGGCCAGCTTCTCGTGGTGGCGGGCCAGATAGCGGGTCGCCGCCTGGTTGGTGATGGCCCGCTGACCGCAGAACAGGAACACGGGCCGCGCGTCGCGGCGGTCGCCGACGGTGAGCCGGGCCAGCAGCACGTACTCGGTGACGCCGTGGTCCATGCGGTAGTGCTCGCCGCCGATGCGGAAGGAGGCACGGTCCGGGCCCGGTTCGGGATCGGTGTTGACCTGCACGCCGGGCAGCATGGCCGACATGTGCGCCGCCATCCGCCGACTCGATCCCGGCCCGCCCACGCAGAACTCCGTGCGCTCGCCGAAGCCCTGGTGGACCGTGTCCTGGGTGACGACCTGGATGTGCGCCCCGCAGTCCTTGATCAGCGCGGACAGCTCCAGCATCGCGAACACGTCGAAGCGGTGGACGGCCGGTTCGGAGGTGGCGGGGTCCCGGTTGACGACGAGCAGCGACTCGGAGTTGTCCGGCAGCCCGAAGAACGCCTGCTTGCGGCGGAGCCTGCGTTTCCACAGGTAGGTACGGGCGAGCCAGCCCAGCGCGGCACTGATGCCGGCGGCGACCACGCCGAGCACGATGTTGCGTACGTCGTCGGTCATGGGCGCGCATGCTAGCGGCCCTCGCCGTACCGGTGTTCGACAGGTGCGTGAAGACTTGAGCGTGAAGACTTGAGCTTGAAGTCGTGCGCGTGAAGTCGTGCGCGTGAAGTCTCGCTCACTCCACGGCGGCGGGCTTGTGGGGCCGGAAGTCAAGCCGTCCGTCGGCCACGTCCACCCGCACCCGGTCGCCCTCGCCGACCCGGCCGTCCAGCAGCAGCCGCGAGAGCCGGTTGTCGATCTCCCGCTGGATGGTGCGGCGCAGCGGCCGGGCGCCGTACTCGGGCTGGTAGCCCTGGCGCGCCACCCAGTCCACCGCCGCGTCGCTGAACTCCACGCCCACGCCCTGCGCGTGCATCAGCCGCCGTGTCCGCTCCAGCAGCAGATCGGTGATCCGGTGCAGTTGTTCGGGGGAGAGCTGCCGGAAGACCACGATCTCGTCGACGCGGTTGAGGAACTCCGGCCGGAAGTGCTCCCGCAGCGGACGCAGGATCTGCTCCCGGCGCGCCTCCTCGTCGGCCTCCGCGCCGCCCGGTCCGAAGCCGATGCCCGCGCCGCGCCGGGTGATCGCCTCGGAGCCGAGGTTGCTGGTCATCACGATCACCGTGTTGGTGAAGTCGACCGTGCGGCCCTGGGAGTCGGTGAGCCGGCCGTCGTCCAGCACCTGGAGCAGGATGTTGAAGACGTCCGGGTGCCCCTTCTCCACCTCGTCCAGGAGCAGCAGCGAGTACGGGTGCCGGCGCACGACCTCGGTGAGCAGGCCGGCCTCCTCGTGCCCGACGTACCCGGGCGGCGCGCCGACCAGCCGGCTGACGGTGTGCCGCTCCTGGTACTCGCTCATGTCGAGGCGGACCATGCGGTCCTCGCTGCCGAACAGCGCCTCGGCGAGGGCGCGGGCCAGCTCGGTCTTGCCGACGCCGGTGGGGCCGAGGAAGAGGAAGCTGCCGATCGGCCGGTCCGGGCTGGCGAGCCCGGCGCGCGAGCGCAGCACCGCCTCGGCGACGACGCGGACCGCCTCGTCCTGGCCGACGACCCGCTCGTGCAGATGCTGTTCGAGGCCGAGCAGCCGGTGCTTCTCCTCCTCGGTCAGCCGGCTCACCGGGATGCCGGTCAGCCGGGACACCACCTCGGCGATCGCCTCCGCGGTGACCTCCAGATGCTGTCCCTCGTCGGCCTGCCCGTCGCCGGCCGCCTCGGCGATCCGCTGCCTCAGCTCGGTGATGCGGTCGCGCAGCCGCATGGCCTGCTCGTAACTCTCGTCCGCGACCGCCTGGTCCTTGTCCCGCGCCAGCTGCTCGGCCTCGCGCTCCATGGCCCGTACGTCCGTCCCCTTGGTGCGGGCGTGCAGCCGTACCCGCGCGCCGGCCTGGTCGATCAGGTCGATGGCCTTGTCGGGCAGCCGGCGGTCGGTGAGATAGCGGTCGGACAGCTCGACGGCGGCGACCAGTGCCTCGTCGGTGTACCGGACCTGGTGGTGGGCCTCGTAGCGGTCGCGCAGGCCGCGCAGGATCTCCACGGCGTCCTCGGCGGTCGGCTCCGGGACGAGGATCGGCTGGAAGCGGCGGGCCAGGGCCGCGTCCTTCTCGATCCTGCGGTACTCCTCCAGCGTGGTCGCGCCGACGACGTGCAGCTCGCCGCGGGCCAGGGCCGGCTTGAGGATGTTCCCGGCGTCCATCGAGCCGCCTTCGCCGCCCCCGCCCGCGCCGACGACGGTGTGCAGCTCGTCGATGAAGACGATCAGCCGGTCGGAGTGGGCGCGGATCTCGCCCACGATGTTGTTCATCCGCTCCTCGAAGTCGCCCCGGTAGCGGGTGCCGGCGACGACGCCCGTCAGGTCCAGGGCGACCACGCGGCGTCCGCCGAGCACGTCGGGCACGTCCCCGTCGGCGATCCGCTGGGCGAGCCCCTCCACGACGGCGGTCTTGCCGACGCCCGCGTCGCCGATCAGCACGGGGTTGTTCTTGCCGCGCCGGGAGAGCACCTCGATGGTCTGCTCGATCTCGTCGTCCCGCCCGATCACCGGGTCGATACGGCCCTGCCGGGCGAGGTCGGTGAGGTCCCGGCCGTACTTGTCGAGCGTCGGCGTGCCGGTGGGCCGGGGCTGCTCGGTGCGCGTCCGGGCGGCCGGCGGGGCGTCGGGGGCGTCCGGCGCCTGCACGCCGTCCGGGCTGAAACGGGCCGCGTTCAGGATGTGCCCCGCGGCGGAGTCCGGGTTGGACGCCAGGGCGCTGAGCACGTGCTCGGGGCCGATGTATCCGGCGCCGGCCGCGCGGGCCAGGTCGTGCGCGTCGAGCAGGGCGCGCTTGACGGCGGGGGTCAGGGACAGGGCCGAGGGCGGGGGGACGCCGGCGTCCGGGTACTGCACCGGGCCCGAGCGCTCGTCGATCTCCGACGCCAGCGAGTCGGGGTCCGCGCCGGCCCGGCTCAGCAGACTGCGGGTGGGCTCCTTGGCCAGGGCCGCGCGCAGCAGGTGCTGGGTGTCGAGGTCGCGGCTCCCGTGCTCGGCCGCGTACTGGGCCGCGCCGCGCACCAGCTCCCGGGCCGGATGGCTCAGCAGCCGGCCGATGTCGATCTGGCGCGGGCCCGGGCGGGGGCCGCCGAAGAAGCGGGCCAGGAACTCGCTGAAGGGGTCGGGGCCGTAGCCCTCCGGGCTGGTGAAGCCGCTGGTCATGGGCGTGTGTTCCATTCCCTCGACTGCGCTGCCGGGTGCGACCAGTGCCCGGGAGGGGCGCCGGTCACACCCACCTTCGCACGATCGGGGGAGGGTCGCCTGTGGGCGGGGCGGGGTGTTCGCGCGGTTCCCCCCGAGCCCCTGGGGCCGGTCGTGGTGGGCCGGTCGCGCAGTTCCCCGCGCCCCTTGGCGGCGTCTGCGTGGGGGCCCCGTCGCCCGGTCGCCGCGTGTCCGTCGGCGGCGTTCCCGTGCCCGCGGGGCGTCCGGCTCCCCGCGTGCCCCTGCCGCTGCTCCTCTACCGCTCCGTCAGGATGCGAGGGCCCGAGTCCGTGATCGCCACCGTGTGTTCCACGTGGGCCGCCCGGGAGCCGTCGTTCGTACGCAGGGTCCAGCCGTCCGCGGCGGCGTGGTAGTCGTCCGTGCCGCCGCCGATCAGCATCGGCTCGATCGCCAGCACCATGCCGTGCCGCAGCCGCATCCCCCGGCCCGGCCGTCCCTCGTTCGGGACCGGCGGGTCCTCGTGCATGCGGCGGCCCACCCCGTGTCCCCCGAAGTCCTGCGGGATGCCGTAACCGGCGGCGCGGCACACCGTGCCGACGGCGTGCGCGATGTCGCCGATCCGGTTGCCGACGACGGCCGCCTCGATGCCCGCGGTCAGCGCCCGCTCCGCCGTCTCGATCAGCCGTACGTCCGCCGGGCGGGGCCTGCCCACGATGAAGCTGATCGCCGAGTCGCCCGCCCAGCCGTTCAGCTCGGCGCCGCAGTCGATGGAGACCAGGTCGCCGTCGCGCAGCCGGTACGTCGTCGGGATGCCGTGCACGATCGCGTCGTTCACCGAGGCGCAGACGACGGCGGGGAAGGGCGTGGGCGCGAAGGAGGGGCGATAGCCGAGGAAGGGTGACCCGGCGCCGGCCTCGCGCAGCACCTCGTGCGCCACTTCGTTCAGCTCCAGCAGTGACACACCCACGTCCGCGGCCTGCCGTACGGCTGTCAGGGCGCGGCCGACGATCCGGCCGGTCTCGTGCATCGCGTCGAGGGACGTGTCCGTCTTCAGTTCCACCATGCCAATTACTATACCGGTATTAGAATGGCGTCATGGTACGCACCCCACTGACCCCGGAAGAGCGCGAGCGCGGCGAGCGGCTCGGCATGCTGCTGCGCGAGGCCCGCGGCGCCCGCAGCATGGCGGACGTGGCGGCGAGCGCCGGCATCTCCGCCGAGACGCTGCGCAAGATCGAGACCGGCCGGGCCCCGACGCCGGCCTTCTTCACGGTGGCCGCCCTGGCCGGCGCGCTCGGCCTGTCGATGGACGAACTCGCCGGGAGGCTGGCGCCGTTGACGCTCTGAGGCGCATGCGCGCGGTGGAAAACTCCCCGTAGCGAGTTCGTAACACGACTGGTGTTGTCTGACGGACCGGAGTGCTCCGGTCTATCGGGGGTCGGTCGATGGCGGTGGAACAACTCCCGGGCCGGGTACGGGAGTTCGCGAACTATCTGAACGGTCTGCTGACGCGCCTGGATCAGGGCGGCGGATGGTGCGCGGTCTTCTGGCAGCGCGATCCCGACGGCATGACGGCCTGTCTCGAGGGACGCGAGGTGCCGCCGTGGGACGTGGTCGAGGCGCTGCTCCAGGATCTCGCCGCCGCGCACGGGCCCGAGGCCGCGCACCGCGAGCGGGAACACGCCCGGCCGCTGCACGGCGCCGCGCTGGCGGCGTACGACGACCGGCCCGGCGGCCGGGACGCCCTCGCCGACCGGCTCGACGTGATGCTCCGCGAGCAGCGGTACGCCGCCGAGCGCATCGCCGCACTCGGCCGAGCCCTGGCCTCCGCGGCCTCCCGGCAGCAGGCCGACGCCCTCCGTCTCGACCTCGCCTGGGCCCGCGACGACCACGAGCGCGCCACCGCCCGCTGCGCGGAACTGCGGGCCCGGATGGAACGCACGGCCCACCGCCCACCCGGCGCCCCGTCCCCAGGCGGAACCGGCGTGGTCCCGCGTCCGCAGCCCGAGGACACCCCGGCGGTCCAGGAGCCCGCGTCGGCCCCCCAGTGGCCGGTCCCCCGGCAGGCGAGGGCCGGGCACCGGCCCGCCGGTGACGACGGCCGGGCCGGCACCGCCCGCCCGGAGGCAGGCGCCGAGCAGGCCCCCCGCGACGTCCGGGCCGCGGACGGCCGGCCCGGCGACGGCGTCCGGCGGACCCCGTACACCCCGCACACCCGGCCGGCCCTCGGCGACCACGCCGTCCAGCGCCCGTCGCCCCACCGGCAGGCCCCGTCCACGGCCCCCGCCCTCCCGGATCCCGCCCAGGACGCTCCCCGAACCGCCGCGCGGCCCACCCCCGCCCCCGCCGACCCCTCGCCCTCCGTCCCCAAGCAGCGCAAACGCCGCCGCGGCAGTGCGCGCTTCGCCGGAATGGAGGAGGAAGCCGTCGCCCCCTCCGTCGCGCCCCCGGAGGCCGCCGCACCGGCGTCGGCCGCGCCGCGTGCCGCCGAGGGGCGGACGCCGCGCGGGGCCCGGTTCGCCGGCGCCGCCGCCGACGAGGCGGCGGAGGAACGGGCGCGACCGCGGGCCGAGCCCGTCGACGCACAGGCCCGGCGCGAGATCGCCGCCACGGTGGGGGCGCTGCACCGGCTGCGCGCCGAGGGACGCAGTGGCGAGGCGCACGCCCTGCTGGCGGAGACCGCCCACTGGCCCGCCGCCCGCTATCCGCTGCTCGCCGCCGAGATGGAGCGCGCCGGGCTCGGCGCCGACTGGGCGACGCTGCTGTGGGAGGCCGCCTCGCTGCCCGCCGACCGGCTGGTGGAGGCCGCCGACGCGCTGGTCGCCGCGGGCCGGGGCGGGGACGGCGAGCAGATCCTGCGGCAGGGAGTCGTCCGGCCTGCGTACGAGATCGGCGAGACCGTGCGCGCGCTGGCCGCCGAGGGGCGGCTGCGGGAGGTGCGCGCGCTGCTCGACGCATACGTCCGGATGCGCACGCCCGAGGAGGCCGCGCACAGCGCCGAGCACGACCCGGTGACCCTCGTGCCGCTGCTGCTGGAGGCCGCTCGGGGCGTCTCGGCGGAGCGGCACTGGGATCTCGTGCACGCCCTCCGGGTCGCCGGCCTGTCCGCCTGAACGCCCGGCGATCACCCACCGGAGTGTGAAACGCGACCGACCCCGCGGGTTAACGACGATGGTCTTGGCAAGGCCCTTCCCGAGGCATACGTTCATCCCTCTACGGCCCGCCTCTACGGGCGTAGAGGCTCTGACGTCCCGTCGAAGGAGCAGCTCATGGCGAACGTCGTCCGCGCCGCTCTGGTCCAGGCGACCTGGACCGGCGACACCGGGTCCATGGTGGCGAAACACGAGGAGCACGCCCGGGAGGCGGCCCGGCAGGGCGCCCGGGTGATCGGCTTCCAGGAAGTGTTCAACGCCCCCTACTTCTGCCAGGTCCAGGAACCCGAGCACTACCGCTGGGCCGAGCCCGTGCCCGACGGGCCGACCGTGCGTCGCATGCAGGACCTCGCGCGCGAGACCGGCATGGTGATCGTCGTCCCCGTCTTCGAGATCGAGCAGTCCGGCTTCTACTACAACACCGCTGCCGTCATCGACGCCGACGGCAGCTACCTCGGCAAGTACCGCAAGCACCACATCCCGCAGGTCAAGGGGTTCTGGGAGAAGTACTACTTCAAGCCCGGCAACCTCGGCTGGCCGGTCTTCGACACCGCCGTCGGGAAGATCGGCGTCTACATCTGCTACGACCGTCACTTCCCGGAGGGCTGGCGTCAACTGGGCCTGAACGGCGCCCAGCTCGTCTACAACCCGTCCGCCACCCACCGCGGCCTCTCCTCCCACCTGTGGCGCCTGGAGCAGCCGGCCGCGGCCGTCGCCAACGAGTACTTCGTCGCCGCGATCAACCGCGTCGGCGTCGAGGAGTACGGCGACAACGACTTCTACGGCACGAGTTACTTCGTCGACCCGCGCGGACAGTTCGTCGGCGACACCGCGAGCGACAAGGAGGAGGAACTCGTCGTCCGCGACCTCGACCTCGACGTCATCGAGCAGGTGCGGCAGCAGTGGGCCTTCTACCGCGACCGCCGCCCCGACGCCTACGAAGGGCTGGTGCAGCCGTGAGCGACGAACTGCTGGGACGCCACCGGGCCGTGCTGCCGGACTGGCTCGCCCTCTACTACGACAAGCCCCTGGAGATCACCCACGGCGAGGGCCGCCACGTCTGGGACGCCGCCGGCAACAAGTACCTCGACTTCTTCGGCGGCATCCTCACCACCATGACCGCGCACGCCCTGCCCGAGGTCACCAAGGCGGTCGCCGAGCAGGCCGGGCGGATCATCCACTCCTCCACCCTGTACCTCAACCGGCCGATGGTCGAACTGGCCGAGCGCATCGCCCACTTGAGCGGCATCCCGGACGCCCGGGTGTTCTTCACCACCTCCGGCACCGAGGCCAACGACACCGCGCTGCTGCTGGCGACGACGTACCGGCGCAGCAACACGATCCTGGCCATGCGCAACAGCTACCACGGCCGCTCCTTCGGCACCGTCGGCATCACCGGCAACCGCGGCTGGTCCCCGACCTCGCTCACCCCGCTGCAGACCCTGTACGTCCACGGCGGCGTCCGCACCCGCGGCCCCTACGCGGCGCTGGACGACCGGGAGTTCATCGCCGCCTGCGTCGAGGACCTCACCGACCTGCTCGGCCACACCCGTCCGCCCGCCGCGCTGATCGCCGAGCCCGTGCAGGGCGTCGGGGGTTTCACCTCCCCGCCGGACGGCCTGTACGCGGCCTTCCGCGAGGTGCTGCACGAACGCGGCATCCTGTGGATCTCCGACGAGGTGCAGACCGGCTGGGGCCGCACCGGCGAGCACTTCTGGGGCTGGCAGGCGCACGGCCGCAGCGGCCCGCCGGACATCGTCACCTTCGCCAAGGGCATCGGCAACGGCATGTCCATCGGCGGGGTCGTCGCCCGCGCCGAGATCATGAACTGCCTGGACGCCAACAGCATCTCCACCTTCGGCGGCACCCAGGTCACCATGGCGGCCGGCCTGGCCAACCTCGCCTACCTGCTGGAACACGACCTCCAGGGCAACGCCCGGCGGGTCGGCGGCCTGCTCATCGAGCGGCTGCGGGCCGCCGCCGCGCAGGTCCCCGCCGTACGCGAGGTGCGCGGGCGGGGGCTGATGATCGGCATCGAGCTGGCCCGGCCGGGCACCGACGAGGCCGACCCGCAGACCGCCGCGGCCGTGCTGGAGGCGGCCCGCGAGGGCGGGCTGCTCATCGGCAAGGGCGGCGGCCACAACACCAGCGCGCTGCGGATCGCGCCGCCGCTGTCGCTCACCGTCGCGGAGGCCGAGGAGGGCGCCGCGATCCTCGAACGCGCCCTGCTCGGCGTCGCCTGACCCCGCCGTCCGCACCGACCACGCAGGAGGGAAGGCAGCAGCATGAGCAGCCGTACCGTCATCCGCGGCGGTCTCGTCGTCACCGCCTCCGACGAGACGCACGCGGACGTCCTGATCGAGGACGGCCGGATCGCCGCCCTCGCCGCCGCCGGCACCCGGGCCGCCGAGGCCTGGACCGCACAGAACGTCCTCGACGCCACCGGGAAGTACGTCATCCCGGGCGGCGTCGACGTCCACACCCACATGGAGCTGCCGTTCGGCGGCACCTTCGCCTCCGACACCTTCGAGACCGGCACCCGCGCCGCCGCCTGGGGCGGCACCACCACGATCGTGGACTTCGCGGTGCAGAGCGTCGGCCGCTCCCTGCGCGAGGGCCTGGACGCCTGGCACGCCAAGGCGGAGGGCAACTGCGCGATCGACTACGGCTTCCACATGATCGTCTCCGATGTGAACGAGGAGACGCTCAAGGAGATGGACCGGCTGGTGGAGGAGGGCGTCACCTCCTTCAAGCAGTTCATGGCGTACCCCGGCGTCTTCTACTCCGACGACGGCCAGATCCTGCGCGCCATGCAGCGCTCCGCCGAGAACGGCGGGCTGATCATGATGCACGCCGAGAACGGCATCGCCATCGACGTCCTCGTGGAGCAGGCGCTGGCCCGCGGCGAGACCGACCCGCGACACCACGGCGAGGTCCGCAAGGCGCTGCTGGAGGCGGAGGCGACGCACCGCGCGATCCGGCTGGCGCAGGTCGCCGGGGCGCCGCTGTACGTCGTGCACGTCTCGGCGGCGGAGGCGGTCGCGGAGCTGGCCAGGGCCCGCGACGACGGGCTGAACGTGTTCGGGGAGACCTGCCCGCAGTATCTGTTCCTGTCCACCGACAACCTCGCCGAACCGGACTTCGAGGGCGCCAAGTACGTGTGCAGCACGCCCCTTCGGCCCCGTGAGCACCAGGAGCGGCTGTGGCGGGGGCTGCGCACCAACGACCTCCAGGTGGTCTCGACGGACCACTGCCCGTTCTGCTTCGCCGGCCAGAAGGAACTCGGCCGCGGGGACTTCTCGAAGATCCCCAACGGGCTGCCGGGCGTGGAGAACCGGATGGACCTGCTGCACCAGGCCGTGGTCGAGGGGCGCATCTCGCGCCGCCGCTGGATCGAGATCGCCTGCGCCACCCCGGCCCGGATGTTCGGCATGTACCCGAAGAAGGGCACCATCGCCCCGGGCGCCGACGCCGACGTGGTGATCTACGACCCGGGCGCCGAACAGGTCATGTCCGCCGAGACGCACCACATGAACGTCGACTACTCGGCGTACGAGGGCAAACGCGTCACCGGCCGGGTCGAGACCGTGCTCTCGCGCGGCGAACCGGTCATCACCGAGCGGGAGTTCACCGGCCGCGCCGGGCACGGCGTCTACACCCCGCGCTCCACCTGCCAGTACCTCCTCTAGGAGCGGAGCCCATGGACTTCGGACTCGTTCTGCAGACCGACCCGCCGGCCTCGCGGGTCGTCTCCCTGATGCAGCGCGCCGAGCGCAACGGCTTCACCCACGGCTGGACCTTCGACTCGGCGGTGCTGTGGCAGGAGCCCTTTGTGATCTACAGCCAAATCCTCGCCAACACCACGAAGTTGAAGGTCGGCCCGATGGTCACCAACCCGGGCACCCGCACCTGGGAGGTCACCGCCTCCACCTTCGCCACCCTCAACGACATGTTCGGCAACCGCACGATCTGCGGCATCGGGCGCGGCGACTCCGCGATGCGCGTGGCCGGCCGCAGGCCCAACACGCTCGCCCGGATCAGCGAGGCCATGAAGGTGATCCGGGCGCTCGCCGGCGGGGGCGAGGCCGACCTCGGCGGCACCGTGATCAGGTTCCCGTGGATCGGGCCGGACGCCGAACTCCCCGTCTGGATGGCCGCGTACGGGCCCAAGGCGCTGAAGACGACCGGCGAGGAGGCCGACGGGTTCATCCTCCAGCTCGCGGACCCCTACCTCACCGAGTACATGGTGAAGGCGGTCAAGGACGCGGCCGTCGCCGCCGGACGCGACCCCTCGGAGGTGACCGTGTGCGTCGCCGCGCCCGCCTACGTCACCGAGGACGACTCGCCCGAGGCGCTCGCCCACGCGCGCGAGCAGTGCCGCTGGTTCGGCGGCATGGTCGGCAACCACGTCGCCGACCTGGTCGCCAAGTACGGCGAGCACTCCGCCGCCGTACCCGGCGCACTCACCGACTACATCAAGGCCCGCCAGGGCTACGACTACGCCCACCACGGGCGCAGCGGCAACCCGGACACCCGGTTCGTGCCGGACGAGATCGTCGACCGGTTCTGCGTCATCGGCACGGCCGAGGCGCACATCGAGAAGCTGACCAGGCTGCGCGAGCTGGGCGTCGACCAGTTCGCCGTCTACGACATGCACGACGCGCAGGAAGCGGTGATCGACGCCTACGGCGCTCGAGTCATCCCCGCGATCAACGACTGATCGCCCAGGACAAGGCCCCGCACGGCTCTCCCCGCCCCACCCCGTCGATTGGCCTGCCCATGACCGAAACAGTCCCCACGGGGGCGCCGGCCGACCGAACCGCCGCCGCCGCCGACGGCCGGATAGAACTCGCCCCCCAGGCGTTCCCCGCCCACAGCCCCTTCGCCAACGAGGACCTGCGTCCGGTCCCGGTCGCCGAGCGCACCTGGACGACGTACAACTTCGCCGCGCTGTGGATCTCCATGGCCCACTGCATCCCCAGCTGGACCCTCGCCTCCGGCCTGGTCGCGCTCGGCATGGACTGGAAGCAGGCGGTGTTGACCATCGCCCTCGCCAACGTCATCGTGCTGCTGCCGATGCTCGCCACCGGCCACGCCGGACCCAAGTACGGCATCCCCTTCCCCGTGCTGGCGCGCGCCTCGTTCGGGCTGCGCGGCGCCAACGTCCCCGCGCTGATCCGGGCGGCCGTGGCCTGCGGCTGGTTCGGCATCCAGACCTGGATCGGCGGCAGCGGCATCTTCGCCCTCGGGTCGAAACTCACCGGCGGGGAATGGGAGGCCGCCGGACGGATCGCGGGCCACCCGTGGCCGCTGTGGCTGTGCTTCCTGTCGTTCTGGGCCGTCCAGATGGCGATCATCCACCGAGGCATGGACTTCCTGCGGCACTTCGAGAACTGGGCCGCGCCCTTCGTCATCGTCGGCGCGTTCGTGCTGCTGGTCTGGATCGCGGTGAAGGCCGACGGATTCGGCCGGTTGCTGTCGCAGCCCTCCGAACTCGGCTGGGGCGCGGACTTCTGGCCGGTCTTCTTCCCCTCCCTCATGGGGATGATCGGCTTCTGGGCGACGCTGTCCCTCAACATCCCCGACTTCACCCGCTTCGGGGCCAGCCAGCGGGCGCAGACCTGGGGCCAGTCGCTCGGACTGCCCACCACCATGACGCTGTTCGCGATCCTCGCCGTGCTGGTCACCGCCGGCAGTCAGGTGGTGTACGGCGAGGCGATCTGGGACCCGGTCGCGCTCGCCGCCAAGGCCGACAACGCCTTCGGCCTGCTCTTCGCCCTGGTGACCGTCCTGGTCGCCACCGTCTCCGTGAACATCGCGGCCAACGTCGTGTCACCCGCGTACGACCTGGCCAACCTCGCGCCGAAGCTCATCACCTTCCGTACCGGCGCGCTGATCACGGGCGTCGTGGGCATGCTGATCCTCCCCTGGAAGCTGATCTCCACGCCCGAGTTCTACATCTTCACCTGGCTCGGCGTCGTCGGCGGCCTGCTCGGCACGGTCGCGGGCATCCTGATCGCCGACTACTGGATCGTCCGCCGCACCGTGCTCGACCTGGCGGACCTGTACACGCCGGGCGGCCGCTACTGGTACGCCGCGGGCTGGAACTGGCGTGCCCTCGCCGCGTTCGCCGTGGGCGGCGTCCTCGCGGTCGGCGGCTCCTACTCGACCGTCGGCGCGGACGGCACGGCGTCCGGACCGTTCCCGGCCGACGGACTGATCCCGTTCCTCAAGCCGCTCGCCGACTACGGCTGGGCGGTGGGCCTGGCGGCCTCGCTGCTGCTGTACGTCGCCCTGATGCTGCCGCGCGAGCGGAAGGCGGAGCGGGAGCGGACGCCGACGCGCGAACGGCCGGCCGCCGGCTGACGGGCGGGCGCGGCCGACGGAGGGCGGCCGGTGGGCGGCGCCGGCGCGGTACGGCGACCTACTGGCCGCTCTCCAGGGCCGCCACGGCCTCCTTGGCGGCCTTGATGGCCCCCTTGTTGATCTCGTCCGCGCTCGGCGCGTCCTTCGTCTCGAAGTCGGAGCCGTTGTACGTGACGACCACCAGCGCGTTGGCGGCACGCACCAGCACCACGCCCTCGCGCGTCTTCTGCTTGTCCTCGGAGACGAGGTTGACGACGGAGTACGCCTCGTCGCCGACGCCGGGCACGTCGCCGCCGCCGCTCTTCTCCTCGACGCGGGCCCGGAACTGCGCCTCGGCCCGCTCGTCGGAGTCGCCGATCTCGAAGGAGACGTCGAGCCAGCGGTAGTCGTAGCCCTTGAGCGCGTTCCACGAGCAGGTGCGGCGCACGGACTCGTCAGTGGAGGGGATCTCCTTCCCCGAGGTCTTCGCCCCCGGCACCAGCGCGGAGATCGTGCCCTTGGCCAGGCTGGTGCAGGGCGCGGGCGCGGCGGTGTACGTCTTCACGGCCGCCGTCCGCGAGGGCGCGGTGGCGGACGGGCTGCCGCCCCTGCCGGCCGCCTTGTCCTGGGCGGCCGGGGCGGAGGTCTGCGGGCCGGAGCTGAGCGCCCAGCCCGCGCAGGCGAGCACGGCGACCGGGGTCAGCCGGGTGATGAGAGCGAGCGGCAGGGGAAGAGAACGCACGACGCACTTCTCGTGGGGACGGTGCGGAAGGAGTCCGCACTGCGGACGGGACGCCAGTTTCACACGAGTCCCGGTGGGGGGAAAGGGCCAACTCGCTCCGTGCCCGGGCGGTGACTGTGGCCCATCGTCGATGGGCTGAATGCGGTGTTATGTCCGGTCAGGCGGTGGGGCCGTCGTCCGCACGGAAGCCGGCTTCCGTCTCGGCTCCCAGCAGTTCCCGGAACGCCTCGCTCCCGGCCGGCGTCACCTTCACCGCGCGTCCGGAGCCGATCCGCCGTACCCAGCCCCGCTCCAGCGCCGTCGCGCACAGCGCGGCTCCCAGGGCGCCGGCGAGGTGGGGGCGGCGTTCCGTCCGGTCCAGGCAGCCGCGGACCAAGGGGCGCCGTGCGTCCGCCGGGTGCCGGTGGCCGAGGGCGTCGGCGAGCCAGGCCCGGCCCGCCGGGGTGACGGCGAGCCCGGAGTCGTCGGCGACCAGGCCCCGGGCGAGCAGCGCGTCGGCCAGGGTCACGGCCAGCCGCCCCGCCAGGTGGTCGTAGCAGGTGCGGGCCATCGCTTCGGCGCCGAGCCGTGCCGACTCGCGCAGGCCTCCCGGGCGTGCGGCGTCGGGGGCGAAGGAGGCGACGGCCTCGACCAGGGCCGCCGCTTCGGGGCCGGCCAGCCGGACGTAGCGGTGCCGGCCCTGGCGCTCCTCGGCCAGCAGCCCGCCCGCGACGAGGCGGGAGAGGTGCTCGCTGGCGGTGGACGGCCGGACCCCGGCGTGCCGGGCCAGCTCGCCCCCGGTCCACGCGCGGCCGTCGAGGAGGGCCTGGCAGAAGGCGGCGCGGGTGCGGTCGGCGAGCAGACCGGCGGTCTCGGCGAGCGGGGACATGCGGTCATCATCCCGCCCGGACGGTTCGGCCCGCGTCGAACCGTCCCGGCTCTGGCGTCGGGACCGTGACGCACCCGCGCCCTCCCGCCGCACCCCTCGCAACCCCCTTCGGCCGCCCGCACCACCGGTCGGCCCCGCTGCTGCCCAGCCGCGTCTCGCCCGCTGGAAACAGGCGGGTGCCGACGGGGTGCTCGTGCCGGGGCTGTCGGACCCGGCCGCGATCGCCGCGCCGACCCGGACCCTCACCGTGCCGCTGAACGTCCTCCACACCCCGGACGGACCCGCCCTCGCGCAGCTCGCCGCGCCGTGCGCGCGCCGGGTCGGCCTCGGCCCGCTGCTCCACCGCACGGCCCCGGTGGCGGCGGTGGCCACCGCGAGGGCCGTCCGGGGCGGGGAATCGGCGGAGCCGCCCGCCGCCACGCATGCCGAGGTCCAGCGGCCGGCGACGGGCGACCGGCGGCGTTCATGGTGATTCCACCCGGAGTGCACCGGCCGGGAGGGGAATGTCAGTGGCCCGTGGTCTCATGGAGGCATGATCGAAGACAGTGAAACCATCGACGGGTTTCTCGCCCGGCATGCCGGCGACGTGGAGGAGGCGGTCCGCAAGGCGGCCGCCGCCGAGATCATGCCGCGGTTCCGGCGGCTGGCCGCGCACGAGATCGACGAGAAGAGCGGGCCGCACGACCTGGTCACGGACGCCGACCGCAACGCCGAGCGGCACCTGACCGAGGCGCTGTGCCGGCTGCTGCCCGGCTCCGTGGTCGTCGGCGAGGAAGCGGTGCACGCCAACCCCCTGTCGTACGAGGCGATACGGGGCGCTGCCCCGGTCTGGATCGTCGACCCCGTCGACGGCACCCGGCAGTTCGTGCACGGCGACGACGGATTCTGCACCCTGGTCGCACTGGCGTGGCGCGGCACGGTCCTCGCGTCCTGGACCTACGCCGCCGCCCGCGACCAACTCGCCACCGCCGTCAGAGGACAGGGCGCCTTCCTCGACGGGCAGCGCCTGTACGCCGGGCCCGCCCGGCCCGCTCGGGAGCTGAGGGTCGCCGTCTCGCACCCCGACTACACGACCGACGAGCAAAAGCGCGCCCTGCTCGGGCTGTGGACCCCCGGCGTCGCGCCGCGCTCCTGCGGCTCGGCCGGCCTGGAGTATCTCGCCGTAGCCCGCGGCGAGTCCGATGCCACCGCCTTCTCCTGGGAGGCGGCGTGGGACCACGCGGCCGGGCTGCTGCTGGTCGAGGAGGCGGGCGGCACCCATCTCACGCTCACCGGCGAGCCGTTCCGCATCACCGGGGGCAACGCCCTGCCGTTCACGGCCGCGAGGGACGCGGCGACCGCGCGCCGGGTGGCCGGGCTGCTGGGCGCGACGCAGTGACCCGGAGCGTCGGTGCTCCGGCATATCCTGGCTCAGTGGCCATCGGCTGACGAAGGGGTCCGAAGGTGCCGTCGATGCTCGATGCGGTCGTGGTGGGGGCGGGGCCCAACGGGCTGACCGCCGCCGTGGAGCTGGCCCGGCGCGGCTTCTCCGTGGCCGTCTTCGAGGCCCGTGAGACGGTCGGCGGGGGAGCCCGCACCGAGGAACTGACCCTGCCCGGCTTCCACCACGACCCGTGCGCAGCGGCCCACCCGCTCGGCGTCAACTCCCCGGCGTTCCGCGCCCTCCCGCTGGAGCGCCACGGCCTGGAGTGGCTGCACCCCGAGCTTCCCATGGCGCACCCCTTCCTCGACGGCACCGCGGCGGTCCTCGCCCGCTCGGTCGGCGAGACGGCCGCCTCCTTCGGCCCCCGCGACGCGGGCGCGTACCGGCGGCTGGTCGAACCCTTCCTGCCCAAGTGGGACACGCTGGTACGGGACTTCATGTCCCTGCCCCTGACCGCGCTGCCCCGCGACCCGGTCACCCTGGCCCGGTTCGGCCTCGCCGGGCTGCCCCCGTCCACCTGGCTGACCCGCCGCTTCCGCGACGAACCGGCCAAGACCCTCTTCGCCGGCCTGGTCGCCCACGTCATGGCCCCTCTCAGCGGTTTCGCCACCGGCGCGATCGGCCTGGTCTTCGCCCTCGCCGCGCACGCCCGCGGCTGGCCGGTGGCCCGCGGCGGCTCCCAGGCCGTCTCGGACGCCCTCGTCGGGCTGCTCCAGGAGTTCGGCGGCACGATCCACACCGACTACGAGGTCAAACGCCTCGACGACCTGCCGCCCGCGCGCGCCTACGTCTTCGACACCTCGCCCACCGCCCTCGCCCGCATCGCCGGCCTCGGCAGCCACTACGCCGGGTACCGCTACGGCCCCGGCGTCTTCAAGATCGACTACGCGCTGGACGGCCCCGTGCCGTGGACCGCCGAGCAGGCACGCCGGGCCGGCACCGTGCAGATCGGCGCCGACAGCAAGGAGATCGGCGCCGCGCTGCGCGCCGCCTCCCGCGAGGGCCGCGCCCCCGACCCGCCGTTCCTGATCACCGTGCAGCCCAGCGTCGTGGACCCCGGCCGCGCCCCGGCGGGCAAGCACGTCTTCTGGGCGTACGGCCACGTCCCCAGCGGCTGGACCGGCGACCTCACCGACGCCGTCGAACGCCAGCTGGAGCGCTTCGCCCCCGGCTTCCGCGACCGTGTCCTCGCCCGCGCCACGGCGGGCCCGCCCGAGATGGCCGCCCGCAACGCCAACTACGTCGGCGGCGACATCGGCACGGGCGCGGTCTCCGGGCTCCAGACCGTCCTGCGCCCCAAACTGTCCCTGTTCCCGTACGCCACCCCGCACCCCGCCGTCTTCATCTGCTCCTCGGCCGCCCCGCCCGGCCCCGGAGTCCACGGCATGTCGGGTCACAACGCGGCCAAGGCCGTATGGCGGAGGCTGCGTCAGACATGACCGCGATCACCCTCGTCCAGGGCGACATCACCCGGCAGCGCGTCGACGCGATCGTCAACGCCGCGAACTCCTCCCTGCTCGGCGGCGGAGGCGTCGACGGCGCGATCCACCGGCGCGGCGGCCCGGCCATCCTCGAGGAATGCCGCCGGCTGCGCGCCTCGCGGTACGGCAAGGGCCTGCCCACCGGCCGCGCGGTCGCCACCACCGCCGGGGAACTGGACGCCCGCTGGGTGATCCACACGGTCGGTCCCGTGTACAGCCGGGAGGAGGACCGCTCCGCGCTGCTGGCCTCCTGCTACCGCGAGTCGCTGCGCGTCGCCGACGAGCTGGGCGCCCGTACGGTCGCCTTCCCCGCCGTCTCCGCCGGGATCTACGGCTGGCCGATGGACGACGCCGCGCGGATCGCCGTGGAGACCGTCCGGGCCGCGGGGACGGCCGTCGAGGAGGTCCGGTTCGTGCTCTTCGACGAGCGGGCGTACGCGGCGTTCGCGGCGAGGGCCGGCGTGCGCGAGTAGCAGGCCCGGCCTGCTCGTCGGGTCCTCCCCGCGCGCCCCACTGGCGAACCTCCCGGCCGCGAGTTCCGACGCCGCGCCCACCCCTCCCGTCCCGGACGGCGTACTGCGCACCCCCGCCCTCGGACGCATGACCGAACAGGTCCCTCGAACGGGCACGTGTCGGACACGGCACGGGGGAAACCCGGTGCACGGCGCACCAGCGGTGGGCGCCGACGTGGAAAGGGGCAGCAGCCATGCGTTTCCGTGACCGGGCCCATGCCGGCCGTGAACTGGCCGAGCACCTGCGCATCCTGCAGGAGAAGGGGACGCTGCCGGACCCGGTGGTGCTCGCCCTGCCCCGGGGCGGTGTCACGGTGGCCCGCGAGGTCGCCCGCGCGCTCGGCGCCCCGCTCGACGTGCTGGTCGTCCGCAAGATCGGCGCGCCCCTCCACGAGGAGTACGGCGTCGGCGCCATCGCGGGCGACGGGCCGCCGCTGTTCGACGCCCGCGCCCTGGCGCAGCTCGGCCTGGACGAGGAGGAACTCGCCCCGGTGGTGGAGCGCGAGCGCACCGAACTGCACCGCCGGGAACACCGCTACCGCGAGGACCGACCAGCGCCCGACCTGCGCGGACGCACCGCGATCCTGGTCGACGACGGGCTGGCCACCGGCGCCACCGCGCGCGCCGCCGTGCGGGCCGTGCGCCGTCAGGAACCGGAGCGGGTCGTCGTCGCCGCGCCGGTCTGCTCGCACGAGGCGTCCGACCTGCTGCGCGCCGAGGCGGACGACGTGGTGTGCCTGTCCCGGCCGAGCCCGTTCCACGCGGTGGGCCTCTGGTACGACGACTTCGACCAGGTGACCGACGAAGAAGTGCTGGACGCCCTGCACGGCGGCTGACCTTCCCAGCTCCAGGAGATTTCATGACCAGGCATGTACGTGACGTGATGTCGCCCGGCGCGGCCACGGTGGAGCCGATGACCTCCGTCGCGCGGGCCGCCCGCATCATGCGGGAGCGGGACATCGGCGACGTCCTGGTGGCGTACGACTGCGACCTGTTCGGCGTCCTCACCGACCGCGACATCGCGGTACGGGCCGTCGCCGAGGGCCGCGACCCGAACACCACCAGGGTCGGCTCCCTGTGCACCCGCCCGCCCGTGGCCACCCTCGGCCCCGAGGACACCACCGACTACGCCGTTCAGCTCATGCGCCGGCACGCGGTGCGCAGACTGCCCGTCGTGGAGCGGGGCGGCTGCCCGGTCGGCATGGTCAGCCTCGGCGACCTCGCCGCCATCGAGACCCCGAACTCCGCCCTGGCCGACATCAGCCGGGCCGTCCCGAACCACTGAAGCGGCACGGCGCCCGTCGAGGGGAGACACGGACCGTGGTCCAGCGCACCGGAACCGAGCCGCGCACCGCACGCAGCGCGCTGCGTCTGCGCGCCCTGCTGACCGGCGTCTTCCTGCCCGTTTTCGTCGCGGCGGCCGTGCTGTTCGGCCTCTGGGCCGCCGACTCCTCCGCCGGCGACACCCCGGGCTCCGGCGTGCTCACCGGCCTCGCCGTCGCCTGCGGCGCCCTCGCCGTGGTGGCGGCCGTCGACGCGCTCGTCGTACGCCGCCGGATGCGGCAGGAGCGGGCGGAGCGGGGCCCCGGCGGCGGTCGCTGAGATCGGCGTTATGGCGATCAGTGTGGCGGGGGCCGGCGCGGAGCGGAAGAATTCCCGTGCACCGTGCGCCGGCCCCGGCGCACCGCGCACCCCGGTCTTCACCGCACCGGACGTCACACCGGAAGGGACCTTCGCATGGCCGAGCAGGTCGAGCTGGACGAGCGCTTCGACGTCGTGGTCCTGGGCGCGGGCCCGGGCGGCTATGTCGCCGCCATCCGCGCCGCCCAGCTGGGCAAACGCGTCGCCGTCGTCGAGGAGAAGTACTGGGGCGGCGTCTGTCTGAACGTCGGCTGCATCCCCACCAAGGCCCTGCTGCGCAACGCCGAGCTGGCGCACATCGTCACCCGCGAGGCCAAGACCTTCGGCATCAAGGTGGACGGGCAGATCTCCTTCGACTACGGCGAGGCCTTCCGGCGCAGCCGCAAGGTCGCCGACGGCCGGGTCAAGGGCGTCCACTACCTGATGAAGAAGAACGGGATCACGGAGTACGACGGCCGCGGCGCCTTCCTCGACCCGCACACCCTCCAGGTCACCGGCTACGACGGCGAGACGCGCACCATCGGCTTCGAGCACTGCGTCATCGCCACCGGCGCCACCCCGAAGCTGCTGCCCGGCACCAAGCGCAGCGCGCGCGTGGTGACCTACGAGGAGCAGATCCTGGCCGATGACCTGCCGCAGTCGATCGTCATCGCGGGCGCGGGCGCGATCGGCATCGAGTTCGCCTACGTGCTGCACAACTACGGCGTCAAGGTCACGATCGTCGAGTTCCTGGACCGGATGGCCCCGCTGGAGGACGCCGAGGTCTCGGCCGAACTGGCCAAGCAGTACCGGCGTCTCGGCATCGACGTGCTCACTTCCACCCGGGTCGAGTCGATCGACGAGTCGGGGCCACGGGTGCGGGTCACGGTCACCGGCAAGGACGGCTCGCAGCAGGTGCTGGAGGCCGACAAGGTGCTCCAGGCGATCGGGTTCGCACCGAACGTCACCGGCTACGGCCTGGAGAACACCGGCGTCCGCGTCACCGAGCGCGGCGCGATCGACGTCGACGGCCGCTGCCGCACCTCCGTGCCGCACATCTACGCCATCGGCGACGTCACCGCCAAGCTGATGCTCGCCCACGCCGCCGAGGCGATGGGCGTGGTCGCCGCCGAAACCCTCGCGGACGCCGAGACCATGGAGCTCGACTACGCGATGATCCCGCGCGCCACGTACTGCCGGCCGCAGATCGCGAGCTTCGGCTACACCGAGGCCCAGGCCCGCGAGCGGGGCCACGACGTGAAGGTCGTGAAGTTCCCGTTCACCGCCAACGGCAAGGCGCACGGTCTCGGCGACGCCACCGGGTTCGTGAAGCTGATCAGCGACACCCGGTACGGCGAGCTGCTCGGCGGCCACCTCATCGGTCCCGACGTCACCGAGCTGCTGCCCGAGCTGACGCTCGCCCAGCAGTGGGACCTCACCGTCCACGAGGTCGCCCGCAACGTCCACGCCCACCCGACGCTGGGCGAGGCCGTCAAGGAAGCGGTGCACGGGCTGGCCGGTCACATGATCAATATGTGAGCGCCCGGCAACGGAAGCGGCTGAGGCGACTGTCGCGCCTCAGCGCGGGGCGCCCATGATCTGGGTCCACCAGAGACCGGATCCGTGGCCGGAGCCGTAGCCGGAATCTCCACCGGAATTGCCGCCGGAATTGCCGCCGGAATCATCTGCCGTGATTCCCACGCCGATCTCCCGGAATGCGCAGGAGAGAATATTGTGCCGGTGCGGCCTGCTTTTCATCCAGGCGGCGACGGCGCTCTCGGCGTCCGGATAATCGCGGGCGATGTTTTCCGCCGCCTTCCGCCCGTCGTACCGCACGTCTTCGAGGCGCTGCGCCAGTGATGTCCCGCCGGGTCCGTCGTGGGAGAGAATTCCGGTGCGGGCCATATGGGCGCTGTGTCTCTGGGCGGCCTTGGTGAGACCCGGGTGGAGTTCGAGGGCGGGGCAGCCGGCTTTGGACCGCACCGTGTTGACCAGGCGGACGACCCGGGCTCGCTCGCCGGCGGTGTCCGGCCGTGGCGCCGTGGTGCCGCCGGAGGGAGCGGGGGGAGCCGGCGGCGGCGTCCCGGCGCCGGCGGTGGGGGAGCGAGGGCCGTGCGCGGGCGGTTCGTGGGAGGCGGCCGTGCCCATCAGGGCGGTCACCGCGACCGCGGCGGCGGTCAGGGCGGGCAGCAGTGCGGAGCGGACGGGACGTGGGCGCCCACGGTCCTGTCGGCGGTGACGGGCGGCGTCGTGCGGCATGTCCCTCCTTCTGGGTGTGCGGTTGCGGTTCCCGGCCGTACCCCGCGCGGCGGCGGTACCGCGGCGGGGACGGCAGCGGGGGACGAGGCCGAGCGTCTCGTCCCCCGCTGCTCCGGGTACCGGCCGGGGTCGCTCCGGTACCCGGACGTGCCTGCGTCGGCAGTCGGCCGGCTCGCTGCCGACGTCTCAGCAGCGGCACTCCGGCGCCCGTGGGCGTACCGGGCCTACGGGCGGAGCGCCTCCGTGGACGGGGCGGTCAGGCGGTCAGTCCCCGGTGTTGGTGGCCCACACCGGCTGGTTGTTCGCGTCGTAGATGACGACGTTGCCGTCGTCCTGGACGACGAGCCGCTCGCCCTTGTGCCAGGTGTTGGAGTGCCACACCGGCCTGCCGTTCGCGTCGTACAGGACGAAGTTGCCGTCCTCCTGGAAGACGGCGCAGTTGCCCTTCGGCCAGGCGTCCTTGGCCTGCCACACCGGTCGGCCGTCCTTGTACAGGACGAAGTTGCCGTCCTCCTGCACGCGCAGCACGGTCCTGCCGTTGCCCGAGGTCAGTGCCTGGTTCTTGCAGATCTTGGTGCCCTTGGGGAAGGAGGCGTCGGCCAGGGGAGTGGCCTCGTTCTCCAGGTCCGCCGCCTGCGTGTGCTGGGTGGGGGCGGCGGTGGCCGCGGTGGCGCCGGCGGCGGTTCCGCCGGCCAGCAGCATGGCCGCAACGGCAGCGACGGCCAGGCGGCCGAAGTTCTTGTCCACGGGAGGACCTCCTCGAATCGATGGGGCGCTCCGGAACGGAACGCTCAATGCGAGGAATCCCCGGGGAATTCCGGCGCCAATCCAGGGAATGAGGGAGGCGGGTGAATTCTGGTCGGGTGGGCGGGCGTCTGAAGAATGGTTCATGCGGTGACCGGCCTGCGGGAAGGATGCGGCCGTGAATTTAATGCAATTGACGGAATTCATGTGGTGAATTCCTATAATAGCAATTATCGAGCTCTGGCTGGAAGTGGTCGGTGGCCTGCTCGCCGGTTCCGGAAAAACCCACCCACCGGTCGTTTTTCCCCGTCCGTCATCACCCACACTCGCACCAGGACGCGACTTCGGGCTCCCGGGCGGGGGCGTGGTTGACGAAGGCGCGGTCTTCCGTCCGTCCGAGGCCCGCTCGGCCCGCTGGGCCGGCCCGCTCTACTCGGTCGCGTCGCTGATTCCGAGCCGCAGATGCTCGACGTGGTAGACGGCCTGGTCGAGGAGTTCGGCGACGTGGTGGTCGTGCAGCGCGTAGACCACCGACCGGCCGCGCCGCTCGCCGACGACCAGGCCGAGGTTGCGCAGCAGTCGCAGCTGGTGCGAGCACGCCGACTGCTCCATGCCGACCTGGGCGGCCAACTCCGTGGCGGGTAGCGGCCCTTCGCGCAGCCGGGCGAGGATCAGCAGCCGGGACGGGGTGGACAGGGCCTGGAGGGTGGTGGCCACCTTGGCGACGTTGTCCGCGTCGAGGCGTACGCGCTCCGGTGCGCCTTGCGTGGTGGTGACGGCTCCATGACCCATGGCGTCATCCTACTCATCACCCATGAACACTTGAACGAGTCTTCATGTGTTCCTGTATGGTGTCCGCGTGTCCGCGACTCTCGCTCCCACCACGTCCCCCGCCCGCACCCCGGCGCCGCCCCGCCGCCGTACCCGCGTCCTCGCCCTGCCCGAGGCCCGCTGGGCGCTCGCCTCCCTGGCGGCCTTCCTGCCGGCCCTCGTCCTCGACCTCGGCGGCGCACCCGCCTGGGCGTACGGCCCCCTGTACGCCGTCGCCTACGTCGCCGGCGGCTGGGAACCGGCCCTCGAAGGGCTGCGCGCACTGCGCGAGAAGACCCTCGACGTCGACCTGCTGATGATCGTCGCGGCACTGGGCGCGGCGGCCATCGGGCAGGTCCTGGACGGCGCCCTGCTGATCGTCATCTTCGCCACCTCCGGCGCCCTGGAGGCCCTGGCCACCGCCCGCACCGCCGACTCCGTGCGCGGCCTGCTCGACCTCGCCCCGGGCACCGCGACCCGGGTCACCCCCGACGGCGCCGAGGAGACCGTGCCGGCCGCCGAACTCGCCGTCGGCGACGTGCTGCTGGTCCGCCCGGGAGAACGCATCGGCGCCGACGGCCGGGTCCTGGACGGCAGCGGCGAGGTCGACCAGGCCACCATCACCGGCGAACCCCTGCCCGTCCTCAAGAGCCCCGGCGACGAGGTCTTCGCGGGCACGCTGAACGGCACCGGGGCACTGCGCGTGCGCGTCGGACGCGACCCCGCCGACTCGGTCATCGCCCGGATCGTCGCCCTGGTGGAGGAGGCGTCCCGCACCAAGGCGCCGACGCAACTGTTCATCGAGAAGGTCGAACAGCGCTACTCCGTCGGCGTGGTCGCCGCGACCCTCGCCGTCTTCGCCGTTCCCCTCGCCTTCGGCGCGGAACTGGCCGACGCCCTGCTGCGGGCCATGACCTTCATGATCGTCGCCTCACCGTGCGCGGTCGTCCTGGCCACCATGCCGCCCCTGCTGTCCGCCATCGCCAACGCCGGCCGGCACGGCGTCCTCGTCAAGTCCGCCGTGGCCATGGAACGCCTCGGCGAGATCGACACCGCCGCCCTCGACAAGACCGGCACGCTCACCGAGGGCACCCCCGAGGTGACCGCCGTACGCCCGCTGCCGGGCTCCGGGCTCGACGAGGACGCGCTGCTGGCGCTGGCCGCTGCGGCCGAGCACCCGAGCGAGCACCCGCTGGCCCGCGCGGTCGTGGCCGCCGCCCGCACCCGCGGGCTGACCGTGGAGCCCGCCCGGGACTTCACGGCGCTGCCCGGCCGCGGGGTCACCGCCGTGGTCGGGGGACACGTGATCGAGGTCGGCCGCGCGGACGCCCCCGAGGGCGACGAGACGGCCGTCCGGGTCTCCCGCGACGGCGTCCCCGTCGGCGCCCTCGCCCTCACCGACCGGATCCGCTCCGACGCGCCCGCGGCCACCGCGGCGCTCACCGCCGTCACCGGCGCCCCGCCCGTCCTGCTCACCGGAGACAACCTGCGCGCCGCGACCCGGGTCGCCACGGCGACCGGACTGACCGACGTCCGCGCCGAACTGCTCCCCGAGGACAAGGTCAGGGCCGTGCGCGACCTCCAGGACGCCGGGCGCAAGGTCCTGTTCGTCGGGGACGGCGTCAACGACGCCCCCGCCCTCGCCGCCGCCCACACCGGCGTCGCCATGGGCCGCGCGGGCTCCGACCTCGCGCTGGAGACCGCGGACGCCGTCGTCGTACGCGACGAACTCACCGCGGTGCCGGCGGCCGTACGGCTCTCCCGCGCCGCCCGGCGTCTGGTGGTCCAGAACCTGGTGATCGCCGGTTCCTTCATCACCGTGCTCGTCGCCTGGGACCTGATCGGCCACCTCCCGCTGCCGCTGGGGGTCGCCGGCCACGAGGGCTCGACGGTCCTGGTCGGCCTCAACGGCCTGCGGCTGCTGCGCGAGTCGGCGTGGCGGCGCGCGGCCACGGGCTGAGCCGGGCCGCCCGGCAGGGCCGGGCGGTCCCGGCCGTGTCGCCGGGGCCGCACGGGTCCCGGGGGTCCGCAGGGCCGCTGCGGGCCGGCACGGGCGTCGGCGTGGCGAGCCGCACCGTGCCGACGGCCCCACCGCGTGCCGGCGGCGGCCCCGCCCTCGTGCCGGCGGCTCCACCTCTGTGCCGGCGGCCTTGCGCCCGAGCCGGTCAAGGGCCGCCGCGCGGATCCGATGATGCCGTGCATGCGTACCGTCGGCCGTGGACCGTTCACCGACCTCGCGGCGGCACACGGACGCGCTGGCCCGGCGAGGACGATGTCGGATTCCCGCCAGCCAGCGGGCCGCCGGTCGCCCATGCTGGACGCATGCAGAGGGCGATGCACACCGACACCGAGCGCTGCGTGCGCGCCGTCCAGTCGAAGGACGGGCGGTTCGACGGCTGGTTCTTCACGGCCGTCCTGACCACCCGCATCTACTGCCGTCCCAGCTGCCCGGTCGTGCCGCCCAAGCCGGAGAACATGACGTTCTTCCCCAGTGCGGCGGCCTGCCAGCAGGCCGGTTTCCGGGCGTGCAAGCGCTGCCGTCCGGACACCAGCCCCGGCTCCCCGGAGTGGAACCGGCGCGCCGACCTGGTCGCCCGTGCCATGCGGCTGATCGCCGACGGCGTCGTGGACCGCGAGGGCGTCCCCGGCCTCGCCGCCCGGCTCGGCTACAGCGCCCGCCAGATCGAACGCCAGCTCCTCGCCGAACTGGGCGCGGGACCGCTCGCCCTGGCCCGCGCCCAGCGCGCCCAGACCGCCCGCCTGCTGATCGAGACGACGACGCTGCCGATGGCGCGGATCGCGTTCGCCGCCGGCTTCTCCTCCATCCGCACCTTCAACGACACCGTCCGCGAGGTCTTCGCCCTCACCCCCAGCGGCCTGCGCGACCGTGCGCCCCGCTCCGGGGCCGGCGCCGCCCCGGGCGCCCTCTTGCTGCGGCTGCCGTTCCGCACCCCCCTCAACCCCGACAACCTCTTCGGCCACCTCGCGGCCACCGCGGTACCGGGCGTCGAGGAGTGGCGCGACGGCGCCTACCGTCGCACCCTCCGTCTGCCCCACGGCCACGGAATCGCCGCCCTGACCCCGCGCCCCGACCACATCGCCTGCCGCCTCACCCTCGCCGACCTGCGCGACCTGCCGGTGGCGATCAGCCGCTGCCGCCGGATGCTCGACCTCGACGCCGATCCGGTCGCGGTGGACGACCGGCTGCGCGCCGACCCCGTCCTCGCCCCGCTCGTCGACAAGGCGCCCGGCCGCCGGGTCCCGCGCACGGTGGACGAGGCGGAGTTCGCCGTACGGGCGGTGCTGGGCCAGCAGGTCTCCACGGCGGCCGCCCGCACGCACGCGGCCCGCCTCGTCGCCGCGCACGGCGACCCGGTGGACGACCCCGAGGGCGGTCTGACCCACCTCTTCCCGTCACCGCAGGCGCTGGCGTCCCTGGCCCCCGAGGCCCTGGCCATGCCCCGGACCCGCCGCGCGACCCTCACCACCCTCGTCACGCAACTGGCCGACGGCACCCTGCACCTGGGCGTCGAGAGCGACTGGCCCGAGACCCGCGCCCGGCTCCTCGCCCTCCCCGGCTTCGGCCCCTGGACGGCCGACGTCATCGCCATGCGCGCCCTAGGCGACCCCGACGCCTTCCTCCCCACCGACCTCGGCATCCGCCGCGCGGCCCGCGACCTGGGCCTGCCGTCGACCCCGGCGGCCCTGACGGCGCGGGCACAGGCGTGGCGGCCCTGGCGGGCGTACGCGGTCCAGTACCTGTGGGCGACGGACGACCACCCCATCAACTTCCTCCCGGTGTAAGGCACGTGATGAACAGGACGAGCAAGAGGAACCCGATGAGCAGGACCGGCACGACGACCAAGCGGCACACGGTGATCGACAGCCCCTACGGCCCCCTCACCCTGGTCGCCGAGGACGGCGTCCTGTGCGGCCTCTACATGACCGACCAGCGCCACCGCCCCCCGGAGGAGTCCTTCGGCAGGCCCGACGCGTCCCCCTTCGCCGAGGCGGAGGAACAGCTGGAGGCCTACTTCGCGGGAGACTTGAAGGAGTTCACCCTCGAACTCCGCCTGAACGGCACGCCGTTCCAGCGCGGCGTCTGGTCGGAGCTTCTCCGCATCCCCTACGGCGAGACCCGTTCCTACGGCGAACTGGCCGCCGCGCTCGGCAACCCCCGGGCGTCCCGCGCCGTCGGGCTGGCCAACGGCAAGAACCCGATCGGCATCATCGTCCCCTGCCACCGCGTCGTCGGCGCGACGGGCGGCCTCACCGGTTACGGCGGCGGCCTGCCCCGCAAGCAGCGCCTGCTGGACTTCGAGCGGGGTACGGCGCTGTTCTAGGCGCCCGCGAGCCCCGACGCGTACGGGTCCCGACGCGCAGGAGCCCGGACCCTACGAGTCCGGGCTCGGCTCCGGACCACCCAGGTCGGCGCGGACCAGGTGGTGGTCCGAGTGCGGGGTGGGATGCACGCCGTGCTCGCGCGGGACGATGCCGCGCACGAAGATGTAGTCGAACTTGCTCTCCCAGTCGGTCGTCGTCGCGCAGGCGCCGCCGGACGAGGGGTGACACCGGGGGTCCGTGTCCGTGGCCAGTGCCCACATCCCGGCGAGTTCGGGGGCGTACGGCACGGCGTTGAAGTCGCCGAGGGCGATCGCGCGGTCGTGCCGGGCGACGGCGGTGGCGAGGACGCCGACCTGGTCCGCCCGGACCGCTTCCTGACGGCGCTCGGCGAGGTGCGTGTTGAAGACCCGGGTGGGCCGGCCGCCCACCATGGTGGTGACCGCCACGTACCCGCGGTCCTCGGAACCCCCGTCGGGATACTCCACGTTGACGCGGTCGGTCATCGGCGCCGCGGACAGGATCGCCTGGCCGTAGGCCCCCGGACGCCACGGCACTCCACCGCAGCGGCCCCAATTGCGCAGGACCGTCCCGTACTCGACGTGGTAGACCAGCCCGAAACGCCTCGCCAGAAGGTCGCGGATCCTCTCGACGTGGCCCTGGCACGCTTCCTGGAATCCAATGACCTCGGGCGCGTACGCGGCGATCTCCGCCGCCTGCTCCGCGGCGCCCACCTCACAGGGGTTGCAGAGGTTCCACGTCATGACGCGGTTCGGCACCACGTCCCTGGCCTCACCGGCCGCCGACCCGGGGAAGCGGGCGCCGCCCGGCGCGCTGGGGCCGACGAGCACCACACAGGCCACGAACACGGCGCCCACGAGCAACCACATGCCCCTTCCGAGCACCATCGCCTCCTCGACGTGGATTTCCGATGACGACCGACGTCCCTCTGCACGAGGTTAGAGGCATCCGCCTCACCGGCTCGCGGTGCCCCGTCGGCGCCCGCTCACCGCGCGCCCCCTGCGCTCAGCCGCCGCAGCAGCCCGGGCAGCGCCGTCCCGATGCGTTCCCGCACGATCTCGTCGGCGATCGAGTCGTACGGCGTGGGCTCGGCGTTGACGATGACGAGGCGGGCCCCGTGGTCGACGGCGACCCCGGCGAGGCCGGCGGCGGGATGGACCTGGAGGCTCGTGCCGACGGCGATGAAGACCTGACAGGCCTTGCTGATGGCGAGGGCGTCGCCGAGGACGACGGGGTCGAGCCGCTCGCCGAACATCACGGTCGCGGGCTTCAGGACGCCCCCGCACTCCAGGCAGGGCGGATCGTCCTCGCCGGCGTCGACCCGGGCGAGGGCGTCCTCCATGGGCCCGCGGGCATGGCACCGGGTGCACACCACGCTGCGCGCGCTGCCGTGCAGTTCGAGCACCTTGCGGGCGGGCATTCCGGCGGCCTGGTGCAGGCCGTCGACGTTCTGCGTGATCACCCTCACCGGCACGCCCGACCGCTCCAGCTCCGTCACGGCCCGGTGGGCGGCGTTCGGCTCGGCGCGCAGCGTCCCGGTCGCGCGCCGCATCCGCCAGGAACGGCGCCGGATCTCCGGATCGCCCATGTAGTACTCGTACGTGACGAGCTTCTCGGCCTCCGGGTCCTTGCGCCACACCCCGCCCGGCCCGCGGTAGTCCGGGATGCCGGAGTCGGTGGAGATGCCGGCGCCGCTGAGGACGGCGACGAGGGGCTTGGTCATGCGGCCGAGGGTAGGCCGTGCCCGTGCGGGGCGGCGAACGGACATCCGGTGGCCGGACGGTGGTGCTAGGGTCCGCGGCATGGCAAAGGTCAACGTGTCCCTCGACGCCGAACTCGTCGTGGAGACCATGGTGCTGTCGGGTGTCGGCAACCCCCAGGACGCCGTGTCGCTGGTGCTGCGCGACTACATCGAGAAGGGGCACCGCACCGAGGCGCGGATCGCCGCGCGCGACGAGGCGCTGCGCGAGATCGACGTCAAACCCAGGGAAGAGGGCTGACGGCCCGACGTCCGGCAGGCCGACGGCCGACGGGCCGGCGCCCGACGGGCTGCTCCCCGACGACGGGTCAGCCCACCCGGTGACCGTTCTCCAACTCGACGGTTCCCGCGCCCTCGGCGAGCACGTCGAGGGCGGCCAGCACGCGGCGCCCCAGCGCTCCGGGCAGACGCTCGGCCAGTTCCTCGCGGGGCACGAGCCGCCAGGACAGCAGTTCCTCCTCCTGGAGACGGATCGCCCCGAAGTCCTCGTCGCCGAGGACGCCGCCGTCGTACAGGTACGCCACCAGCGGCGGCCGGCCCGTGCCCGGCACCCAGTCCACGGCCAGCAGCCGCCCCGGCTCCCGGTCGAGGCCGATCTCCTCCGCGGTCTCCCGGCGCGCCCCCTGCCGCGGGGACTCCCCGTCGTCGGACTCGACGGTTCCGCCCGGAAGCGCCCACCCCTGACGGTAGTTGGGCTCCACGAGCAGCACCCGCCCCTCGGAGTCCCGGAAGAGCACGGCGGCGCCGGCGAGGACGCGGGGCAGGCCGGCGATGTAGGCGGCGTAATCGAGAGTGGTCACCCCGGAAGGGTAACCAGCCCGGACGACGAGGCCGCTCGTCCCGTCACGGGGCCGGGCGGCGGCGACCCGTCGGTTCCACGGGCTGGGCAGGGGCATGACGGCCGGGGCGGGCGGCGGTTAAGGTCGCTGCGGCGCGACTGGCCCCGCCGACGTGCGCGGGGCCGTAGAGCAAGGGGAATGAGAAGTGGCTGACGCTGTGGACGGTGCCCGTCGGGTGCTCATCGCCGCGGACAAGTTCAAGGGCTCGCTGACGGCCGTAGAGGTAGCCGAGCGGGTGACGGCGGGGCTGCGGCGGGTGCTGCCCGGCCTCGACGTGACGGCCCTGCCCGTGGCCGACGGCGGGGACGGCACCGTGGCCGCCGCCCTCGCCGCCGGGTTCGAGCGGCGGGAGGCACGGGTCACCGGGCCCCTCGGGGACGAGGTCACCGCGGCCTTCGCCCTGCGCGGGGACACCGCCGTCGTGGAGATGGCCGAGGCCAGCGGCCTCCAGCGGCTGCCCGCCGGGGTCTTCGCCCCGCTGACGGCGTCCACGTACGGCTCCGGCGAACTGCTGCGCGCCGCGCTCGACGCGGGGGCGCGCACGATCGTCTTCGGCGTCGGCGGCAGCGCCACCACCGACGGCGGTGCGGGGATGCTGTCCGCGCTCGGGGCGCGGTTGCTGACCGCGGACGGGGAGCCCGTGACGCCGGGAGGCGGCGGGCTGGCCGCGCTGGCCTCCGCCGACCTGTCCGGGCTGGACCCGAGGCTGTCCGGGGTCGACCTCGTGCTCGCCAGCGACGTCGACAACCCCCTCACCGGCCCGAAGGGCGCCCCCGCGGTGTACGGCCCGCAGAAGGGCGCCTCTCCGGACGACGTCGCCGCCCTCGACGCGGCCCTCGGGCACTTCGCCGAGGTGCTGGAGGAGTCCGTCGGGCCGCGCGCCGCCGAATACGCCGCCTCGCCCGGCGCGGGCGCCGCCGGCGGCATCGGGTACGGCGCGCTGCTCCTCGGCGCCCGCTTCCGCCCCGGCATCGAGGTGATGCTCGACGTCCTCGGTTTCGCCCCCGAGCTGGCGCGGGCCGACCTCGTGATCACCGGCGAGGGCTCCCTCGACGAGCAGACCCTGCACGGCAAGGCCCCGGCCGGCGTCGCCGCCGCGGCCCGCGCCGCCGGCAAGGACGTCGTCGCCGTGTGCGGACGCCTCGCCCTCGACCCGACGGTGCTGGAGGCGGCCGGCATCCGGCGCGCCTACCCGCTCACCGAGGCCGAGCCGGACGTCGCCACGTGCATCGCCGAGGCGGGGCCCATCCTGGAGCGGGTGGCGGAGCGCATCGCCCGCGACTGCCTCGTGTGACCCTGCGCCCCCGCGGGGGCGGACGGCGAAGGGCCCCGAACCGGATCTCCGGTTCGGGGCCCTCTCGGTGGTACTCCGTGGTGCGCGGCCGCTACGGCTACGGCACCTGCGCCGCCCGCGCCTCGCGGCGGTTGTCGCGGAAGTTGTTCACCCGGCGGGCCGTGGCGAACAGGGGGATCACCGCGCCCATGACCAGCTGCAGGGCGCAGCCCGTCTGGAGCAGGAGCTGGCCGCTGGGGGCGCCGAAGGCCCACGCCACCAGCAGGCCCATGCTCAGGACGATCCAGGACAGCATCGCCCCGGCCAGCCGTCCCCGCGGCTTCGGGTACTCGACGCGGCTCACCATCAGCCACGCGGTGCCCAGGATGGCCAGGAGCGTCGCCACGAACGGCAGCTCCAGCAGCACGATCGCCACGACCGTCAGCGCGCCGAAGGGACTCGGCATGCCCTGGAACGTGCCGTCCTTCACCGTCACGCAGGAGAACCGCGCCAGTCTGAGGACCACGGCGAGCAGGACGACGATCGCCCCGACCGCGGCCACCCGCTGGTGCGCGTCGTCCGCGACCATGCCGTAGACCAGGACGAAGTACGCCGGGGCGAGGCCGAAGCTGATCAGGTCGGACAGGTTGTCCAGCTCGGCGCCCATGGGGGAGGAGCGCAGCTTGCGCGCGACCAGGCCGTCGAACAGGTCGAAGACCGCCGCGCAGAGCATCAGGATGACCGCCGTGGCCGCGCTGTGGCGGGCCATGCCGGTCTCCTGGCTGCCGGTGAGGTGCGGGATCAGGATGCCGGTGGTGGTGAAGTACACCGCCATGAAGCCGCAGGTGGCGTTGCCCAGGGTCAGCGTGTCGGCTATCGACAGGCGGAGCGAGAGGGGCATCTCCTCCTCGTCGTCCTCCGCCGCGGCCTCCGGCACCCAGCCGGTGCGTGTCTCCGGATCAGTCACGGTCAATTCGGGTCACCCCTGCCACCGTCTTCTGGCCGACCTCGACCGCGACCTCCACGCCCTCCGGCAGGTACAGGTCGACGCGCGAGCCGAAGCGGATGAGACCGATGCGCTCGCCCTGCTCGACCTTGGTGCCCTGCGGCACGTAGGGGACGATGCGGCGGGCCACTGCGCCGGCGATCTGGATCATCTCGATGTCGCCGAGCTCGGTGTCGAAGTGCCAGACGACGCGCTCGTTGTTCTCGCTCTCCTTGTTGAAAGCGGGAACGAAACCGCCGGGGATGTGCTCGACCGACGTCACGGTGCCGGCCAGCGGGGCGCGGTTGACGTGGACGTTCAGCGGGCTCATGAAGATCGCGACGCGGGTGCGTCCGTCCTTCCACGGCATGATGCTCTGCACCACACCGTCGGCGGGCGAGATGACCCGGCCCTGGGTGATCTCGCGCTCGGGGTCGCGGAAGAACCACAGCATCCCCGCCGCGAGCGCGGTGGCGGGAACGGCGACGGCCTTCGCGGCGCCGGAGCGGCGCGCGCGGACGAGGCTGAGGGCTGCGGTGGCGACGGTCGGCAGAAGCCACGGCGATGCTCCGCGCGCGAGGCGTACGCCGGCGAGGCTGTCGCGAGGTGCAGAGGTTTGGCTGTGGGGCATGGATGACCTTCGTAGCGGATGATGCCGCGCTTCGGAACGGGGGACGGCGGCTTACTCGCGATCGTAGCGGCTGTGAGCCACAACTGGGTAAGGCGGGAAGCCGAGTCGGTTTCCGAAGAGTGCCTACGGGGTGTGATCTTCTTCTCGAAGAAAACACCCCGTTCCCTGACATTCAGCCCTGGAACCGATACTCTTCGAGCAACCTGCGCCCGATGATCATTTTCTGGATCTCGGCGGTACCTTCACCGATCAGAAGCATCGGAGCCTCGCGGTAGAGGCGCTCGATCTCGTACTCCTTGGAGAAGCCGTAGCCTCCGTGGATGCGGAAGGCGTCCTCCACGACCTCCTTGCAGTACTCGGAGGCGAGGTACTTCGCCATCCCGGCCTCCAGGTCGTTTCGCTCCCCGGAGTCCTTTTTGCGAGCCGCATTCACCATCATGGCATGCGCGGCCTCCACCTTGGTAGCCATCTCGGCCAGTTTGAACTGAATCGCCTGGTGCTGGGCGATCGGCTTGCCGAACGTGTGACGCTGCTGGGCGTACTGGACGCCCAGCTCGAAGGCACGCTGAGCGACGCCGCAGCCGCGCGCGGCCACGTTCACGCGGCCCACCTCGACGCCGTCCATCATCTGGTAGAAGCCGCGGCCGGTGACCCCGCCGAGCACCCGGTCGGCGGGAATCCGCAGGCCGTCCATGATGAGCTCGGTCGTGTCGACGCCCTTATAGCCCATCTTGTCGATCTTGCCCGGGATGGTCAGGCCGGGGCGGACCTCGCCGAAGCCGGGCTCCTTCTCGACCAGGAAGGTGGTCATCGACCTGTGCGGGGCGGTCCCCTCGGGGTGTCCTTCGTCACTGCGGACCAGAACGGCCACCAGCGACGAGGTGCCGCCGTTCGTCAGCCACATCTTCTGGCCGCTGAGGACGTACTCGTCGCCGTCCTTCACCGCCTTCGACGTGATCGCCGACACGTCCGAGCCGAGGCCCGGCTCCGACATCGAGAAGGCGCCCCGGACGTCGCCGGCCGCCATCCTCGGCAGGAAGTGGTCCTTCTGCTCCTGGGTGCCGTGCTGCTTGAGCATGTACGCCACGATGAAGTGCGTGTTGATGATGCCGGACACCGACATCCAGCCGCGCGCGATCTCCTCCACGCACAGCGCGTAGGTCAGCAGCGACTCGCCGAGGCCCCCGTACTCCTCGGGAATCATCAGGCCGAACAGGCCGAGCTCCTTGAGCCCGTCGACGATCTGCTGCGGGTACTCGTCGCGGTGCTCCAGCTCGGTCGCGACCGGGATGATCTCCTTGTCCACGAAGTCCCGGACGGTGGACAGGATCTCCTGCTGGACGTCCGTGAGGCCGTGGGTCTGGGCGAGACGGGCCATCGCTTACTTCCCCTGTTCCTTGGGCTCGGGGCGGCCCGGCTGCTCGCCGCCGCGCTCCTTGACGTACGTCTCGGTGGGCACCATGACCTTGCGGCGGAACACGCACACGAGCGTGCCGTCCTGCTTGTAGCCCTTGGTCTCGACGTGGACGATGCCGCGGTCGTTCTTCGACTTCGACGGCCACTTGTCGAGCACCGTCGTCTCGCCGTAGATCGTGTCGCCGTGGAAGGTCGGCGCGACGTGCTTGAGCGACTCGATCTCCAGGTTGGCGATCGCCTTGCCGGACACGTCCGGGACGGACATGCCGAGCAGGAGCGAGTAGACGTAGTTGCCGACCACCACGTTCCTGCCGAAGTCCGTCGTCTCCGCGGCGTAGTGGGCGTCGAGGTGGAGCGGGTGGTGGTTCATGGTGAGGAGGCAGAAGAGGTGGTCGTCGTACTCGGTGACCGTCTTGCCCGGCCAGTGCTTGTACACCGCGCCGACCTCGAACTCCTCGTAGGTGCGTCCGAACTGCATCGCGCTCAGGCCTCCGGGATCTCGAACGTGCTGGTGCGCTTCATGCCGGCGGCGCGTCCCTTGCCCGCGACGACCAGGGCCATCTTGCGGCTGGCCTCGTCGATCATCTCGTCGCCGAGCATCGCGGAGCCCTTCTTGCCGCCCGCCTCGGACGTGTAGTAGTCGTACGCGTCCAGGATCAGCTCGGCGTGGTCGTAGTCCTCCTGCGACGGCGAGAAGATCTCGTTGGACGCCTCGACCTGGCCCGGGTGCAGCACCCACTTGCCGTCGAAGCCGAGCGCGGCGGCGCGCCGGGCGACCGCACGGTAGCCGTCGACGTTGCGGATCTGCAGGTAGGGGCCGTCGATCGCCTGGAGGTCGTTGGCGCGGGCGGCCATCAGGATCTTCATCAGGATGTAGTGGTAGGCGTCCGCCGGGTAGCCGGGCGGCTGTTCGCCCACGACCAGGGACTTCATGTTGATGGAGGCCATGAAGTCGGCCGGGCCGAAGATGATCGTCTCCAGGCGCGGGGAGGCCTGGGCGATCTCGTTGACGTTGTTCAGGCCCTGCGCGTTCTCGATCTGCGCCTCGATGCCGATGCGGCCGACCTCGAACCCCATCGTCTTCTCGATCTGGGTGAGGAGCAGGTCGAGGGCGACGACCTGCTGGGCGTTCTGCACCTTCGGCAGCATGATGCAGTCGAGGTTCGGTCCCGCGCCCTCGACGACCGTGACGACGTCGCGGTACGTCCATTCGGTGGTCCAGTCGTTGACGCGCACGACGCGGGTCTTGCCGGTCCAGTCGCCCTCGTTGAGGAACTTCACGATGGTGTGCCGCGCCTCCGGCTTGGCGAGGGGGGCGCAGGCGTCCTCCAGGTCCAGGAAGACCTGGTCCGCCGGGAGGCCCTGGGCCTTCTCCAGGAAGCGCGGGTTCGAGCCCGGCACCGCCAGGCAGGAGCGCCGCGGGCGAAGGCGGTCGACACGGGGAAGGGGGGCGGCGGAGCCGCTCGCTGAAAGGGTGGTGGTGGGAGACGGGCGGGCGGTCATGCGGGGACCTCCAGGGGGTCGAGCTCGTGTGCTGTCCGGATCTCGTCGACGATGCGGCCGATGATCCCGGTGATGTCGAAGTCCTTCGGGGTGAAGACCGCGGCCACTCCGGCGGCCCGCAGCTGCTCGGCGTCACCGTTCGGGATGATGCCACCGGCGATCACCGGTATGTCTGTGGCACCGGCCACACGCAGCCGCTCCAGCACGTCCGGGACCAGCTGGGCGTGCGACCCGGAGAGGACGGACAGGCCCACCGCGTGGACGTCCTCGGCCAGGGCCGCGTCCACGATCTGCTCCGGGGTGAGCCGGATGCCCTGGTAGACCACCTCGAAGCCGGCGTCCCGCGCGCGCACCGCGATCTGCTCGGCGCCGTTGGAGTGGCCGTCCAGGCCGGGCTTGCCCACCAGGAAGCGCAGCTTGCCGACGCCGAGGTCCCGCGCGGTCAGCTCCACCTTCCGGCGGACCCGCGCCATCGCGGTGCCCTCCTCGGCGGCGACCGCGACCGGCGCGGACGACACTCCCGTCGGGGCGCGGTACTCGCCGAACACCTCGCGCAGCGCCCCGGCCCACTCGCCGGTCGTCACGCCGGCCCGGGCGCACTCCAGGGTGGCCTCCATGAGGTTGTCGGTGCCCTTCGCGGCCTCCTTCAGCCGTTCCAGCGCCTTGCACGGGCGCGGGTGGTTGAAGGGCGGCTGGTAGCGGGTGTCCCGCCAGTGCCGGAGCGAGGCGACGACGCGGGCCTCGACCGCCGGGTCGACCGTCTGGATCGCGGTGTCCAGGTCGGCCGTGAGCGGGTTCGGCTCGGTGGTCTCGAAGATGTTGACGCCGACGATCTTCTCCTCGCCCGACTCGATCCGCGCCCGGCGCTCGGCGTGCGAGGCGACGAGCTGCGACTTGAGGTAGCCGGACTCGACGGCGGCCATCGCGCCGCCCATCTCCTGGATGCGGTCGATCTCCGCGAGCGACTCCTCGACCAGCTGGGCCACCTTCGCCTCGATCACCTTCGAGCCCTCGAAGATGTCGTCGTACTCCAGCAGGTCGCTCTCGTGGGCGAGGACCTGCTGGATGCGCAGGCTCCACTGCTGGTCCCAGGGCCGGGGCAGGCCCAGCGCCTCGTTCCAGGCGGGCAGCTGCACGGCCCGCGCGCGGGCGTCCTTGGAGAGGGTGACGGCGAGCATCTCCAGCACGATCCGCTGGACGTTGTTCTCCGGCTGCGCCTCGGTCAGACCGAGGGAGTTGACCTGGACGCCGTAGCGGAAGCGGCGGTGTCTGGGGTCCTGGATGCCGTACCGCTCGCGGGTGATGCGGTCCCAGATGCGGCCGAAGGCACGCATCTTGCACATCTCCTCGACGAACCGCACGCCCGCGTTCACGAAGAAGGACATGCGGCCGACGACGTCGCCCATGCGCTCCTCGGGCACCTGCCCACTGTCGCGCACGGCGTCGAGGACGGCGATCGCGGTGGACATCGCGTACGCGATCTCCTGCACCGGAGTGGCGCCCGCCTCCTGCAGGTGGTAGCTGCAGATGTTGATCGGGTTCCACTTCGGCAGGTGGGAGACCGTGTACGCGATCATGTCCGTCGTCAGCCGGAGGCTCGGCCCCGGCGGGAAGACGTGCGTGCCGCGGGACAGGTACTCCTTGACGATGTCGTTCTGGGTGGTCCCCTGGAGCCGGGTGATGTCCGCGCCCTGCTCCTCCGCGACGACCTGGTAGAGCGCCAGCAGCCACATCGCCGTGGCGTTGATGGTCATCGAGGTGTTCATCCGCTCCAGGGGGATGTCCTGGAACAGCCGGCGCATGTCACCGAGGTGGGCGACCGGCACGCCGACCCGGCCGACCTCGCCGCGGGCGAGGACGTGGTCGGAGTCGTAGCCGGTCTGCGTCGGCAGGTCGAACGCCACCGACAGACCCGTCTGGCCCTTGGCGAGGTTGCGCCGGTACAGCTCGTTGGACGCCTCGGCCGTGGAGTGGCCGGCGTACGTGCGCATGAGCCACGGCCGGTCCCTTTCCCTCGGCGCCTGCGCAGTCTGACGCTCTGACATCCGTGCCCGTCCTCAGATGTTCCGGAAGCGGTTGATGGCGTCGATGTGGCGCGCCCGCTTCTCGTGGTCGCGCACGCCGAGGCCCTCCTCGGGGGCGAGGCAGAGCACTCCGACCTTGCCCTGGTGGACGTTGCGGTGGACGTCGTGCGCGGCCTGGCCGGTGTCCTCCAGGGCGTACACCTTCGACAGGGTGGGGTGGATCCTGCCCTTCGCGATGAGGCGGTTGGCCTCCCATGCCTCGCGGTAGTTGGCGAAGTGGGAGCCGATGATGCGCTTCAGCGACATCCACAGGTAGCGGTTGTCGTACTCGTGCATGTAGCCCGAGGTGGAGGCGCAGGTGGTGATGGTGCCGCCCTTGCGGGTGACGTAGACGGAGGCGCCGAAGGTCTCGCGGCCGGGGTGCTCGAAGACGATGTCGATGTCCTCGCCGCCGGTGAGTTCGCGGATGCGCTTTCCGAAGCGCTTCCACTCCCTGGGGTCCTGGGTCCGCTCGTCCTTCCAGAACCTGTAGCCCTCGGCGCTGCGGTCGATGATCGCCTCGGCGCCCATCGAGCGGCAGATCTCCGCCTTCCGGGGGCTGGAGACGACACAGATCGGGTTGGCGCCGCCGGCCAGCGCGAACTGCGTGGCGTACGAGCCCAGTCCGCCGCTCGCGCCCCAGATCAGGACGTTGTCGCCCTGCTTCATGCCGGCGCCGTTGCGCGAGACCAGCTGGCGGTACGCGGTGGAGTTGACCAGGCCCGGGGCCGCCGCCTCCTCCCACGACAGGTGGTCCGGCTTGGGCATCAGCTGGTTGGACTTGACGAGCGCGATCTCGGCGAGGCCGCCGAAGTTGGTCTCGAAGCCCCAGATCCGCTGCTCCGGGTCGAGCATGGTGTCGTTGTGGCCGTCGCTGGACTCCAGCTCGACGGAGAGGCAGTGCGCGACGACCTCGTCGCCGGGCTTCCAGGAGTTCACGCCCGGCCCGGTGCGCAGCACGACGCCCGCGAGGTCGGAGCCGATGATGTGGTACGGCAGGTCGTGGCGCTTGGCCAGCTCGCTGGTGCGGCCGTAGCGCTCCAGGAAGCCGAAGGTCGACAGCGGCTCGAAGATCGACGTCCACACCGAGTTGTAGTTGACCGAGGAGGCCATGACGGCCACCAGCGCCTCGCCGGGGCCCAGTTCGGGCAGCGGCACCTCGTCCAGGTGGAGCGACTTGCGCGGGTCCTTGTCGCGGGTCTCGAGGCCCGCGAACATCTCGGTCTCGTCCTTGTGCACGGTGATCGCGCGGTACGACTCGGGCAGCGGCAGGGCGGCGAAGTCGGCCGGCGTGGAGTCGGGCGACTGGATCGCGGCCAGGATGTCCTTCACGGTCACGGTGTTGCCTCCGGCGGTGAGCGCCCCGAGGGAAGGGCGCTGAGGGTTGCGTCGGTGCTGCTGAGGGTGTGGGTGTGCCGTCGGTTCGGCGGGTGGTGCTGTGGGCGGCGCTTTGTGGCGCGGGAGGGTGCCTGTGACGCAGGCGTCCGGGCGCGCGGGACGAGACGGTCCCGCGGGGACAGCCCGGACACCCTCAACGTATGGCACCCCGTGACACCTTGCAAGGCACTGGGTGCCAGAAATTCCTCTCAGATGAAATCTTTACGCGACATATGAGCGATGATCGATCGAACGGCCCGCCGGAGCCGGGCGAAAAGCGCCTCTGACATGCCAAAACGGCCACCCGGGCGGGTGGCCGTCATCACAGCGGGAGGGTGACTCAGCGCTCTTTCAGCGCCTGCTCGATCGTGCGCATGACCTCGGCCAGCGGGGCGTCCGTGCGGGCCACGGCCACCAGCACCTCGCCCTGCGCGGAGACCGACGCCGGGCCGGACGCCGGGCCGGACGGCGGCTTGGGCGCCGAGGTGCGGCCGACGCCTATCCCGGCGCCGAACGTCCTGCGGACGATCGCGAAGGCGTGGTCCAGCTGCGCCTCCACGTCCCCCTGGCCGCCGGCCCGCAGCCAGCGCCGCAGCACGTGATTGTGGGCGGTGACCACGGCGGAGGCGGCGACCTCGGCGAGCAGCGGGTCGTCGTTGGCGTCGTCGTCGTGGGCGTGCTCGTCGAAGTGGCCGAGCAGATAGCGGGTGAACAGCCGCTCGTAGCGGGCCACCGACGCGATCTCCGCCTCCCGCAGGGTGGGCACCTCGCGGGTCAGCTTGTAGCGGGCGACGGAGATCTCCGGGCGTCCCGCGTACATCTTCATGACTTCCTTGATGCCGCGGCACACCGTGTCGAGCGGATGCTCGTGCGCGGGCGCGGCGTTGAGCACCGCCTCCGCCCGGACCAGGGTGTCGTCGTGGTCCGGGAAGATCGCCTCCTCCTTGGAGCGGAAGTGGCGGAAGAAGGTGCGCCGGGCCACCCCGGCGCGGGCCGCGATCTCGTCGACGGTGGTCGCCTCGTAGCCCTTGGTCGCGAACAGCTCCATCGCCGCGGCGGCCAGTTCCCGGCGCATTTTCAGCCGCTGGGCCGCCGCGCGGTTGCCCGCGGCGCTCTCCGGTGCGTCGGGCGTGGCTGGTGTACGTGAGGACTTGGCGGGCTGGGACATGACCCGAACGTACTGCATGTGCGCAGTTCGGCGCGCGGGCCCGGCACTTCCCCCGCCCGGGGAGGGCGGGGGAGCGCCGGCGGGGCCGAGCAGTCCGCCCCAGTCCGCGTCCCTGCGGAACCAGTCACCCGGACGGTCAGCGGCGGGCATACTCGCGGAAGCCGCGCCCCGTCTTGCGGCCGAGGCAGCCGGCGGCCACCAGGTGCTCCAGCAGCGGCGCGGGGGCCAGGCCCGGCTCGCGGAACTCGCTGTGCAGGACCTTCTCGATGGCCAGCGAGACGTCCAGACCGACCACGTCCAGCAGCTCGAAGGGACCCATCGGATAGCCCCCGCCCAGTTTCATCGCGGCGTCGATGTCGTCCAGGGACGCGTAGTGGTCCTGGACCATCTTGATCGCGTTGTTGAGGTACGGGAACAGCAGCGCGTTCACGATGAACCCGGCCCGGTCGCCGCAGTCGACGGGGTGCTTGCGGATGCGGCCGCAGACCTCGCGGACGGTGGCGTGGACGTCGTCGGCCGTCAGCACCGTGCGGACGACCTCGACCAGCTTCATCGCCGGGGCCGGGTTGAAGAAGTGCATGCCGATCACGTCCTGCGGGCGCGAGGTGGCGCGGGCGCAGGCGACCACGGGCAGCGAGGAGGTCGTCGTGGCCAGGACCGCGCCGGGCTTGCAGACCTTGTCCAGCGCGGCGAACAGCTGCCGCTTGACGTCCAGGTCCTCGGCGACGGCCTCGACGGCCAGGTCGACGTCGGCGAAGGCGTCGTAGGAGCCCGCCGGGACGATCCGCTCCAGGGTCTGCGCCGCGGCCTCCGCAGTCATACGGCCCTTGTCGACCGAGCGGGCCAGCGAGGCGCCGATCCGGGCCCTGGCGGCCTGTGCCTTCTCCTCGCTGCGGGCGGCGAGCACGACGTCGTAGCCCGCCTTGGCGAACACCTCGGCGATGCCGGAGGCCATGGTCCCCGAGCCGGCCACGCCGACGGAGCGCACCGGGCGGCCGGGCGCCCGCTCGCCGTCCCCGGCCGGGGTCAGGGCGTCCGGCACGACGGCGGCGCCGCCGGGGGCGTCGTAGGTGTAGAAGCCGCGGCCGGCCTTGCGGCCCGTCAGGCCCGCCTCGCTGAGCTGCTTGAGGATCGGCGCGGGGGCGTGCAACCGGTCGCGGGACTCGGCGTACAGGGCGTCCAGGACGGTGCGGGCGGTGTCGATGCCGACCAGGTCGAGCAGCGCGAGGGGGCCCATCGGCAGCCCGCACCCCAGCCGCATCGCCGCGTCGATGTCCTCGCGGGAGGCGTACCGGGACTCGTACATCGCGGCGGCCTGGTTGAGGTAGCCGAACAGCAGGCCGTCGGCGACGAATCCGGGCCGGTCGCCGACCGAGACCGGCTCCTTGCCCAGGTCGAGGGCGAGGCCGGTGACGGCGTCGACGGCACTGGGCGCGGTCAGCACCGACGAGACGATCTCGACCAGCTTCATCGCCGGGGCCGGATTGAAGAAGTGCAGGCCCAGCACCCGCTCCGGGCGCGCGGAGTCCGCGGCGAGCCGGGTGACGGACAGGGCGTTGGTGCCGGTGGCCAGGATCGTCTCCGGGCGGACGACGCCGTCCAGCTCGCGGAAGATCTGCTGCTTGATCTCGTACGACTCCGGGGCCACCTCGACGACCAGGTCGACGTCGGCGGCGGCCCGCAGGTCGGTGGAGGTGCGGACGCGGGCCAGGGCGGCGGTCCGCTCCCGCTCGGTCATGCGGCCCCGCTCGACGGCGCGGGCCGTCGCGGCCTCCAGCGCGGCGACGCACCGGGCGGCCTGGGCTTCGCTGATGTCGATGCCGACGACCTCGCGGCCGGCCCTGGCCAGCACCTCGGCGATGCCGGTCCCCATGGTGCCGAGGCCGACGACGGCGACGGTGCGCAGGGGCGAGCCGGAGGCGGGGGCGGGGGAAGCGGGAGAAGAAGGGGACAGGGGAGCGGCCATCGCGGGACTCCTGGATGAGGGTGACGACTGGGAACGCGCCCCGGTGCGCCGAAGGGGCGCACCGGGTGCGTGCGGAGCTGCGGTTGCGGGTGATGCCGGGCTGTCAGGGGCCTGACACGCAGGCCCCGGCGCACACGCCCGGGAGCCGTCGCCGCGGACGCGCACACGTCCGGCGAACGGTGATGCCGGCCGGCCCTGTCCCGGAGCCGAGCCGTACTGCGGTACACGGGGTACCGAACCGACTGCGCCCGCCACGGCTGCGTCACCAGGCCGTGGCGAGGGGGTGCGAGCGGGTGGCTCGCTCGTCTGAGCTTAACTCGCCGGTAACGAGCGCGCCAGCCCCCGTCCCGGCGATGTCTGTGTGATGTGGATCCCTCCGCGCGGGAGCGTTTGTACCCTCGGGACATGGACGAAGAGTTGCGATCGCTCACGGAGCGCTTACGGCGGGAGTCCGGCGCCCCGCCCGAGTTCGCGGAGCTGACGGCGACCGGGGACCTCGACGCACTGGCCCGGGTGCTCACCGAGCCGGGCCGGCCGCTGTGGGCGCGGGAACTGGCCGCCTTCCGGCTGGGCCTGGCCGGCGACCGGCGGGCGTTCGAGTCGCTCGTCCTGCTCCTCAACCACCGCGACCCGCCCCGCTGCGCCTCCGCCGCCCACGCCCTCGCCCGCCTCGGCGACCCCCGCACCGCCCGCGCCGCCGCCGCCCTCGCCACCAACGAACTGCGCGTCGCCTACGCCCTGCACCCGGTCCGCCTCCTGGTCCGGCTCGGTGCCCCGGAATCCGTCCCGGCCCTGATCACCACACTGCAGCGCCGCCTGCGCCCCCACGACCCGTACCGCCGTGTCGCCCTCGCCTGCGTGGAGGGCCTCGGCGAACTCGGCGACGCCCGGGCGGTCCCCGTGCTGAACGAGGCCCTGGCCCACCCGCCCCTGGCGGAGGCGGCGGTACGGGCGCTGGCGCGGATCCCGGGGCAGCGGCGCGGGTGAGGCCGCTGCCCCGCCCCGGCGCCGACGCCGGTCGTCCTCCAGCGCGGGCCCTCTCAGAGGAGGGACAGCTGGACCGGCTCCGCCGGCTCCGTCGAGAGCGGCTGCGGTTCGCGGACGCGGCGGGGCATGCCCGCGCGGGCCGGTCCGATGCCGTACTCCTGGGCCAGTTCGTGCACCTGGCGGGTGATCCGCCGCTGGTACCACTTGGGGGCGTACGCGCCGTCCGCGTACAGCCGCTCGTAGCGCGCCACCAGGTAGGGGTGCTCGCGCGCGAGCCAGGCCATGAACCACTCGCGGGCGCCCGGCCGCAAGTGCAGCACCAGCGGCGTGACCGAGGTCGCCCCGGCCTGCGCGATCGCCCGCACGGTGGCCCGCAGCTGGTCCGGACGGTCGCCCAGGAACGGGATCACCGGCGCCATCAGCACCCCGCACCCGATGCCGTGCCCACCCAGCGTCCGTACGACGTCCAGCCGCCGCTCCGGCGCGGGCGTGCCCGGCTCCACCGTGCGCCACAGCTCCGGGTCGGTGAAGCCGACCGAGACCGAGATCCCGACGTCGGTGACCCGCGCCGCCTCGGTCAGCAGCTCCAGGTCGCGCAGGATGAGCGTGCCCTTGGTGAGGATGGAGAACGGGTTGGCGTGGTCGCGCAGGGCGGCCAGGATGCCCGGCATCAGGCGGTAGCGGCCCTCGGCGCGCTGGTAGCAGTCGACGTTCGTGCCCATCGCGATGTGCTCGCCCTGCCAGCGGCGCGAGGACAGCTGGCGGCGCAGCAGGTCCGGCGCGTTCACCTTGACCACGATCTGCGAGTCGAAGCCCAGCCCGGTGTCCAGGTCCAGATAGCTGTGCGTCTTGCGGGCGAAGCAGTAGACGCACGCGTGCGTGCATCCCCGGTAGGGGTTCACCGTCCATTCGAACGGCATCCGGGACGCCCCCGGCACCCGGTTCACGATCGACCTCGCCCGCACCTCGTGGAAGGTGATCCCCCGGAACTCCGGGGCGTCGAACGTCCGCGTGACCACGGCGTCCGCGCCGAACAGCGCGGCGTCCGCAGGGCCGCGGCCGCCCGCCTCCAGTGAGAGGTTCTCCCAGCGCATGACGCCTCCTCGGTAGCACTGGCCTCAGAATAGAACACATGTTCCCTTGATCGTGCGCGCGACCGTGTGATTTGGGCGGCCGGGCCGTGGGGTGGTTGGCTTGCCGTCAACCCCGAGAACCAGCTACTGGAGGAACGCAATGGCGCAGGTCGAGGCCGGCACGGAACGGGTCGTCGCGGCGGGTCCGGAGGATGTGTTCGACGCCATCGCCGATTACAGCGGGACGCGCGGGAAGATCCTTCCGGAGCAGTTCAGCGAGTACGAGGTCCGCGAGGGCGGCGACGGCGAGGGCACCCTCGTCCACTGGAAGCTCCAGGCCACCAGCAAGCGCATCCGCGACTGCCTGCTGGAGGTCACCGAACCGAGCGACGGCGAGCTGATCGAGAAGGACCGCAACTCCTCCATGGTCACCACCTGGCGGGTCACCCCGGCGGGAGAGGGCGCATCGAGGGTCGCCGTCACCACCACCTGGGACGGCGCCGGCGGCATCGGCGGCTTCTTCGAGCGCACCTTCGCCCCCAAGGGCCTCGCCCGGATCTACGACGCCCTGCTGGCCAACCTGGCCGCCGAGGTCGAGAAGAAGTAGGCCGGCTGCCGCCACGGAAGCCGGCCCAGCCGTAACTCGTCGCGCCTGCTCGCAGTTGACGCTTTACGCGGAAATGTGCGGCAGCGCGACGAGGGGAGCGGTACGTGGGCGGGACGACACTGGTGCAGGACGAGCCGGTCGTGGCGGCGCCTTCGCCGCCGCCCGCGGCCCCGCCGCCCCCGGCGGCCACCGCCGAACTCGGCCCGCGCCGCGTGCGGTTGGTCTTCCTCGGCCTGATGCTCGCGCTGCTCCTCGCGGCCCTGGAGCAGATGATCGTCGCCACCGCCCTGCCGCGGATCGTCGGCGAACTGCACGGCCTGGACCGGATGTCGTGGGCTATCACCGCCTATCTGCTCACCTCCACCGTCGGGTTGCCGATCTACGGCAAGCTCGGCGACCTCCTCGGCCGCAAGGGCGTCTTCCAGTTCGCCATCGCCGTCTTCGTCGTCGGCTCGGCGCTCGCCGGCCGCGCGCAGACCATGGACCAGCTGATCGCCTACCGCGCGGTGCAGGGCGTCGGCGCGGGCGGGCTGATGATCGGCGTCCAGGCGATCATCGCGGACATCGTGCCGCCCCGGCGCCGCGGCCGGTTCATGGGCATGATCGGGGCCGCCTTCGGCCTCGCCTCCGTCGCCGGACCGCTGCTCGGCGGCTACTTCACCGACCATCTGTCGTGGCGCTGGTGCTTCTACGTCAACGTCCCCTTCGGCCTGTTCACCATGGCCGTCGTCGCCGTCGTGCTGAAACTGCCCCGGCCCGCGGTCCGGCCCCGCTTCGACGTCCTCGGCGCGCTGCTGCTCGCCGCGGCCTCGACCTGCCTGGTCCTGCTGACGAGTTGGGGCGGCACCGAGTACGCCTGGGGCTCCCGGACGATCCTCGGCCTCGGCGCGGGCGCGCTCGCCGCCACGCTGCTCTTCCTGGCCGCCGAGCGCTTCGCCGCCGAACCCCTCATCCCGCCGAGGCTGTTCCGCGACTCCGTCTTCAACGTCACCGGCCTGGTCGGTCTGGTGGTCGGCGTCGCCCTCTTCGGCGCGGCCGGCTATCTGCCGACCTACCTCCAGATGGTCGAGGGCGCCTCGGCCACCGAGTCCGGGCTGCTGATGCTGCCGATGATGGGCGGCATCGTCGTCACCTCCATCGTCTCGGGCCAGCTCATCAGCCACACCGGCCGCTACCGCGCCCACCCGATCCTCGGCGGCGCCCTGTCCGTGCTCGGCATGTGGCTGCTGTCCCGCCTGGAGCCCGACACCCCGCGGCTCCACTACAGCGTCTGGATGGCCGTCCTCGGCGCGGGCATCGGCATGGTGCTGCCGGTCCTCGTCGTCGCCGTGCAGAACTCCGTGCGCCCCGCCGACCTCGGCGTGGCCACCAGCGCCACCAACTACTTCCGGCAGATCGGCGGCAGCGTCGGCGCCGCCGTGTTCGGCTCCCTGCTCGCCGACCGGCTCGCCGACTCCCTGCACGACCGGCTGCCGGCCGGGGCCGGACTGCCCGACCCGCAGTCCATCACCCCCGCCGCCGTCCACGCGCTGCCCCCCGAGCTGCGCGAGGGCTACATCCAGGCCTACGCCGACGCCATGCCGAGGATCTTCCTGTACCTCGTCCCGGTGCTGGCGCTCGGCCTGTTCCTCGCCTTCTTCCTCAAGGAGAAACCGCTGGTGTCCCACAACGCCCCCGTCACCGACACGGCCACGATCCCGCAGGCCCGCGCGGCCTACGCGGCCGGAGTCCCGGTCTGCGGCACGGTGCAGCACCCCGACGGCACCGTCGTGCCCCGCGCGGCGCTCACCCTCATCGACGTCGCCGGACAGCAGATCGGGCGGGGCGCCAGCGGCGAGGACGGCCGCTACGCGCTGTCGACGCCGGGCGCCGGGTCGTACGTCCTCATCGCCGCGGCGGGCGGCCACCAGCCGCAGGCGGTCTCCGTGACCGTCGGGGAGCGGCCCGTCGAGCTGGACGTCGTCCTCGGCGGCGCCGGACGCCTCGCCGGCAGCGTGCTCACCGCCGACGGCAGCCCCGTGCGCGACGCCACCGTCACCCTCACCAACGTGCACGGCGAGGTCGTCGCCGCCACCCGCAGCGGACGTGAGGGCGGCTATGTGATGACCGAGCTGGTCGCCGGGGAGTACACCCTCGCCGCCAGCGCGCCCGCGTTCCGCCCGGCGGCCCTGCCGGTCAGCGTCCAGGCCGCCCGCGAGACCCGCCAGGACGTCGAACTCGCCGGCGGCGCCGTGCTGCGCGGCACCGTCCGGGCGACCGGAGGCCGGCCCGTGGAGGACGCCCGCGTGACGCTGCTGGACGCCGCCGGGAACGTCGTCGACACCCTCACCACCGGCGCCGACGGGACGTTCCGGTTCGTCGACCTGTCCTCCGGCGAGTACACCGTCATCGCCGCCGGCTACCCGCCGGTGGCCACCGTGCTGCAAGTGGCGGGCGGCGGACGCACCGAACGCGACCTCCAGCTGGGCCACGAGGACTGACTCCGGCCCTCCGCGACCCCCCCCGCGCGGGCGGGCGTGCGCCCCGCGCGGAGCGGTCGCACGAATTCCCGGATTGCCGCACATCGTGACGGACCGCGCCCTACGGTGGTGGCCGGGGGCACAGATCTTGCACAGCCGTGGGGAGAGAGGGCCTGGGCCATGGACCGTGGCGCCGATCGGCAAGCACCTCCCGGTCATCCCGCCGAGGACGGCGCGCCGCCGAACGGGCGCGCCCCGGCCGGCCGGGTGCCGCTGGCCGTGGTCGTGGTGGACCGGGAGGGCCTCGTCTCCCACTGGAGCACCGGGGCGAAACGGCTGTTCGGCCCCGCGCGGCAGGACGCGATCGGCCGCCCCGCGATCGACCTGCTGCCCGTCTCCGGGGTACTGCCCGAGCCCGACGACGAGAGTCCGTACGGCGGTCCCGACGGCCACGAGAGCCCGTACGGCGGCTTCGGCGGCCTCGGGCCCGACCTGGGCGCCACCCTCGACGGCAGGCTGTCCTACCCGGCCGCGGGCCGCGCCCGGCTCACCGGGCGCGGCGGTCACCGAACCGACATCCTGTGGTGGGCCTACCCGCTGGTCGGGCCCGGCGCCGAACGCCTCCTCGTACTCGCCGCCGACGCCGCCGTCGCCCACCCGCAGGGCGGGGCCGACGCCGAGCCCGGCACCGTGGAGCACGTCACCCCCGGCCTCGCCCGCCACACCGACCTCCCCGACGCCGACGAGCTCGCCCGCGGCCTGCCCGAGATCCTGCCCAGCATGAGCGTGGACGAGAGCGCCCGCATCGCCGCCCAGGTCCTCGAACTCGGCTACCCCGTCCTGGAGTTCAGCCGGAACGCCCGCGTGCCCGTCACCCCCGACTGGGGCGTGCCCCGGCGCGCCGAGCGCAAGGCCCGCCGCGAGCGCCTCGCCCGCGCCCTCGCCGCCGGGCAACCCGTCCCCGCGGACCTGCGCGACGAGGCCGAGGAGGACCGCGAGGACCTCGAGTACGCCGCCGTGCGTGAGCGCCTGGAGTTCCTCAACGAGGTCAGCGGCAGGATCGGCACCTCCCTCGACCTGTCCCGCACCGTCGTCGAGGTCAGCAAGGCGGTCGTGCCGCGCTTCACCGACGTCGCCGGCACCTATCTGCGCGAACAGGTCGTCGCCGGCGAGGGGTTCCCCGAGGGCGTGCCGGACACCACCACCCTGTGGCACCGGGTCGCCGTCGAGCACACCGACGCACCCGGCCGCTGGGACGACGTCGTGCCCGTCGGCGAGGCCATGCCCTTCCCCGCCCACACACCGTTCTTCCAGTGCATGACCACGGGCGAGCCCGTCCTCGTGCCGCGGATCAGCGAGCAGATGGGCCACGCCATCGCCTCGCAGTTCGAGAAGCGGGACATCCGCCCGCTGATCACCGGCCGCTCGATGCTGGTGGTCCCGCTGAAGGCGCGCAACGTCGTCCTCGGCTTCATGATCCTGCTGCGGCACCCGGAGCGCCCCGAGTTCAACGACATGGACCGGGTCACCGGCGCCGAACTCGCCGCCCGCGCGGGCCTCGTCCTCGACAACGCCCGGATGTACACCTTCCAGGAGAACGTCGCCGAGACCCTCCAGGACAGCATGCTGCCGCACATCCCGGCGCGCATGGCGGGCTGCGACATCGCCACCCGCTATCTGCCCGGCACCCTGCTCGGACGCGTCGGCGGCGACTGGTTCGACTCGGTGAAACTCCCCGGCGCCCGCACCGCCTTCGTCGTCGGCGACGTCATGGGTCACGGCCTCAACTCCGCCGCGATGATGGGCCAGTTGCGCACCGCCGTGCAGACCATGGCCGGCCTGGACCTGCCGCCCGCCCAGCTGCTGCGCAACCTCGACGACCTCGCCCAGCGGCTCGGCGACACCCACCTCGCGACCTGTCTGTACGCCGTGTACGACCCGATCGCCGGCGAGCTGCACCTCGCCAACGCCGGGCACATCCCACCGGTGCTGGTCCGCGCCGAGGACGGGCGCAGCGAGCTGCTGGAGCTGCCGACCGGCGCGCCCATCGGCGTGGGCGGGGTGCCGTTCGAGGCCGTGCGGGTGAGCGTGCGGCCGGGGGACCGGCTGGTCATGTGCACCGACGGGCTGGTCGAGATGCGCGGTGAGGACATCGGCGTCGGGCTGGCCACGCTGTGCGAGTCCGCCGCGCACCCGGCCGCCTCCATGGACGACGCCTGCGACACCATCATCCGCGCCCTCAACACCCGCGGCGGACGCAAGGACGACGTGGCGCTGCTGATGGCCCGCCTCACCGGCATCGGGCCCGAGGACGTGGCCGAGTGGCGGCTGCCCCTGGACGTGGCCGAGGTGCGCCGCGCCCGGGCGGCGGTGCGCGAGCAGTTGCACGCGTGGGGACTGGCCCGTCTGGCGGACAACGCCGAGCTGATGGTCGGCGAGCTGGTCACCAACGCCGTGCGCCACTCGCACCGGCGGCCCGTGGAACTGCGGCTGGTGCGCGGGGACACGCTGCTGTGCGAGGTGGACGACGACGACCACGAGCTGCCCACGCTGCTCAGCGCCGGCCCCGGCGACCTCAAGGGGCGAGGTCTGCGCGTGGTGAGCACCCTCGCCCGCGAGTGGGGCGCGAACCGCACCGCGTCCGGCAAGTCGGTCTGGTTCGAACTGACCCTGCCGCGCCGCTGAGTTCGTGCGGGCGTGCGCCCCCGGCCTTGTGGGCGTCGCCCGCCCGCGGTAGACCGTACTCGCCCGTCGGCTCGCACGGGCGGACACGGCGTCGGATCAGGGGAGTTGTCGGCGATGAGCGTGACGAGTCGGTACCGCGCGGCCTGGGAGGGCTTCTGGAGCGAGGCGCCGCAGGGGCAGGGCGCGGTCCTGTGGGACGCCGGGCCGGAGCTGACCGCAGGGCTGCATCTGCCGCTGTTCGAGCCGCACCTGGCCGACCCGGACCTGCCCCTGGTCGACCTGGGCTGCGGCAACGGAACCCAGACCCGGTTCCTCGCCGACCGCTTCCCGCGCGTCCTCGGCGTCGACCTGTCCGACGCGGCCGTGGCGCACGCCCGGCAGGCCGACCCCGCCGGGCGGGCCGGCTACCGGACCCTGGACGCGGCCGAGCCGAGCGAGGCCGCGGCCCTGCACGCCGAACTCGGCGACGTGAACGTCTACATGCGCGGCGTCCTGCACCAGAGCGAGCCCGGCGACCGCCGGCCCCTCGCGGAGGGCATCGCCACCCTCGTCGGCGCCCGCGGCAGGGCCTTCCTCGTCGAACTCGCCCAGGCCGCCGGAACCGCCCTGCGCGACCTGGCCGCCCGCCCCGGGGGCCCGCCCGCCAAGCTCGCCCCGATCTTCCGGCACGGCATAGCCCCCGGGGAGGTGGCCGACGACGCGATACCCGAGTTCCTGCGCGCCGCCGGACTCACCGTGCTGGCGAGCGGCGACCTGCCGCTGACGACCACCGAGCCCGGACCGGACGGCGCACCGATCCAGGTGCCGTCGAAGTGGCTGGTGGCGGGCCGGCCGGTCTGACCCGCAACCCCCGACCGTCGTACTCCGTTCACCGGTTGGCCGCACCCGGTCGCGTGACATTAGTGTGCGGCGCACAGTATCGTGTGAGTCGTGTCCGTAGAAGAGATGACCCTCAGCCAGGCGCAGGAGCTGCGTCGTGGAACGGTCGTGCTGGCTTGCCTGGCACTGCTCCGGAAGCCGAGCTACGGCTACGCGCTGCTGGAGACGCTCAACGATGCGGGGGTTACCGTCGACGGCAACACGCTCTACCCACTGCTGCGACGCCTGGAGAAACAGGGCCTGCTCACGAGCGAGTGGAACACCGACGAGTCCCGGCCCCGGAAGTTCTACCAGGTCAGCGCCGACGGCTCGCGAGTGCGCGCCGGGCTGGTGCGCGAATGGCAGGACCTCGTCGCCTCGATCTCACAACTGACCAAGGAGAACGAATGAGTACGGGCGTGCTCACCGAACGCTATGTGCACGAGGTCGTCCGGCGGCTGCCCGCCGACCAGCGCGACGACATCGCGGAGGAACTCCGCGCCACGATCGCCGACACCGTCGAGGGACGCAACGCCGCCGACCCCCGGACGGCGGAGCGCGAGGTGCTCACCGAGATGGGGGACCCGGTCCGCTGCGCCGCCCGCTACACCGAGCGGCCGCTCGCGCTGATCGGCCCCGATCTCTATCCCGCCTATCTCCGGCTGCTGACCGTCCTGCTGACCACCGTCCTGCCGGTGATCACCGTCGGCCTCGTCCTGCTGGAGCTGGCCGACACCGACGACGTGGGCGCCGCGCTGCGCTCCGGAGTCGGCACCCTGATCACCGTCGGCGCCCAGCTGGTCGCCGTGCTGACGCTGGTGTTCGCCGTGACCGAGCGGGTCCGGCACCGTCGCGGGGTGACGGGCGCGGCTCGGTGGACCCCCGACGACCTGCCCGACGTACGGCAGCCGGACCAGGGCGGCTTCGGGGCCATCGCCCAAGTGGTCTGGGACGCCTTCCTGTTCGGGCTGATCGTCTGGCAGCACACCGCCGAACCCTTCTGGGCGGACGGCGACGGCGCGGCCGGGGACGGCGAGTGGCTGGAGGTGCTCCACCCGGACCTGTGGTCGGGGTGGATCTGGCCGGTCCTCGCGGGCCTCGCCGGCCTGGTGGGCATCGGGCTCGCCCGGGTGGTGGCACGCGGCTGGACCGTGCGGCTGGCCACCTGGCACGCGGTCGCCCAGGCGCTGTTCACGCTGCCGCTGGCGTGGGTGCTGTACCAGCAGGAGCTGTTCAACCCGGACTTCCTCGCCGAGGGCAAGACCCTCTGGGAGTCACCGGACCCCGTCTACAGCGGCGCCGCGCTCATCGTGCTCGTCGTCGGCGCGGTCTCGGTGGCCAAGGCCTTCCGGGGCGCGCGCGGCTGAGGCACCGTCACGCGGGAAGGGGGGCTGCCCGGCCGGGCAGCCCCCCTTCCCGCGTTCCCGCGTCCGCCCTGTGACGCGGTCAGCGCGCGAGCAGGTCGGCCTTGATCCGGTTGCGGTCCACCTTGCCCGTCGACGTCCGCGGCAGCGGCTCCGACACGGTCTCGAACACGCTGGGCACGGCCGCGCGGACCGCGCGCTCCGCGCAGTACTGCCGCAGCGCCAGGACGCCCGCGGCGCCGGGCGCGGTCAGCCGCATCCGGGCGTGCAGCCGGTGGCCCGCCTCCGGGTCCGGGAGCGCGACGACGGCGGCCTCGACGACCGCCGGGTGCTCCAGCAGGATGCTCTCGACGTGCTGGGTGCTCACCTGGGTGCCGCGCACCTTGACCATGAAGTCGGTCCGGCCGAGCACGCTCAGCGAGCCGTCCTCGTGGCGCACGGCGACGTCGCCGCTGCGGTAGTAGACGACGCCGGGCTCCCCGTCGGGATGCGGGCCGAACTTCTCGCCGCCCGGCACGTTCACGTAACCGGCCGTCTGGAACGGGGTGCTGACCAGCAGCTCGCCCTGGCCGCGGCCGGTCAGCGCACGGCCGTCCTCGCCGACGAGCAGCCAGCGCACCCCGGGCAGCGGTCTGCCGATCGGCAGCGGCGCGGTGACCGGACGGCCGAGGTCCACCTCGTGCAGGAAGCTGTTGTTGGTCTCCGTGCAGCCGTAGTTGTTGTACCAGCGGGCCGACGGGAACACCTCCGGCAGGTCCGCCAGGATCTTCGCGGGCATGCTCTCGCCCGCGAACACCAGGTGCTCGGGCGTGGTCAGCGGGCCCGAGTCGGCCGCCGCCCGGGCGAGCAGCTGGAACAGCAGCGGCACGCCCTGGACGAAGGTGACCCGGTGCTCGGTGACCAGGCCGTGCAGATACTGCGCCGAGGCGCCGCGGTCCGGGTCGACGAGGACGACCGTGCCGCCGTACGCCAGGGTGGTCCACACGTCCAGCAGGCACAGGTCGAAGTTGAGGGGCGCGTAGTTGAGGACGACCGTGCCCCGGGCGATGCCGAAGGCGTCTGCCGCCCAGGCGGTGAAGCGGGTGAGCGCGCCGGAGGAGATCGGCACGATCTTCGGCAGTCCGGTGGAGCCGGAGGTCGTCAGCATGAACCCGGTCGCGTCCTCGGCGACCTCGGCCGGCGGGCGCGTCTCCGGCGCTCCCACGGCGGCCTGTGGGCCGGGGCCGACGTCCACGACGACGTCCACCAGCGGGTCGTCGGCGAGGCCGAGGACGACCACGCAGCCGGCCTGCCCGTACAGCTCCTTCAGCGGCAGCTCGGGCAGTTCGTGCGACGGCAGCAGGAAGCCGCGGCCCGCCATCAGGCAGCCCAGCACCAGGGCCACCGTCTCCGGCGACTTGCGCACCCGCAGGCCCACCGGGCGGTCGGCGCGCGGCGCGGCGGCCTCCACCCGGTCCCGGGCCCGGCAGGCCATCGCGTGCAGTTCCGCGTAACTCACCGCGTGCCCGTCCCAGATCAGCGCCGGCGCGGACGGCTGCGCCGCGGCGCGTTCGGCGAACGCGGCGGCGAGGGAACGGCTCATGCCCTCGCCTCCCCGCTCCCGGCGCGCTCCGCCGTGGCCCGGATGGCCCGCACGGTACGGAAGTTGCGGGTGGTGAGTTCCTCGTCGGGCACGAGGACGCCGTGCTCGTCGGAGAGCCAGGCGGCGATGTGCAGCACGCCGAGGCTGTCGATCACGGCGGTGGCCAGCAGGTCGTACTCCGGGTCCAGCTCGGCGGCATCGACGCCGGGCAGGAACCGCTCGACGACGAAGCCGGCGATGGCCGCCTCGGACACGGCCGAGGGCATCACCGGCGCGGCAGGGGGCTCGGCGGGCATATCGTCATTCCTTTCGCAGGTGCGTGGCGTCTTGCGCGCCGCCGCCTCACACTTCGACGATCGTGCAGAACCAGTGCATGCCGGGGGAGGCGACGCCGGTGAGCGCCACCAGGTCCCCGAGCGCCAGTTCGCCGTTCTCGATGTGCCGCCACAGGCAGACCAGTTGATCGGCGGCGCCCATGTGGCCGAGGCCGCGGGCCAGTGCGGCGTTGGTGCGGTCCAGGGGCATGCCGACCGCGTCGGCGACCGCGCGGAACGTCGGCTGGCTGTCGTTGATGTGGATGACCCGGGCCAGCTCGCCGCGGTCGCGTCCGGCGCGGGCCAGCGCCTCGTCGACGACGTCCGCCAGCCGGCGGCTGAGCTCCTTCATGAACGCCTGGAAGCGCTCGGGGTCCCGGCCGAAGTGCCGGTAGACCGAGGCCATCGGACTGACGTCCTTCAGCCCCCGGCCGGGCGGCGGCAGCGGGCTGGCGGCCCCGCCGAACTCGATGCGGAACAGGTCCGCGTACTCGGGGTTGGTGAACTGGGCGGAGGACAGCCGGCGCAGCCTCGGGTGCCCGCGCCGCACGACGGCCGCCACGGCCCCGTCGCTGGCGACGCAGCCGTTGAAGTCCATGCGGTTGCTGTGCGCCTCGCTCAGCACGTTGACCATGACCAGCAGCACGGTCTCCACGTCGGGGGAGAGGGCCATCGCGCCCGCCGCGTGGTCCAGCGCCGGCGACCAGGCGGCGCACGCCTGGGTGAACAGCACGGTGGGCGTGCCGTGTGCGCCGAGCGCCCGGGCCACGGCGGCGGAGGGGTCCCAGCCCAGGTAGTCGGGCACGTCGGAGTTGCCGACGACGATCAGGTCGACGTCCCCGATGGTCAGGTCCGCGTTCTCCAGGGCCTCACGGGCGGCCGCGGCCGCGAGGTCGGTCGCGGTGACGCCCTCGGCGACGCGGTGGTAGGTCTCGTAGCCGAGGGCGACGACCGTCTCGGGATCGGGAACGTAGCCGGCCGCGGTCTCGCGCACGCCGTACCGCTCGCCGAAGGCCATGCCCGTCGCGACGATGCCCGGCTCCACTGACGTGGCCATGTGGTGGTCCCTTCACTGCTGAACGGGGTGGATCAGCCCGCCCGGCCCTTCGACGGGTGGGTGAGGACGGGTTCGGGGTCCGGCTCCGCGGGCTGCGCCGGCTCGGCCAGCTCCTGGACCTCCTCCAACGGCGTGTCCAACAGCGCCAGTTGGCGACGCCCGGCGTGCAGGACCAGCGCCAGGACGGCCATCGCGGCGGCCAGGATCAGCACCGCGCGCTCCACGCCCACCGCGTCGGCGAGGAAGCCGGCGGCCAGCGGGCCGGTCCACTGCACGGCCTGGAAGCAGAACTGGCCCGTCGACGCCACCCGGCCCAGATAGGCGTCGGGAACCAGCCGGACCTCGTAGGACTCGGTGACGATGTTCATCGGGACCATGCTGGTCATGCCGATCAGCATCACGAGCCCGATGTGCCAGGGCCGGGGGACCAGGGCGACGGCGGCGAAGGACGCCGTGAACAGCCACGCGGACAGCAGCAGCACCCGCCGGGCGCCGATGCGCCGCATCAGCGCCGGCCCGGCGACCGCGCCGAGCACGCCGCCGGTGACGGCGAGCGAGGTGACGACGCCGATGGTGGTGGGGCTGCCGCCGCGGTGGTTCACGATGACGACGAACAGCAGCATGAAGCCCTGCGCCACGGTGTTCAGCAGCGCGCCCCAGGCCAGCGTGAAGACCAGGTAGTCGCTGCGGCGGATCATGCGCAGCCCGGCACGGACGTCGGCGGCCAGACCGGGCCGCCGCTCCTTCCCGGGCGTGCGGTCGGGGCCGAGCGGGCGGCGGATCAGCAGCGAGGACAGGGCGATGAACAGGAAGGTGATCGCGTCGAACAGGAACGGCACCCAGCGGGCCGTCGCGTACAGCAGGCCGCCGAGCGGGGCGCCGAGGAGCTGGGCGAGCATGTCGCGGCCCATGCCCTGGGCGGTGGCGTCGGCGACCTGCTCCTTGGGCACGATCCGCCGGATCACCGGCGCGGTGACGCCCGACCTCAGCCCGGCCGCGAGCCCGCCGGCCAGCGCGAGCGCGTCCAGTGCGAGCACCGGCGGGTCGCCCCGGTACACCAGCCAGGCGACGGCGCCCATCGACACGGCCTCGGCCAGCGCGGCCAGGCACAGCAGGGCGCGCCGGGAGACGCGGTCGGCCAGCGCGCCGCCCACGACGAGGGTGGCGAGCCTGCCGAGCATGTGCAGCACGGTGATGGTGCCGGCCTGCGCGGCGGAGCCGGTCGCGTAGAGCATCAGCAGCGGGAAGGCGAGCGTGGACACGCTGGTGCCGAGCTGGTTCAGCCCTTCCCCGGTCCACCAGTAGACGTAGTCGCGGCTGCGCCACAGGGACGGGAGCTTGGACTGCCCGGCGGGGGCGCCGGCGGCGGTGGGCTCCGTGGCGGTGGCCTCACCGGGGGAGGTCTCCTCGCCCGCGGGCCGCGCGGGGGTGTCCTCCTCGGGGGCGTCTTCCGCGGGGGAGCCCTCGGGACGTGACCGCTCCATCGTCGTGCGTCCCCCGTCGCTCGTGTGCTCGCTCGTGTGCTCACCGGTCCGGGGCGGCGCCTCGGATCCCGACGAGCATGCTGGTCGATGCGTCACCGGCCCGGCCAGGCAGCGCACCGGCAACTCCGGGGGAGAAAGTTGCCGCTCGGCACGGACCGGGCCCGGGGGCCGGCCGGGCCTCAGATCCAGCCGCGCTTGGCTGCCTGGTAACCCGCCTCGAAACGGCTCGCCGCGCCCAGCCGCACGCACAGCTCGGCGACGATCCTGCGCACCGTGCGCAGCGAGACGCCGAGCCGCCGGCGGATGGCGTCGTCGTTCAGGCCGCGCGCCAGCAGCCGCAGCAACTCCTTCTCGCGCGGGCTCAGTCCGTGCTCGTCCACCGTGGGAGCGGCGGCGCCGAGGGGCACGGCGCCCTCCCACACGCTCTCGAACAGCGAGGTCAGCGCCTCGACCGCGCCGGGCGCCGTGAAGTGCAGGACGCTGTGCCAGGGGTCGGCGGGATCGGCGGGCAGCAGCGCCCGGGAGCGGTCGACGACGAGCAGGTGCACCGGCAGCGACGGCACCGTGCGCACCCGGTTGTGCGGCTCGGCCTCCCAGGCGGCGCGCAGCCCGGCCCGGGTGTCGCCGCGGATGCTGTCCGTGGTGACGGTACGGGTGTCCACGCCACGGGCGCCGGCCCGCCGCTGGAGCACCTGGAGCTGTTCCAGCCAGCTCACGGACGGCGAACCGTCCGGCACGAACGCCAGCCACTCGGCGCCGGCCCGGCCGGACAGCTCACGCAGCTCCTCGGCGACCGCCTCGCGGCCGGTGACGTACGAGGTGCCGGGCACCTCCCCGGCGCCGGGACGCGCCTCGGTGTACTCGTCGATCAGTGCCATGACGGCGGCGCGGTCCTCCTCGAACTCGCGCAGCCGCTCGTCGATCCCGGACATCTGCCGCAGCAGCAGCTGTTTGAGGCCGAGACGGGGGTCGACCGGCTCGCCGACGCCGTCGGGCGCGGGCCGGATCAGCTCCAGCTTGGCCAGGCGGTCCAGGGCCGGCCGTATGTCGTCCGCGGTGACGCCCAGGTGGTCGGCCAGGTCGTCCGCGCTCCGGTACCGCCCGGCGATGAGCTGCTTGTACACCGCATCGCTCAGGTCGTCCAACCCTAGTCTGTGCAACATGGAGCACCCCCGTGGTCCCGTCACTCCCCGGATCTCGCGCATCATCCTCACATGAAGTTCGCGGATCAAGCAGAAGTCCCTCCGGTTCGGCGGGTGTCGAACGCCCTTATTTCCTGCGAAGTCCCGGCATGATCGGCGATCTCGTGCCGCCGGGCGTCGAGGCCCGGGAGGCGTACGGGGACGACGGGCCGGAGGCGTCGATCGCGCTGTTCGCCGCCGAAGAGGCGCTGGTGGAGGGCGTGGTGGCGGAGCGGCGGCGGGAGTTCACGACCGTGCGCGGGTGCGCGCGCCGGGCGCTTCGGCGGCTCGGCGCGCCGGTGGGCCCGCTGCTCCCGGACGCGTCGGGCGCGCCGCGCTGGCCCGAGGGCGTCGTCGGGAGCATGACGCACTGCCGCGGTTACCGCGCCGCCGCCGTGGCCCGCGCGTCGGACGTCACGGCGCTCGGGATCGACGCGGAACCGGCCGCGCCGCTGCCCGCCGCGGTCGCCGCGCGGATCGTGCCGAGCGCCGCCGCACAGTGGCTGGAAGACGACGTTTGGACCGCGTCCGACGTGCCACGGGACCGCCTGCTGTTCTGCGCGAAAGAGGCTTCCTACAAGGCGTTTTCGCCACGGCTGGGAAGTCGTTTCGGATTTAATGACTTTCGGGTCAGGTTGGCTCCCGACGGTACGTTCCGGGGCGATCCGCCGGACGGGTCCGGGGGCTTCCGGGGCCGTTGGACGGCGCGTTCCGGGTACCTTCTGGCGGCGGTGTGCCTGGTGTAGGGAATCTGGCAGGAAGCGGTCAGGTGGCGTCTTCCTGTAAGGGGCGGAACTCCCGTTCGGTTCTTCGGTCGAGTAGGGTCCGGTCTTGGCCAAAACATGGGGCATGGCGGTGTTGACACGGCGGAGGACCACGTCGTGTCCGCCGCCACGGGGTGATCATGCGGCGGCCTGTGTGTTTCATTTCCAAGGGGGATTCTGTCAATGGTGATTCAGGATGAGTTCACTTCCTACGGCAGAATGGACATTCACCAACTGCGTGAGTTTCTGCTCAATCGGCGGAAAATCTCCGGATGGACGCAGGAGGAGCTCTCGGAGCGCTCCGGCGTCAGCGTCCGGACGATCCGCAATCTCGAAACCGGCACCAACACCAATCCGCGTCGGGTTTCGGTCGAATTGCTGCTCAGTGCCCTCGGCGCGGCGCCCGCGGACGCGGCGCCCTGGAGCGGCGCCGGCTGGCCGCTCATGCCGGGCATTCCGGAGCAGCGCACCCAGACGCCGGGGGACGGCGCGGGGACGCCGTCCCCCTGGCACGGGCCCCGGCCGCTCGGCGACCCGCTGGTGGGCCGGCAGGCCGACATGCGGCACATTCTCGCCAGCGCGCAGCGCAGCCGGCTGGTCGTGCTCACCGGGCCCGGCGGCGTGGGCAAGACCCGGCTCGCGCTCGCGGCGGCGGCCCGGCTGCGCCCGCTGTTCCCGGACGGCGTCGCCGTCGCCGAACTGCACGACTGCACGCCGGAGCATCTGGACCCGGCCCGCGCGCAGGCCGAACTCGCCCGCATCACCAGGGACCTGGTCGGCGAGCCGGGAACCGCGACCCGTCGGCTGCTGGTGCTGGACGCCGCCGAGCGGGTGATACGGCAGACCGCGCGCCTCGCCCGTCAACTGCTCGACCGGCATCCCGGACTGCATCTGCTCGTCACCTCCCGCCGGGCGCTGGCCGCCGGCGCGGCCGAGAGCTGGGAGGTCCAGCCGCTCGCCGTCGACGACGCCCCGGGCCGGGACGCCGTGCCGAGCGCCGTGGAGCTGCTGCTCCGCCGGGTCCAGGCCTGCCTGCCGACGCTGGATCTCGCACAGCACATGGAGCAGGTCACCGCGCTGTGCCGGCTCCTCGACGGGGTGCCGCTGGCCATCGAGATCGCCGCGCAGCGCCTGCGGTCGCTGCCGCTGACCTCGCTGCTGCGCGAGGAGACGCTGTTCCAGCTGCTCGACCAGGTCGACGCGGGCGGCCTGAGCGCGCACCGGACCCTGTCCGGCAGCGTGCGGTGGAGCTACGACCTTTTGCCCGCCCCGCACCGGGCGCTGCTGCACGACCTGGTCACGCTGCCCGACGGCTTCTCCCTGGACGACGTGCTCGCCACCCGGCCCGACCGAGACCGCGAGATGACGCGCGTAGCGCATCTGCTGGCCGAACTGGCCGACGCCTCGCTCGTCCAGACGAACCGTCAGGGCCGTTACGAGTACCGCATCCACGCTCTCGTCCGTCACGTCGTCACCCGCACGGCCACCCGCTCCGGCGACGCCACCCACTCCCCGTCCCCGGACGAGGACCTGGTCGGCTCGGCCCCGACGACGAGGTCCGGCCACCCGGTCGACGTGGCCTGACCCGACGTGATCCGACGGTGAGGCGTCCGCCGGTCGGGCTCGTTCGGCCCGGGGGACGCCCCGGCCGGCGGGCCGCGGGCCCCGCCGGCCGGGCCACGGTCCGTCGGTTCGGACGCCACGGGCCGCCGGCCGGCGGCCCGTGGCCCGACACGCCCCGCACACCCGTCACCCCGCCCGGCAGGCCGCCTTCACCGCGTCCAGCGAGAAGTGGTCGGGGCCGTCCAGGCAGGACAGCATCAGTGACTCCAGGCGCGGCAGCAGCGACTCGTCCAGTTCCACGCCCGGCTGGAGGCGGGACAGCACCCGCTGGAGCGCCAGGATCACCCATGCCGTGCCCAGGGGCGTCGTACGCTCCTCCTCGAAGGAGTACAGCCACGTGTACAGGCACGAGGCCGCCGCGTGGTGGAAGCAGTGCTCCACCGCCACGTCCTGCGCCTCGGCCGTGCCCGCGTCCAGCTCGCCCGTCGCGATCACCGCGTAGAACGCCGTGCGGCGGGTGGACAGTTCGTCCAGCACCCGGCTGAGCGCGACCGCCTCCGCCGTCGGCAGCTCCCGCTCGGCGATCAGCCGGGCCCGCGCCACGGCGGGCTCCCAGCCGCGGGTGATCTCGTCCTCGCTGGCGTTGGTCAGCCGCAGCGCCCGGCCCGACGGCTCCCACACGGGCGCCTCCTCGGACCAGTCGAACAGCGCGCGCAGCACCGTGTTGCCCTCGCGCGCCGGCCGGTCGGCGACCCGCGCCACCGCGGGCAGCTGCGAGGCGATGCTGTGCAGGTTGACGTGCGTCGTGCCCTCGAAGATGCTCGCGATCGCGTGGTCGCGCTGCAGCTTCTGGAAGGCGCCGTCGGCCACGCCCTCGCGCAGATAGCTCCGGGCGCCCAGCACCCGCCCGGCCTCCGCGACGACCTCCTCGCCCAGCGTCGGCACCAGGTACTTCACCACCGACGACCACAGGCTCAGCCGCGACGGCGCCACCGACAGCGACCGCGTCACCGGGACCGCCGTGCACTCGGCGACGAGCAGGTCCAGATGGGAACGGACCAGGTGCCGCCGGATGACCGGGATGTGGTAGATCTCCCGCCCGTACAGCACCCGCTCCCGCGCGTGCCGCAGCGCGATCCGCAGCACCGAGTCCATCGTGCCCATCGACAGCGCGCCGATCGCCGTGCGCGTGATCTGGAGCACCTGGAGGATGCCGGGCAGACCCCCGCCGGGCCGTCCGAGCAGCGACCCCCGCGGCACCCGCGTGCCCTGGAAGACGATCCCGCTCAGGTCGTGCCCGCGCAGGCCGACCGTGCGCACGAAGGGATGGTTGGTCCACGTCGACTCGTCCAGCCGGGACTTGTCGAGCAGCAGCAGCGACGAGCCCACGCCCTGGACGTTGGCGTACACGGTGAGGAACCGGCCCCGCGTGGCATTGCCGACCGGCCACTTCTCGCCGCTGAGGAGGTAGTCGTCCCCGTCCGGCACCGCGACCGCCTCGTTGGTGCCGAGGTCGCTGCCGTGGTCCGGCTCCGACACCGCGAAGCACGCCAGGTCGCCGCCGAGCATGCCCTCGGCGACCCGCGCCCGCTGCTCCTCGTCGCCCCACAGCCACACCGGGTTGACCCCGAGCAGCGCCGAACCGAACATCACCGACACCGTCAGGTTCCGGCGCGCCAGCACCCGTGTGATCAGGAACAGCTGCTCCAGGTTCCGCAGCCCGCCGCCGAAGGCCTCCGGCACCAGAAAGCGGGCGAATCCCCACTCGCGCAGCTGCTCCACCGCGCCCGGCGGCAGCTCGCCCCGCTCCTCGTGCTCGACGATCCGGGCGAAGGAGAACGGGCCGCTCCCCGAGGCGGGGTCGCCGAGCAGTTCGTCCAGCTCGGCGGCCAGCCCGTAGGAGGGCCGGTCGAAGGCGCGCCCGGTCATGCCGCGGTGTCGTCGAGGCCGTAGCGGGCGAAGAGGAGCGTGACCTCCTCCTCGGCGGGCAGCTCGGCGCGGCCGGCCGCCACCTCGGTGCCCACCCAGTCGATCACGTCGCTGACGCGCTCCAGCTTCATGGCCTCCTCCGGCGTCAGCGACCGCAGACCGTACAGGTCCTCCAGGTTGTAGCCGAGCTCGGCGAGGACGAGGGAGTGGAAACCGAGGTCGCCGATGAGACGGTCGCCCGGGTCGACGGCCTCGGGCTTGCGCGGGGCGATCAGCCGGACCATCCCGAGGATCACGGGCGCGACGGCTTCGGTGGAGCTTGCGGCAGGGGTGTCAGTCATGACGCCGACGGTAGGGAGGATCGTACGGCCGCCCCAGGTAACCGGCCCGGCAAGCTCTCGGCAACTCGCCCGCCCGGCGGGGGTGTTGCTTCCGCCGAAACTGCCGCCGCGCTGCCTGGCCGTGGTGGGTCCGGGCCGGTAACGCTGTCCGGCATGAGTGCACCCGACCCCGTGACCACGCAGTGGATCAGCGCCCGGTACGCCGTCGGCCGGCCGCGGCTGAGGCTGCTGTGCCTGCCGCAGGCCGGCGGCAGTTCGGCGTCCTTCGGCGGCTGGCGGCCGTTCCTGCCGGAGGGGGTCGAGCTGGCCCCGGTGGAGCTGCCGGGCCGCGGATCCCGCATCGACGAGCCCGTGCCGGACTCCCTCGACTCGCTGACCGAGGCCCTGCTGAACGGCCTGCGCGGCGAACTCGGCCTGCCCTACGTGCTGTTCGGGCACAGCTTCGGCGCGGTCGTCGCCTTTGAGCTGACCCGGCGCATCGAACGGGAGGACGGGCTGCGCGGCCCCGAGGCGCTGCTGGTGTCCGGATCGCGCGCCCCGCACGTGCCGCTCGCCCGCGAGCCGCTGACCGGCAGAGACCGCACCCGGCTGGTCGCCTGGCTGCGCGAGCACGGCGGCCTGCCCGATCAGCTCCTGGAATACCCGGAGTTCCTGGACATGCTGCTGCACCCCGTGCGCGCGGACCTCGAACTCGCCGAGCGCTACCTGCTCGACGGGCCCGCGCCGGTGCGCTGCCCGCTCGTCGCGTTCGCCGGCGCCGACGACAGCGTGGCGACCCGGGCGCAGGTGGAACCCTGGGAGGCGTACACGACGGCAGCGCCGCCCCGGACGCGGGTGGTGCCCGGCGGGCACTCCTACCCGCAGGCGCATCCGGAGGCGACGCTGACGGCGGTCCTCGACGAACTGGAACGGCTCGGCGTGACGGCGCTTACGCGGCCTTGAGCGTGACCGGCAGGGCCGACAGGCCGCTGAGGAAGTTGGAGTAGACGTAGCGCGGTTCGCCGGCCGGCTCGGCGACCGCGACCAGCTCCCGCAGGCTCTCCAGCAGCGCCGACAGCTCGGCCCGGGCCAGGAAGGCGCCCAGACAGAAGTGCGGCCCGTGCGCGAACGACACGTGCTTGTTGGGCGTGCGGGACAGGTCGAAGACGTCCGGGTCCTCGAAGACCCGCTCGTCCCGGTTGGCCGAGGCCATCCAGGTCGTGACGATGTCGCCCTCCTCCACGAACTGATCGCCCAGCAGCACGTCCTGCGTCGCGGTGCGCCCGCTGTGCAGGGCCGGCGTGGTCCAGCGCAGCACCTCCTCCACCGCCGTGGAGACGGCCGCCGCCCCGGACGTGAGGGCGGCCCACTGGTCCGGCCGGTGCATCAGCGCGTGCAGCCCGCCCACCATGGCGAAACGGGTCGTCTCGTGGCCGCCCATGATGATGCTGTAGCAGTTGAAGACGATCTCCTCGTGCGTCAGCGGGCGCCCGTCGATCTCCCGCGTCACCAGCAGGCTGACCACGTCGTCGTACGGCTTCTTGCGCCGGTCGGCGGCCAGTTCGGAGAAGTACAGCAGCAGCCCGTTGCGGGCCGACCAGGTCGCCTCCTCGTCGGGCACGCCGTCCGCCGACGACAGCGCCCCCGACGTCAGGGAGATGATGTGCTGCCGGTCGGCGGCCGGCACGCCGAGCAGGTCGCAGATCGCGGCGAGCGGGATGTGCGCGGCGACGTCGGCGGCGAAGTCGACCGTGCCCCGCTCGACCGCCTCCTCGACCAGCCGCCGGGTGCCGCGCCGCACGCTGTCCACCACGACGTCCAGCGACCGCGGCGAGAACGGCTTCAGCAGCGCGCTGCGCAGCGCCTTGTGCGGGCCGCCGTCGGTCACGGCGAGCATCTTCCCGGCCGCCGAGTCGCCGCCGGCGAGCAGGGTGTCGAGCACGTTGCCCCGCTCGGAGGTGAAGGTCTCGTTGTCGCTGAGCACCGACACCACGTCGGCGTAACCGGTCACCACCCAGAACCCGGGCCCGCTCGGCCCCTCCGGCTGCCAGTGCACCGGCGCCTCGGTGCGCAGCCTGCGCCACAGCGGCCCCAGGTCGTGGCCGGCGTGCAGCAGCGGATCGGCGAGATCCACCGCGTCGAGCGTTCCCGGATCGAGCACGGGGCGGGTCGTCATGGTCGTAGTCCTCGGACTCGGTGGTGCGGTAGGGAAGATCGGGTGCGAAGGGGGTGCTGCGCAGGGGCGGGGCGGCCGGTCAGCCGACGGGTTCGGTCGGGCCCGGGAAGAACGCCGTGGTCGCCCCGGCGGTCTCCGCGCCGTCCACGGTGAACTGCTGGCCCGAGACGAACGACGCCTGCGGCGAGGCCAGGAAGTGGAACACGTCGGCGATCTCCTCGGGCGAGGCGTGCCGGCGGGCCGGAATGCGCTCGTTGACCTCGTCGAGCATGGCGTCGGTGTACTCGGCCCGCTGCATCGGCGTGAGCACCGCGCCGGGCGCCACGCACGCGGTGCGGATCAGCGGGGCCAGCTCCACGGCGAACGTCTGGCACAGCGACGTCACGCCGGCCTTGCTGGCGTTGTAGTCGGCGTACAGCGGGTAGCCGCGGGAGCCGTTGACCGAGGCGGTGGCCAGCAGCACGCCCGCGCCGGCGCGCAGCATGTGCGGGACGGAGTGCCGCCACAGGGCGAGGACGCCCATCAGGTTGACGTCGAGGGTGCGCCGGGCCTCGGCCTCGGTGATCTCCAGGATGCCGTGGCGGACGCTGATGCCGGCGTTGGCGACGACGACGTCCAGGCGGCCCCGCTCGGCGGCCACCCGGTCGACGGCGTCGCGCACGCCGTCCCAGTCGGAGACGTCCAGCTTCACCCAGTGGACCTCGCCGCCGCCCTCGCGCGGTCCCGTCGCCGTGTCCGGCGCCGGGGGCTGCACGTCGAGGTTGACGACGTAGTCGCCGGCGCGGGCGAAGCGCTCGGCGGTGGCGTGCCCGATTCCGCTGGACGCGCCGGACACGATGACGGTGCGCATGAGGTGCTGCCTGCCTTTCAGCTGCGGGTGACGACGGCGGTGCTCGGTACGGCCGGTCAGACGATGACGCGCGGGCTGCCGAGGGCGTACCCGCTGAAGTTGCGCCGCAGGTTGCGGCTGACGGTGAGCTTCTTCAGCCAGCGGTCGCTGCCGTCGTAGCGGGCGGTGAAGGGCCGGCGGCCGTGCACCGCGCGGTAGTTGTCGACGATCAGCATCGAACCCGGGCCGACCGCGATGTCCTGCTGCACGCGCTGGAGCTCGGCCATGAGCCGGTCGAGCGCCGCCTCCGCCTCGGTGTCGCCGGGCAGCGCGTCCATGAACGGCCGGTCGATCCGCAGGTACGGGCTGGTCCGGTCGCCGGACAGGACGGCGGTGGGCACCGGGTTCGCGGCCATCTCGCGCAACCGGGGCAGCGCCGGGTGGTCGGGGTGGTAGGTCTCCAGCTGGCGGATGTGCTCGGTGTCGGGGCGGATGTGGAAGCGCTCCTCGGCGAGCACCGCCCGGTCGTGGTCGTCGAGCCGGGTGTCGCGCACGGACGCCACGATCGTCGGCACCGCGTCGGGGTTGCGCAGCCCGAACAGCAGCAGGTAGTCGCAGCGGTTGGGGTGGAAGCCGTCCTCGGTGTGGAACTCCAGCAGCGCGTCGCTGCCGTAGCCGCTCTGCCGGTCCTCGTCGCCCCGGATCGGCAGGATGTTCTGGATGATCCGCCCCTCCTGGAGCGTCACCCAGCCGAACGGGTCGCCGAGCGCCATGCCGCACAGTGCCAGCCACAGCTCCTGCGGGCGGGCGCTGTCGCCGTGGATCGCCTCCCGCCAGTGGCCCGGCGTCGGGCCCAGCTCGGCGTCGTCCACCGGGAAGCCGTGCACCAGGCAGGCGGCGTTGCGCTCGCTCCTGCGGTACGTCAGCAGGAAGGTGCGCAGTCCGGCGGGCAGCAACTCCTCGGCGGCCAGAGCGCGGTCGTAGAACTCGGGCAGGCTCGGGGCGCCGTGGACCTCGCCCAGCTTCTCGGCGGCGGACCGCAGTTCGGCGACCTCGTCGGCGTCGAGGCGGTACTCGACGGGGGAGTCGAGGCAGGGCGCCGGGGAGTCGGCCGCGTCCCGGCGGAAGGCGTCGACAGTCGGAAGGGTGGTTGTCATGGTCGGTGTCCTCACCGGGTCGTGACCGCTCGGGTCGTCCGTCGTTCGGTCCTGTGCGATCCGCGCCGCGCCTCGTCGGTGCGGCCGGACCGCGTGTCGTGCGCACTGGACCGGCCGAGCAGGGTCCCGGCCGGTGATGCGGTCCAGTGGTCGTGCGGTGGTGCGGTTGTGCGGTGTGGTGCTCGTGGTGCCGTGGTGGTGCGGTGGTGCGTCGCCGGGGTGGTACGGCGGGTGGTGCGGCGGAGCCGACGGCTAGCGCCAGTCCTCCGCGAACCGGTCCAGCTCGGCGGCGTCCAGCTGGATCAGCGGCTCCTCCTCTTCCCCGGCCGGGTCCGCGCCGGGGGCGGGGGAGAGCTCCTTGACCGCCACCGCGAGCGCGGCCACGGTCTTGTGGGTGAACACGTCCCGCGGGGCGAGGTCGAGACCGGCCTCGCGAGCCAGGGTGACCAGCCGGATCGAGACGATCGAGTCGCCGCCCAGGTCGAAGAAGCTGTCGTCGATGCCGACCCGCTCCACGCCGAGCGCCTCGGCGAACAGGGCGCACAGCCGCTCCTCGCGCTCGGTGCGCGGGGCCCGGCTCTCACTGGCGGCGGAGTAGTCGGGCGCGGGCAGGGCGGCCGGGTCGAGCTTGCCGCTCGGCGTGAGCGGCAGCCGGTCCAGCACGACGACGGCGGCGGGCACCATGTGGTCGGGCAGCGCGTCGGCGACCCGCAGCCGCAGCGCCGCGGGCTCCGGGCGGGCGTCCGCGACGCCGGCCGCGTACGCCACGAGCTGCCGGTGCCCCGGCCGGTCCTCGCGCACGACGACCACGGCCTGTGCGACCGCCGGGTCCTCGGCGAGCACCGCCTCGATCTCGCCCGGCTCGATGCGGAAGCCGCGCACCTTGACCTGGTGGTCCGCCCGGCCCAGGTACTCCAGGGAGCCGTCGGCCGTGCGGCGGGCCAGGTCGCCGGTGCGGTACATGCGTGATCCGGGCGGCCCGAACGGGTCGGCGACGAACCGCTCGGCCGTCGCGCCGGGCCGGCGCAGATAGCCGCGCGCGAGCCCGTCCCCGGCCAGGTACAGCTCGCCCGGCGCCCCGGCCGGGACCGGCCGCAGCGCGTCGTCGAGCAGGTACACCCGGGCGCCGGCGACGGGTTCGCCGAGCGGCGGCCGGACCCGGCCCCGCAGCGGACGGCTCATCGTGGCCATGACGGTGGCCTCGGTCGGACCGTAGGCGTTGACCATGCGGCGGCCCGCCGACCAGCGCTCGACCAGGTCGGGCGGGCACGCCTCGGCGCCGACGACCAGGGTGACCCCGGGCGGCAGCCCGTCCTCGGGCATCACCGCGAGCGACGAGGGCGGCAGCAGCAGCGCGGTCACGCCGTGCCGGGCGACCGTGGCCGCGAGCGCCGGGCCGGGCAGCAGCTCGTCCGCGGGCGCGGTGACCGCGCAGGCGCCGGTGAGCAGGGCGGTGGCCAGCTCCCACACGGAGGCGTCGAAGCTGGGCGAGGCGAACAGCAGCACCCGCTCGTCCGGGCGCAGGGCGAGCCCGGCGCGCTGCTGGGCGGCCAGGGCGGCGATGCCCAGGTGCGGGACCAGCACGCCCTTGGGGCGGCCGGTGGAACCCGAGGTGTGGATCAGGTACGCGCCGTGGGCGGGCCGCAGCGGCGCCCTCCGGTCGGCGTCGGTCAGGTTCCCGCCGTCGTACGCGTCGGCGCTCTCCAGGTCGAGGCACATGGTCCGCCGGGCGCCCGCCTCCGCGAGCTGCCCGGTCGCCCCGGTCGTGGTGAGGACCAGGGTGGGGCGGGCGTCGCCGAGGATGTGCCGCAGCCGCTCCAGCGGATAGTTGAGGTCCAGCGGCAGATAGGCGGCGCCGGCCTTGAGCACCGCGAGGACCGCGAGGACCGACCGCGCCGACTTCGGCAGCGCCACCCCGACGACGTCCTCCGGGCCGACGCCCCGCTCGACCAGCGCCCGGGCCAGCCGGTTCGCCCCCTCGTTGAGTTCGGCGTACGTCAGCCGCAGCTCGCCGTCGAGCACGGCGAGCGCGTCGGGACGGGCCCGGACCCGCTCCTCGAACAGCGCCGGGAAGGTGCTCGGCTCCGGGGCGGCCGGCCCCTCGGCGGCGGCGCGCAGCAGTTCGTGCTCCGTGTCCGTCAGCAGGTCGAGCCGGCCCAGCGGCGCGGAGGGCGCGGCCAGGAAGCCCTCCAGGACCCGGCGGACCCGGGTGAGCAGGGCCGCGCCCGCCTCCTCGGTGAACAGGTCCGCGCGGTAGCTGAGTTCGAGGCTCAGCCGCTCGCCCGGCACCACGACCAGGTTCAGCGGGTAGTGCGAGGCGCCGGGGACGGGCTCGCCGTCCACCGACATCGTCAGGCCCGGTACCTGCTGCTGGATCGCCGAGCCGTCGAAGGGCGTGCTGGCGAAGTCCAGGACGGTGTCGAAGAGTTCGCCGAGGCCGAGGGAGCGCTGCACCTCGGTCAGGCCGATGTGCTGGTAGGGGCGCAGCCCGGCCTGCTGGTTCTGCACGTCGGTGAGCAGCGCGTCCAGCGGACGGGACGGGTCGAGCCGGACCCGGACCGGGACGGTGTTCATCAGCAGGCCGACGATGTCGCCGGAGCCGGTCAGCTCCGGCGGGCGGGCGGCGGTGGTCGCGCCGAACACCACGTCGTCGCGGCCCAGCAGTCCGCCCAGCACGACGGCCCAGGCGCCCTGGAGCAGGGTGTTGAGGGTCAGGCCCGCGGCGCGGGCGGCGGCGGCCAGTTCGGCGGTGCGCTGCGGGTCTAGGGCCTCGGTCACCAGGTGCGGCACGGTCGCGGTGGCGGCCTCCGCGTCGGGGGCGACCAGTGTCGGCTCCTCGAACCCGGCGAGCGCCTCGTTCCAGGCCCGCGCCGCCGCGTCCGCGTCCTGCCCGTCGAGCCAGCGCAGGAAGTCGGTGAACTGCGCGGGCGCCGCGTCGGGGGCGGCGCCGCCGCGGGCGTAGCAGGCGAACAGGTCGCGGAAGAACAGCGGCAGCGACCAGCCGTCGAGCAGGGCGTGATGGTGCGAGACGACGAGGAGGTGGTCGTCGTCGGCGATCCGGACCAGCGTGACCCGCAGCAGCGGCGGCTCGGCCAGGTCGAAGCGGCGCACCCGCTCGTCGGCCAGCAACTCGGCGATGCGGGCGTCGCGTTCGGCCTCGCCCAGCGCCGAGACGTCGACCTCCCGCCAGGGCACCCGTACGTCCTCGTGCACGACCTGGACCAGACGGCCCGAGCCGAGCAGGGCGAACGACACGCGCAGCGCCGTGTGGCGGGCCAGGACCGACTCGAACGCGGTGCGCAGCACGGCGGGGGAGAGGCGGCCGGCGAGCCGGACGGGGGCCTGGGCGGTGTAGACGTCGACGCCGTCGGCGGCGAGCATCGCGTGGAAGTGCATGCCCTGCTGGAGCGGCGTCAGCGGCAGCGCCTCGGCGAACGGCCGTCCCAGCGCGTCCAGTTCGGCCCGCTCCGCCTCGGTGAGGTCGAGCAGCGGCCCGGTCGGCGCGGCCGCCTCGGCGGGCTGCTCCACGACGTCGCGGGCGGCCTGTGCGAGCCGGGCGATCGTCTTGTGGACGAAGACGTCGCGGGCGCCCACGGCGAGCCCGGCGCGGTGGGCGCGGGCCGCGAGCTGCATGGCGATGATCGAGTCGCCGCCGAGGTCGAAGAAGCTGTCGTCGACGCCGACCCGCTCCCGGCCGAGCACGTCGGCGAACACCTCGTGCAGCACCCGTTCGCGTTCGGTGGACGGCGCCCGGTAGACGCTCGTCGCCCGGAACCGCGGCTCCGGCAGGGCCTTGCGGTCGACCTTGCCGTTGGGCGTGAGGGGGAAGGCGTCCACGGCCATGACCAGCGCCGGGACCATGTACGCCGGCAGCCGCCCGGCGACGGACGCGCGCAGGTCCTCGGGCCGCACCTCGGCGCCCTCGGCGGCACGCACGTAGCCCACGACGCGCTGCACGCCCTTGGCGTCGGCGGAGACCGCCGCGACCGCCTCCGCCACCGACGGGTCCGCGGCGAGCGCGGCCTCGATCTCGCCCAGTTCGATGCGGTGTCCGCGGATCTTCACCTGGAAGTCGGAGCGGCCCCGGTACTCCACCACGCCGTCGGGCCGGCGGCAGCCCAGGTCGCCGGTGCGGTACATGCGCGCGCCCGGCTCCCCGAACACGTCGGCGACGAACCGCTCCGCGGTCAGCCCCGGACGGCCCAGATAGCCGCGCGCCACGCCGTCGCCGGCGATGTACAGCTCGCCCACGACCCCGTCCGGCACCGGCCGCAGGAACGCGTCGAGCAGGTACACGCGGGTGTTGTCGGCGGGGGTGCCGATCGCGGGGCCCGCCGTCGCGCCGCCGTGCCACAGCATGGCGTCGACCGTGCACTCGGCGGGGCCGTAGAGGTTGTAGACCGACAGGCCCGGCGTCTCGTGCAGCCGCTCCCACAGGTCGGCGGCGACCTCCTCGCCGCCCAGCGCGAGCACGCCGACGCGGTGCCGCCCGTCGGCGGGGCCGAACATGCCGGCCGCGAGCATCTGCCGGGCCACCGACGGCGTGGTGTCGACCACGTCGACGGCCGCGGCGGCGACCAGCGCGGCCAGCGCGAGGGCGTCCTTGCGGACGGTGTCGTCCACGAGGAGCAGCTCGTGCCCGCCGACCATCCACAGCAGCTGGCTCCACGAGGCGTCGAAGCCGAGGGAGTTGGTGAGGGCGGCGCGCAGCGCCCGCCCGCCCAGGCGCTCCCGCTCGGGCTCGAAGAAGTTCACCCGGTGGCTGTGGAACATGTTGACCAGGTTCCGGTGCTCCACCACGACGCCCTTGGGGCGGCCCGTCGACCCCGACGTGTAGATCACGTACGCCGGATGGGCCGGCCGCAGCGGGGCCGGGCGGTCGGCGTCGGTGAGGTCGCGGGCGTCGTCGGGCAGCTCCGCCCGGTCCAGGAGGAGCGTTCGCGCGGACAGGGCGGGCGCGGCCTGCGAGGCCGCCAGGACCAGGACGGGCGCCGCCTCCGCGCAGATCGCGGCGATGCGCTCCGCCGGGTACTCGACGTCGATGGGCAGATAGCCGGCGCCCGACTTCAGCACCGCGAGGATCGCCACCACCGCGTCCGTCGTGCGCGGCAGGGCCACCCCGACCAGCGTGCCGGGGCCCGCGCCCTCGGCGACCAGCAGCCGGGCGAGCCGGTTGGCCTCGGCGTTGAGCCGGGCGAAGGTCAGCCCGGTCCTGCCGTCGCTCACGGCGACCGCGTCCGGGGTGGCCCGCACCTGCGCCTCGAACACCTCCGGCAGCGTCTGCGCGGGGCGTGCCACGGTACGGCCACCGGTGCGCCGTACGATCTCCTCCCGCTCGGCGGGGAAGCGCACCGGCAGCCGGCCCGCGGGCAGTTCGGGACGCTCGGCGATGTCGCGCAGCAGCCCGCACAGCAGCCGCAGCACCTCCGCCGCGGCGTCGGTGTCGTACACGTCCGCGCGGTGGTTGAGCTCCAGCCGCAGCCGCTCGCCGGGGTGGACGGCGAGGCTCAGCGGGTAGTGGGTGCCCTCGAAGGCGTCCGTGTCGCCGTCGGCGATGTCGCGCAGGATGCCCGCGGACAGGCCGGGCACCTCCGCGCCCCGGACGGCGCTCTCGACGGGGACGTTCTCGAACGCGACGGTGGTGTCGAAGAGTTCGGTGACGCCGGCCGCGCGGTGGATGTCGGCCAGGCCCAGGTACTCGTGGCGGGTGAGCGCCGACTGCTCCGCCTGGACGCGCGCCAGCAGGTCCGCGACCGGCTCGGCGGGGTCGATCCGCACCCGGGCGGGCACGGTGTTCATCATCAGTCCCACCATGCGCTCGCTGCCCGGCAGCTGCGGCGGACGCCCGGCGACCGTGTTGCCGAACACCACGTCCTGACGGCCCGTCAGCAGGGTCAGGAGCAGCGCCCAGGCGCCCTGGACCACCGTGTTGAGGGTGAGTTCGCGCGACCGGGCCGCGCGGGTCAGCCGCTCGGTGTCGGCCTCGGACAGCTCGGCGACCGCCCGCTGCTGCCCCCGGTCCGCGGCGTCCGCCGCCGCCCCCTGGGCCACCAGCGTCGGCCCGTCGAGGCCCGTCAGCGCGGAGCGCCAGGCCCGCTCGGCCTCGTCCCGGTCCTGGGCGGCCAGCCAGCCCAGGTAGTCCCCGAACGGGACCGCGGGCTCCAGCCCGTCCGCCGTGCCGCCGTCCCGGTAGATGCGGAACAGGTCGGCCAGGACCAGCGGCAGCGACCAGCCGTCCAGCAGGATGTGGTGGTTGGTGAGCACCAGGACGTGCCGCTCGGGCGCGAGCCGGACCAGGGTGAAACGCAGCAGCGGCGGCTTCGTCATGTCGAAGCGCCGCGCCCGGTCGCCCGCGAGCAGGCCCGCCAGGCGCGGCCCCTGCTCCTCGGCGTCGAAGCCGGAGAAGTCGACCTCCTCCCAGGCGGGTTCGACGGACCGGGCGATCGCCTGCACCGCCTCGCCGGAACGCCGGCGCAGGAACCCGGCCCGCAGGCTCGGGTGGCGGGCGGGCAGCGCGGCGCAGGAGCGGCGCAGCACCTCCACGTCGAGCGCCCCGGTCAGCTCCAGCGGCGTCTGCACGGTGTAGAAGTCGACGCTCCGCCCGGCGGAATCCGCCGCGTTCGCGGTGCCCGCCGCGGTCGCCGCGTCCTTTCTGCCGCCCTCGTCGAAGAGGGCGTGGAAGAGGATGCCCTGCTGCAACGGCGTGAGCGGCAGCACCGCTTCCAGGGATGTCTGTCTCACAGTGTTGTCCCCCACTGGGCTTCGAGCTCGTCGAGTTCGTCCGCGTCGAGCCGCACCAGGCTCTCGGCGCTCGGCAGCGCGGCCTGCGGGTCGGTGTCCCGGGCCGCCTCGGCGAGCCGTGCGATGGTTTTGTGACCGAAGACGTCCTTGGCGGTGAGCAGCAGACCGGCGCCGTGCGCGCGGGCCGCCAGCCGGGTCGCGGTGATGGAGTCGCCGCCGAGGTCGAAGAAGCTGTCGTCGACGCCGATCCGCGGCAGGCCCAGCACCTCGGTGAACACCTCGTGCAGGATCCGCTCGCGCTCGGTGGACGGCGCCCGGTAGGCGGTCGCGGTCTCGAACCGCGGCTCCGGCAGCGCCTTGACGTCCACCTTGCCGCCCGGCGTGCGCGGGAAGGCCTCCAGCACGGTCACCGCCGCCGGGACCAGGTAGCCGGGCAGCCGCTCCTCGGCGAAGGCGCGCAGCGCGACCGGGTCGGGGGCCGTCGCGGCGTCCGGGGCGGGGACGACGTAGGCCACCAGCAGCCTCGTCCCGGGCCGCACCTCGCGGGCGACGACCACCGCCCCGCCCACGCCCGGCGCGCCGGTCAGCACGCCCTCGACCTCGCCTGGCTCGATGCGGAAGCCGCGCACCTTGACCTGGTCGTCGGCGCGGCCCAGGTAGACCAGTTCGCCGTCGGCGCTCCACCGGGCCAGGTCGCCGGTGCGGTACATGCGGGCGCCGGGCGCGCCGAACGGGTCGGCGACGAAGCGCTGCGCGGTGGTGCCGGGACGGCCCAGGTAGCCACGGGCCAGGCCGTCGCCGCTGAGGTACACCTCGCCGGGCACGCCGGGCGGCACTGGGCGCAGGGCCGCGTCCAGCAGCCGCACCCGGGTGCCCGGCACGGCGCGGCCCATCGGAGGAACGATCCGTCCGGACAGCGGGCCCGTCTGGGTGGCGATCACCGTCGACTCGGTGGGCCCGTACGCGTTGACCATGTGCCGGCCCGGCGACCAGCGCGCGACCAGCTCCGGCGAGCACGCCTCCGCGCCGACGACCAGATTGACGCCCTCGGGCAGGGCGTCGGCCGGCATCGCCGCCAGCGCGGAGGGCGCCAGCAGCAGGCAGGTGACGCCGAGTTCGGCGACCAGGTCGGCCAGCGGCCGTCCCGGCGCCAGCCGTTCGGCCGGGGCGGTCACCGCGGCGGCGCCGGTGAGCAGCGCCGTGCACAGCTCCCACACCGAGGCGTCGAAGCTGGGCGAGGCGAACTGGAGCACGCGCGTGCCCGGCGCCAGGTCCAGCTGCGCGCGCTGGTGCGCGACCAGGGCGGCGAGACCGGTGTGCGGGACGACGACGCCCTTGGGGCGGCCGGTCGAGCCCGAGGTGTAGATGACGTACGCCGGGTGCCCGGTGCGCAGCGGCGCGGGGCGCTCGGCGTCCTCGACGTCCGTCTCCGGGAAGCCGTCCAGCGCCTCCAGGTCCAGGTGCAGACGGGGCACGCCGGGCGCGAGGCCCGGGTCGTCCGCCTCGCTCGTGGTGAGCATCAGCAGCGGCCGGGTGTCGTCGAGCATGGCGGTCAGCCGGGCCCGCGGATAGCCGAGGTCCACCGGCAGATAGGCCGCGCCCGACTTCAGGACGGCCACCACGGCGGCCAGGGCGTCGGCGCCGCGCGGCAGCGCCACGGCCACCAGCCGCTCGGGCCCCGCACCGCGCGCCAGCAGCGCCCGCGCCAGCCGGTTCGCGCGCGCGTCCAGGCCCGCGTAGTCCAGGGCGCCGGCGGGGGAGAGCACCGCCAGGGCGTCCGGGGCGCGCCGGACCTGCTCCGCGAACAGCTCCGGGAAGGTGCGCGGCACCACCCCGCCCGCGCCCGTGCCGGCCGCGAGCACCCGCTCCCGCTCCTCGGGCCCCGCCACCTCGAGCCGGCCGAGCGGCAGGTCGCCCGGCGCGGCGAGGAACCGGGCGAGGAACGCGGTGAACCTGCGCCGGTGCGCGGCGAGTTCCTCGGGCGTGTAGCGGTCCGGATTGGCCTCGAAGTCGACGCGCGCGCCGGTGCCGTCGGGCTCCGGGTGGCAGGTGATGTTGAGGTCGGTCACCGGGCCGCCGGACAGCGTGGTCAGGGTCGCCTCGCGTCCGGTGAACGCCGTCTCCGAACCGGCGGGCATGATGTTGACCAGCACGCCGTACAGTTGCTCGCCCGAGCCCAGCAGGCGCAGGTCGCGGCGGAGTTCGTCGTACGGGTAGCGCTGGCGGGTGAGCAGCTCGCCGAGCCGGCGCCCCACCTGGCGGACCAGGTCGAGGCGGCCCTCGGCGGGGCGCACGGCCAGCCGCAGCGGCAGCTGGTTGGACAGCATGCCGGGCGTGTTCCGGGAGCGGGCGCCGAGGCGGGCGGTGACCGGGACGCCGATCGTGAGGTCCTCGGCGCCGGTCATGCCGTGCAGGTACGCGGCGACGGCCGCCAGCAGCGCCACCGTCCACGGCGCACGCGCCGCACGGCCCGCCGCGTGCAGCGCGGTCAGCTCACCGGCCGACAGCCGCGCCTGCTCGCGCAGCGCCGAGGGGGCCGCGCCGGTGGGAATGCCGGGGGCGAGGCTCACCGTCTCGGGCCGGTCCTCCAGGACGCCGTTCCAGTAGTCCCGGTCCGCGGTGTAGTCCGCCGACGCCCGGTACTCCGCCTCCTCGGCGAGCAGGTCCCGCAGCGCGCCGAGCGGCTCGCCCGCGGCCTCGGCGCCCGCGGCCAGCGCCTCGTAGTGGGCGGCGATGCGGCGCGAGTGCAGCACCGAGCCGAACGCGTCGGACAGGATGTGGTGGCTGCGCTGGTACCACAGGTGATGGTCGGGTCCCACGCGCATCAGGAAGTGCGCGGACAGGGTGTCCCGCGTCAGGTCCAGCGGGGTGCTCCGGTCGCGGTCCACCAGCTCCCGCGCCACCGCGAACGGGTCGTCCTCGCCCGTCAGGTCCAGCTCCTCGAACGAGGAGCGGCCCGGCGGCAGCGGCCGCTGGAACACGCCCTCCGGTCCCTCGGCGAACTCGACGTCGAAGGTGCCGCTCTCCGCCTCCGACCGGCGGATCGCACGGCTGAGCAGATCCCCGTCCAGCGGTCCCCGGACCTCCATGACGGCCACCGTGTTGAAGGCCGGGTTCTTCGGGTCGAGGCTCTGGGCGTGGAACACCCCGCGCTGGGCGGCGGTCAGCGGAAGCGGGCCGGTGTCGGGAAGCAGACCGGCGTCGGCGTCGCGTGATGTCATCAGGTTCGTAACCGCTCTCGTGGACTTCCGGGGGACTTCCGAGGCCTTCCGTGCATGCGTGACCGTCCGCGTCGTCAGGGGCGGATCGGGAGCTGGAACCCCGCTCGATGCTGCACGGCCGCCGCGGCGGTCACCAGGCAACCGACCGGCAATCGATGTTGCTGGTGGAACTGCCGCCCCCCGTGGCCGAGTTACCGGTGTCCCTGCCTGGCGCCGCCCGTCCGCCCCGCCAAGGCTGGCAGGCACCGGGCGCGGCGCCCGCCCGTGCGCGGGCCCCGCCGCGACCGCGGACCTTTCCTGACGCCCGACACACCGGAGGACGAGGACGTTGGCAATCCCGGACCGGGGCCTGCTCGACTGGCTGGACGAGGCGTCCGCCGAGCGGGGCCTGTACTACGCGAAGCGCGGCGACGGCTGGGACTTCTGGTCCTACCGGGACCTGCGGGACCTGGTGCTGAGGACCGCCGCCGCACTGCGCGCGAACGGCGTCGAGAGCGGTGACGTTGTAGCGCTGGTGCAGCGCTCGGGCCCCGGCTTCGTCGCCACGTTCTTCGGCGCGCTCGCCGCCGGCGCGACCCCGTGCACCATCGCGCCGCCGTTCGCCTTCCAGAAGGCCGACGACTACGAGAAGCACGCCACCCACCTCTTCGGCACCGTGCGGCCCAGGATCACGGTCTGCGACGACGAGTCGCTGGAGCGGATCCGCAAGATCTCTGCCGCCGCCGACGTCCCCGAGCCGGTCGTCTTCGACGAACTCGTCGAAGGGGCGCAGCCGTTGGAGCGCCCCCACCCGCTGCCCGAGACGGCGCTGGTGCAGTTCACCTCCGGGTCCAGCGGCTTCTCGCGCGGCGTGCGCATCTCCGCCGAGGCCCTGCGCACCAACCTCACCGGCATGCGCCGCTGGCTCGGCTGCGCCCCCGAGTACCCGGCGATCAGCTGGCTGCCCGTCCACCACGACATGGGCCTGGTCGGCTTCCTGCTCAACGTCGTCGTCACCGGCTTCGACGGGCACATGCTCCAGCCCGACGACTTCATCCGCTCGCCGCTGCGCTACCTCAAGCACATCAGCGAGCAGCGCATCGTCATGACGGCCATGCCCAACTTCGGCCTGTCGTACATCCTGCGCCGCGTGCGGCCCGCCGACCTGGAGGGCCTGGACTTCTCCTCGCTGCGGTGCGTCATCATCGGCGCGGAGCGGATCGACCCGCAGGTGCTGCTCGACTTCCACGCCCTGCTCGGCCCGCACGGCCTCGACCGCGGCGCGCTGCTGCCCGCCTACGGCAGCGCCGAGGCGACCCTCGCCGTCACCGGCCTCGCCCCCGGCGCGGGCTGGACGACCGGGGAGCCCTACGACGGCGACGCCGCCGCGCTCGCCGGGACGGCGGTGGTCGGCTGCGGCGGGCCGCTGGAGGACCGCAGGGTCGCCATCGTCTCCGAGGACGGCGAGGAACTGCCGGACGGCCAGGTCGGGGAGATCGTCGTCAGCGGCGTCTCCATCGCCTCCGGCTACGTCGGCGACGCCGGCACCGCCTCCGGCACCAGCCTCGGCGACCGGCTCGAGACCGGCGACGCGGGCTTCGTGCGCGACGGCCAGCTGTTCGTGATCGGACGGCTCGGCGACGGGCTGAAGGTCAACGGCAAGATGGTGTTCGCCGAGAGCCTGGAGACCCTGCTGCACCAGCGGGGCATCCCCGAACGCCGGGTCGCCGTGCTGCTCGGCGTCCGCGACGGCGCGCCGACCGGCGTGGCCGTCTTCGCGGGCGTCCAAGAGGGCTGGCACGCCATCGCCCACGAGGTGCTGTCGGAGTGGCTGGGCGACGCCGAACTGCTCGCCCTGGAGGTGCCGCGCGGCGGCATCGCCGTCACCACCAGCGGCAAGCCCCGCCGCCGGGTCATCTGGAAGGCCGTCTGCGCGGGCTGGTTCGCCGACGCGACCCGGCCCCTGACGCCCGAGGGATGACCACCGGGCCCGCCCCGGCCGGGGCGGGCCCGCCGGGACCGCCCCGCGATGCGCACACACCACTGCCCCGGCGCGCCGTTTCGCGCCGGGGCAGTGGTGGGCCGGGGCGGGCCGGCCGGTCAGCGGACCGCGGCCATCGTCTCCGTGCGGACCAGGTTCTCCGCGATCAACAGCTCGCGCACCTTCTCCGTCAGCATCCCCAGCTGCCGCAGAACGTGGATGACCTGCTGGAACAGCAGCTGCCGGTACGTCGACATCATCGGGTTCGTCCGGGCGAACACCACGCCCTTGTCGACGTCGAGGTCCATCCGCTCCCACAGCTCGCGCAGCATGAACCGGCGCGACATCAGCCGGATCGCCTCCAGCAGGAAGTCCTCCCGGTCGCGCAGCTCCGCCGACGTCACCTCCTGGTACATGCCGGTGAGCATGGTGACCCCGAAGGCGATGTGCCGGGCCTCGTCGGCCGCCACCATCCGGGTGATCTGCCGGATCAGCGGGTCGCCGAAGCCGCTGCTGGCCAGCCGCAGTCCGGTGATCGCGAGGCCCTCCATCACGACCTGCATGCCGAGGTAGACGATGTCCCAGCGGGACTCCGACAGCACGTCGTGCAGCAGCGTCCCCAGGCCCGGGTTGACCGGGTAGACGACGCCGAGCTTCTCGTCCATGTAACGGGCGAACGCCTCGACGTGCCGCGCCTCGTCGGCGACCTGGGAGGCGGCGTACGTCTTGGCGTCCATGTCGGGCACGGTCTCGACCAGGCGCGCCGTGGTCACCAGCGCGCCCTGCTCGCCGTGCAGGAACTGGCTGCACATCCACGCCTGGTACTCCCAGCGGAACTGGGTGAGCAGTTCGGGCGGGACCGGGCTGCCCTCGCCGACGACGAACGACGCCAGCTTCGCGCCGTTCTCCTCCGTCAGCTCGGCGCCGAACTGCACGTCGTGGTCCCAGTCGATGTCGGTCGTGGCGTTCCACTGGGCGGCCTTGTTCTTCTCGTACAGGCTCCACACACGGCTGTCGCGCTTGCCGTAGTCCCAGTTCAGGCAGGCCCGGGTGAGGCTCTCCACCTGCATGAGGTCCGCCTTGGCGGATTCCAGGGTGAAGAACGTCGGGTCGGCTGCCTCGTCAGGAAGGGCGGTCATCGGGTTTGCGATCCCCTCGGCACAGGAGCAGGAGTGTCCCGCCGATCGTCAGCAGGAGTGTCCCGCCGATCGTCGCCGCGCCGCGTCCCCGGCTCCAGGCAGGCGCTGGGCAACTGGGCGGCAGACCTGTTGCCGGTCGGCGTGCCTGGTACGGGGGTTCGGGGGTCCGCACGATGATCCCCGCGGGTCACCGCCCCGACAAGAGTGCCGGCCGACGAAAGGAGCGGGATGCGAACTCATACCGCCGCACGACCTTCCCACCCCGCGCACACCCCCGCGCGGGGCGTGGACAGTCCGTGGATCGTCGGCCGGGTCATCGCGCCCGGAGCCCGTCTCAAGCTGATCTGCCTGCCCCAGGCCGGCGGCAGCGCCGCCTCGTACGCCCCGTGGCGGCTGCTCGCCCCGGCCGGCGTCGAACTCGCCACCGTCGAACTGCCCGGGCGCGGCGTCCGCAGCGCCGAGCCGCTGCCGGACACCCTCGAAGCGCTGGCCGACGCCGTCCTCGACGGCATCTGCGGCGAACTCGACGGCCCCTACGCCCTGTTCGGGCACAGCTTCGGCGCGCTGCTCGGCTACGAGATCGCCCTGCGCGTGCGCCGCCGCGGCCTGACCCCGCCCGTCGCCCTGCTCGTCTCCGCCTCCCGCGCCCCGCACGCCCCCGTCCTCAAGCGCGTCTCGCACCTGGACGACCAGGGCCTGCTCGACTGGCTCGACGGCTTCGGCGGCTTCCCGCCCAGTCTGCGCCGGTACCCGGCGTACCTGAGCTACGCCCTGCGCACGGTCCGCCGCGACCTGGCGCTGGCCGAGGCGTACACCGCCCCGGAGCCGGCCCCGCCCGGCTGCCCGCTGCACGTCCTCGGCGGCGCGGACGACCCGCTGGTGGGCCGGGAGCGGCTGGAGGACTGGCGCGCCTGCGCCGCCGACGGCTTCTCGCTGCGACTGCTGCCCGGCGGCCACGACTACCTCTTCAGCGGGGCGCAGCACACGCTCGACGCGATCACGCAGGCGCTGGAGCACGCCGAACCGGGCCCTTCGCCCAGGGAGTTGTGAGGATTGAAGACCCAACACGAGACCCAGTCGCCGATCGAGGCGGTCCTGCCCCTCACCCCGCTCCAGGAGGGCATGCTCTTCCACGCCCTGTACGACCCCGAGGCCGCGGACGTCTACACCATCCAGGCCCCCTTCGAACTGCGCGGCGACGTCTCGCCGACGGCGCTGCGGGCGGCCTGCGCCGGCACGCTGGCCCGGCACGGGGTGCTGCGCGCCGGCTTCCGCGAGCGCGCCAACGGACAGCCGGTGCAGCTGATCCGGCGCACCGTGGACACCCTGTGGACCGAGCTGGACCTCTCCGCCGAGGACGAGTCCGTGCGCCGCAAGAAGCTGCTGGTCTTCCTGGAGGAGGAGCGCCGGCGCCGCTTCGACATGGCGGACCCGCCGCTGATGCGGTTCGCCCTGGTGCGCCTCGCCGACGACCAGTACGCCTTCGTGCTGACGTACCATCACATCCTGCTGGACGGCTGGTCGTTGCCGCTCGTGCTGGAGGACCTGTTCACCCTCTACCACCGCGAGCGCGGCGGCCGGGGCGGCGCCCCGCGCGCCGGCACGCCCCTCACGGACTATCTGCGCTGGCTCTCCCGGCAGGACCGGCAGGCCGCCGAGGCGGCCTGGCGCACCGCGCTGGACGGGCTGACGGAGCCGACCCTCGTCGCGCCCGGCGCCGCCGAGGCCGGCCCCGAGGCGATGCCCGCGCTCACCCACGTCACCCTGTCCGAGGACACCAGCACGGCGCTGGCCCGGGCCGCCCGCGCGCACGGTCTCACCCTCAACTCCGTGGTCCAGGGCGTCTGGGCGCTGCTGCTGTCCGTCCTCACCGGACGCGACGACGTGGTGTTCGGGCAGACCGTGCACGGCCGACCGGCCGAACTGCCCGGCGCGGACTCGGTGGTGGGCCTGCTGATGAACGGCGTGACGGTCCGGGTGCGGATCGACCCCGCCGAGACGCTCGCCGCGCTGTTCGCCCGGGTCCAGGACGAGCAGCTCGCCCTGGCCCCGCACCAGCACCTCGGCCTGGCCGCGGTGCGCCGCCTCACCGGCCTCGACACCCTCTTCGACACCTCCGTCAACTTCGGCACCGCGCCCCAGGGCTTCGACGCCCTGCGCGACGGCGTGCCCGGACTGCGGATCACCCCTCTCACCGAACTGGCCGAGCCCGGCGCCGACACCGACGCCGAGGCCGACGGCGCGCCGGAGATCACCGGTGCGACCCACTACCCGCTCAGCGTCGTCGCCGTCGCCGGCCCCCGGATGCGGCTCAACGTCAGCTACCGCAGGGACCTGTTCGACACCGCCCGCCTGGAACTGATCCGCTCCCTGCTGCGCCTGCTCCTCGACACCTTCGCGCACGCTCCCCAGACCCCCGTCGCCCGGCTGAGCCTGCTGACCGCGCCGCAGCGCGACCAGGTGCTCGGGGAGTGGGGCCGCGGCGCCGGCGGACTGCCCGAACCGGCCACGCTCACCCGCCGTATCGAGGACCAGGTCCGCCGCACCCCCGACGCACCGGCCGTCGCCGACGCAGACCGCACCCTCACCTACCGCCGGCTGGACGACGCCGCCAACCGGCTGGCCTCACTCCTCGCCGAACGCGGCGTCGCCCCCGGCGACCTGGTGGCCGTCGCCCTCCCGCGCACCACCGACCTGCTGGTGGCGCTGCTCGCGGTGCTCAAGGCCGGCGCCGGATACGTGCCGGTCGACCTCGCCTACCCGGCCGACCGCATCGCCTACATGCTGGACGACGCCGCGCCCTCCGCCGTCGTCTGCGCCGACGCCGCCCACCCGGCGCTCGCCGCGCACCCGGTCGTGATCGGCCTGGACGACCCGGCCCTGCGGTCCGCGCTCACCGCCCGGCCCGCCGTCGCCCCGGACGTGCGGACCAGCCCCACCGACGTCATCTACGTCATCTACACCTCCGGATCCACCGGCCGCCCCAAGGGCGTCGTCGTGGAGCACCGCACCGTCGACGGCTACCTCGCCTTCTCCCGCTCCGCCTATCCGGGCCTGGCGCGGCAGGCGCTGGTGCACTCGCACCCGTCGTTCGACCTCACCGTCACCGGCCTGTTCGGACCGCTCACCCTGGGCGGACTGGTCCGGCTGGTCGACCTGACCGACTTCGACGCCCCGGCGGGCGCGGAGGACCACCCGCCGGCCTTCGTCAAGGCCACGCCGAGCCACCTGCCGGTGCTCGCCGCCTCCGACGACTGGTACTCGCCCACGGGCGAACTCGTCCTGGGCGGCGAGCAGCTGACCGGCGAGGCACTCGCGCCCTGGCGCTCCCGCCACCCGAACGTGACGGTCGTCAACGAGTACGGCCCCACCGAGACCACCGTCGGCTGCATGGAGTACCGCATCGAGCCCGGCGACCCGCTGCCGACCGGCGCCGTCCCGATCGGCGGCCCCGTCCCGGCCGCCCGCCTCTACATCCTGGACGCCTGCCTGCGCCCCGTGCCGCCCGGCGTCCCCGGCGAGCTGTACATCGGCGGCGACGTCCTCGCCCGCGGCTACGCCGGCCGCCCCGGCCTGACCGCCTGCCGCTTCGTCGCCGATCCCTTCGGCGCGCCCGGCGCCCGGATGTACCGCACCGGCGACATCGTCTGGTGGCGGCCCGACGGCGTCATGATGTACGGCGGACGCACCGACGACCAGGTCAAGATCCGCGGCTACCGCATCGAACTCGGCGAGGTCGAGGCCATGATCGGCGTCGACCCCGCGGTCGCGCAGGTCGCCGCCGCCGTCCGCGCGGACCGGCGCGGCGCCCCGCGCCTGGTCGCCTACGTGGTCGCCGCGCCCGGCCGGGAGGCCGACCTGGCGACCTTGGGCGAGCGCGTCGCCGAGCGGCTGCCCGCCCACATGGTCCCCTCGGCGTTCGTCACGCTGCCCGCGCTCCCGGTCACCCCCAACGGCAAGGTCGACCGCGCGGCGCTGCCCGCCCCGGAGGAGTCCGCCCCCGACCGGCAGGCCCCGTCCGAGGAGGCCCCCCGGGACCTGGCCACCACCCTCGCCGCGCTGTTCGGACAGGTGCTGGGCCTGGAGCCCGTCGGCGTGGAGGACGACTTCTTCGCGCTCGGCGGTGACTCGATCACGGTGATCCAGCTGGTGGCGCGGGCCCGCGAGGCGGGGGTGCGGCTGACGCCCAAGCAGGTCTTCGCGCACCGCACGCCTTCCGCCCTCGCGGCAACGCAGGCGCCGGCGCAGGCGCCGGCCGACCTGACGGCGCCGGAACCCGCCCCGGCCACCGGCCCCACCGCCTCCGCGCCCGCCGCTGCCGCTGCCTCCGCGCCCGCCGCCCCCTCCGCTGCGTCCGACCCCGCCCCGGAGCCCGCGCGGAACGACGCCGCCGACACGCTGGCCGGTCTGTTCGGGCAGGTGCTGGGCCTGGACGCGGTCGCGGTCGAGGACGACTTCTTCGGGCTCGGCGGCGACTCCATCACCGTCATCCAGCTCGTGGCACGGGCGCGCGAGGCCGGCGTACGGCTGACGCCCAAGCAGGTCTTCGCCCAGCGCACGCCCGCCGCGCTCGCGGCCCTGCTCGGCGCGGCGCCGAAGAAGCCCGCGCCCGCCGAGCCCGTCCGCCGCGACCGGCCGGAGTCCCGGCCGGCCACCCGTCCCGAGTCCGTCCCGACGGCAGAGCCGCAGCCCCACCGGGCCACCGCCACCGCCGCCCATGGGACCGGGCCCGCCACCGCCCCGTCGCCCGAGCCCACCGCCGTCACCCCGGTCATGCACCGCCTGCGCGAACACGGCGGAGCCTACGACGCGTTCCATCAGTCGACCCTGCTCAGCGTCCCGCCCGGCCTCGGCGCCGGCGACCGGCTGGTCACCGCCGTGCACGCGGTCCTGGAGCGGCACGAGGCGCTGCGCGGCCGGCTGCGGGAGGACGGCTCCCTCGCCCTGGCCCCCGCCGACCCGGCCGCGGCGCGGGAAGCGGTCCGGCGGATCGAGGTCCCCGGCACGCAGGCCACCGGCGAGGCCCTGCGCGCCCTGATCGCCGCCCGCGCCGCCGAGGACGCCGACGCCCTCGCCCCGCGCGCCGGCGCGATGCTGCGGGTCACCTGGTTCGACGCGGGCGAAGGACGCCAGGGGCGGCTGCTCGTCACCGTCCACCACCTGGCCGTCGACGCGGTGTCCTGGCACATCCTGCTCACCGACCTCTACACCGCCTGGCACGAGGCCGCGTCCGGCGGCGCCGTGCGGCTGGAGCCCGTACCCGTGCCGCTGCGGGAGTGGACGGCACGGCTGCGCTCCGCCGCGCAGTCGCCCGAGGTGCTCGCCGAACTGCCGTACTGGAAGCGGACGGTGAGCCCCGGCTGCGTCACCCTGACCGACGCCCGGCTGTCCCCGTCGCTGGACATCCACGCCACCGCCGGCGCCCTGCGCCTCACCCTCCCCGAGGACCTCACCGAGCCGCTGCTGTCCAAGGCGCCCGCCGCGTTCGGCGCCCGCACCAACGACGTCCTGCTGGCCGGCCTCGCCCTCGCCGTCACCGCCTGGCGCGGCGCCGGGACGGACGCGGGCGGCGCGGTCCTGGTCGACGTGGAGGGACACGGCCGCGAGCCGCTCGCCGACGACGCCGACCTGTCCGGCACGGTCGGCTGGCTCACCTCCCTGTACCCGGTACGGCTCGACGCGGGCGCCCCCGACTGGACGCCCGGCGACGACCCCGCGTCCGACGCCCGCCTCGGGGAGGCCGTACGCCGGGTCGCCGCCCAGCTCGGCCGGGTCCCGCGGCGCGGCATCGGCTACGGACTGCTGCGCCACCTCAACCCCGGCACGGCGGCCGAACTGGCCGGCGGCGCACGCCCCCAGGTGTGCTTCAACTACCTGGGCCGGCAGGACCGTTTGGAGCAGGCGGAGGCCGACTGGGGCGTCGCGCCCGAGGCGGACGCGCTGCCGCTCGGCGCGGACCCGCGGATGCCGCTCACCCATGTCGTCGAGGTCAACGCGGCAGTCGAGGATGGACCTGCCGGAGCCGGCGGCGCGGCCGGGCCCCGGCTCGTCGCCCAGTGGCTGTGGGCCCGGCGGCTGCTGTCCGACGCGGAGGCCGGCCGGCTGGCCGAGCTGTGGTTCGCGGCGCTGCGCGCGCTGGTGGCCTACGGCACCGCCCGGCCCGAGCGCGCCGAGCGCGAGGAGGCCGAGGAGCGGGCCCGGCTCGCCGCCCGGATCGGCACGCCGGTCGAGCGGCTGCTGCCGATGACCCCGACGCAGGAGGGGCTGCTCTTCCACGCCCGCTACGACAGCGGCGACCTCGACGTCCACAACGTGCAGATCGCCCTGGAGACCAGCGGCCCGCTCGACACCGACCGGTTCCGGGCCGCCTGCGACGCCCTGCTGGAGCGCCACCCGATGCTGCGCGCGGCGTTCCTCCAGCGCCGGTCGGGCGAGCCCGTGCAGGCCGTCCCCGAGCGGGTCGCCATGCCGTGGCAGACCCACGACCTCACCGCGCTCGACCCGGCCGGACGCGACGCGCGGCGGACGGAGCTGCTGGAGGCCGACCGGCGCCGCCGCTTCGACCCCGCCCGGCCGCCGCTGATGCGCTGCACCGTGCTGGCGCTCGCCGAGGACCGGCACGAGGTGGTGCTGAGCATGCACCACATGCTCGTCGACGGCTGGACCACCTCCCTGGTGCTGCGGGACCTGCTCGCCCTGTTCGACCAGGACGGCGACGACCGCGGACTGCCCGTCCCCGGCCACTACCCCGACTACCTCCAGTGGCTCGCCGCCCAGGACCGGGACGAGGCGCGGGCCGCCTGGACCGAGGCGCTGGCCGGACTGGAGGAGCCCACGCTGGTGTGCCCCGGCCGGGACACCGCGCGGGTGCGCGCCCTGCCCGAGACGACCACGGTCGAGTTGTCCGAGGCCGCCACCGCGGCCCTGCTCGACGCGGCGCGCGCCCACGGCGTCACCCTCAACACCCTGGTCCGGGTGGCGTGGGCACTGTGCCTGCACCGGCGCACCGGGCAGCGGGACATCACCTTCGGCGCCGTCGTCTCCAGCCGCGAGGCCGATCTGCCGGACGTGGACGAGATGGTCGGCCTGTTCATCAACACCGTGCCGGTCCGGGTGCGCCTGGACCCCGCGGAGACGGTGGCAGGCCTGCTGCGCCGGCTCCAGGGCGAACAGGCCGAGCTGCTGCCGTACCACCACCTCGCCCTGGCCGACCTCCAGCGCGCGGTGGGCAGGGGCCCGCTGTTCGACACCTGCGTCGTCTTCGAGAACTACCCCACGGCGCAGACCCTGCCGAGCCCCGACGACGGGCTGCGCCTGGTGGGCTTCACGGGGCACGACCCCTACCACTATCCGCTGAAGCTGATGGCCGCACCCGGCGACCGGCTCCGGCTGGTCGTCGGCCACCGCCCCGACCTGCTCGACGCCGACGCCGGCCGGCGGACCGCCGCCGACCTGCTCGAACTGCTCACCACGCTGCCGACGGCGCTCGGCGAGCCGACCGGGCGGCTGCTCACCGGCCCGCCCGCGCCCGGCGCCGCCGCCGGACCCGTCGAACAGCGGCTGTGCGAGCTGATCGCGGAGGTCCTGGAGCGGACCTACGTCGACGCCGACGACGACGTCTTCGCCCTCGGCTGCGACTCGCTGACCGCGCTGCGCCTCGCCGGCCGGATCGAGGCCGACCTCGGCCGCAGCCTCGACGTGGGCACCGTCTTCCGGTGCCGCACGGCCCGCGCCCTCGCCGGCGAACTCACCTGACCCCCGTGGATCGGCGCGCCACCGCCGACGAACTCCTGGAAAGAGAGCTGGGAAACGACATGACCAACCCGTTCGACAACGAGGACGGCACCTTCCACGTGCTCGTCAACGCCGAGCGCCAGTACTGCCTGTGGCCCGCCTTCGCCCTGGTCCCGCCCGGCTGGGACGTCGTCGTGGCCGACAGCGACCGGCAGACCTGCCTCGACCACATCGAGCAGAACTGGACCGACATGCGCCCGGCGAGCCTCGTCGCCGCCACGGACGCCGCGTAACCGCACACCCCGCCGCCGGTACCCCCGTACCCCCACCCCCCACGAACCGCCTCACCCCGCACCCCCGCACCTCCACAAGGACAGGTGGCCGCAGACATGAACACCGACTCCGTCGTCGTCAACTCCTGGAACGAATGGGACCCGCTGGAGGAGATGGTCGTCGGCTCCGCCGACAACGCCAACTTCGAGCCGGTCGAGCCCGGCAGCCGGCCCGCCGTCCGCAACGCCCCCGGCGAGCCCTTCCCGACCGGCCCCAAGTCCCAGGACGCCATCGACCTCGCCAACGCGGAACTCGCGGGTCTCGCCGCCCTGCTGGAGTCCCAGGGCGTCACCGTGCGCCGCCCCCAGCCGCACGACTTCTCCCGCCCGGTCGTCACCCCCGACTTCGAGGTGCCCAACCAGTACTGCGCGGTCTGCCCGCGCGACGTGATGATCACCATGGGCAACGAGATCATCGAGGCGACCATGTCGCGCCGCGCCCGCTACTTCGAGTACCAGCCCTACCGCAAGCTGGTCTACGAGTACTGGAACGCCGACCCGCGCGTGCTGTGGACCACCGCGCCCAAGCCGTCCATGGCCGACGACATGTACCGCGAGGAGTTCTGGGACTGGCCGCTGGAGAAGCGCCACGCCGAGATGCACTCCTTCGAGTTCTGCATCAACCAGGACGAGGTCGTCTTCGACGCCGCCGACATGAGCCGGCTCGGCCGCGACATCCTCGTCCAGGAGTCGATGACCACCAACCGGGCCGGCATCCGCTGGCTCAAGCAGCACCTGGAGCCGCGCGGCTTCCGCGTCCACACGGTCCACTTCCCGCTGGACTTCTTCCCCTCGCACATCGACTGCACCTTCGTCCCGCTGCGCCCCGGCCTCATCCTCACCAACCCCGAGCGGCCGCTGCGCGAGGGCGAGGAGAAGATGTTCTACGCCAACGACTGGGAGCTGGTCGAGGCCCCACAGCCGGTGCTCACCAACGACGAGATGCCGAAGTACTGCCAGTCCTCCAAGTGGCTGTCGATGAACGTGCTCAGCATCTCCCCGACCAAGGTGATCGTGGAGGAGCAGGAGAAGCCGCTGCAGGAACTGCTCGCCAAGTACGACTTCGAGGTCTTCACCGTCCCGTTCCGGCACGTCTTCGAGTACGGCGGCTCCCTGCACTGCGCCACCTGGGACGTGCGCCGCACCGGCACCCGCGAGGACTACTTCCCGAACCTCGACTACCGGCCGCTGGTCTGACCCCGTAGCCGGTCCCCCGGACCGGGTGTGCCGGGCCCCCGCATTCCCCCGTGCCCGGCCCGGCACACCCCTCATGGCCTGTTCGCGCCCCGGCGCGTAACGTGGCGCACCATGAAGATCCTCATCAGCGCCGACATGGAGGGCGCCACCGGTGTCACCTGGCCGGCCGACGTCCTGCCCGGGACACCGCAGTGGGAGCGGTGCCGCTCCATGTTCACCTCCGACGTCAACGCCGCGGCCCTGGGCTTCTTCGACGGCGGCGCCGACGAGGTCGTCGTCAACGAGGCGCACTGGACCATGCGCAACCTGCTGCTGGAGCGGCTGGACGAGCGCGTGGAGATGCTCACCGGACGGCACAAGTCGCTGTCGATGGTCGAGGGCGTGCAGCACGGCGACGTCGACGGCATCGCCTTCGTCGGCTACCACGCCGGCGCCGGCGCCGAGGGCGTCCTCGCCCACACCTACCTCGCCAACTCCATCACCGGCGTCTGGCTGGACGACGTACGGGCCAGCGAGGGCCTGCTGAACGCGCACGTCGTCGCCGAGTACGGGGTGCCCGTGGTCCTGGTCACCGGGGACGACGTGGCCTGCGAGGACGCGCTCGGCTATGCCCCCGAGGCGCGGAAGGTCGCCGTCAAGGACCACGTCTCGCGGTACGCCGCCGTGTGCCGTACGCCGGCCCGGACCGCCGCCGACATCCGGGCGGCCGCCAAGGAGGCCGCCGCCCTGGCCGTGCGGCACGAGCCCGTGCAGGCCGGCCCGCACACCGTCGCCGTCGAGTTCGACGCCGAGCACCTCGCCCTGGCGGCCACCGTCGTGCCGGGCGTCGCACGCGTCGGCGAGCGCAAGGTGGCGTACACCAGTGCCACCATGTTCGAGGGGATCCGCACCTTCAAGGCGGTCACCACCGTCGTCTCGGCCGCCGTGGAGGAGCAGTATGGCTGACCAGCGCGCACTGGACGAGGTCGTCGAGTTCACCTCCGACCTCATCCGCATCGACACCACCAACCGGGGCGGCGGCGACTGCCGGGAGCGGCCCGCCGCCGAGTACGCGGCGGCACGGCTGGCCGAGGCGGGCCTGGAGCCGGTGCTGCTGGAGCGCACCGAGGGCCGCACCAACGTCGTCGCCCGCATCGAGGGGACCGACCCGTCCGCGGACGCCCTCCTCGTGCACGGGCACCTCGACGTGGTGCCCGCCCAGGCGGCCGACTGGAGCGTGCACCCCTTCTCCGGGGAGATCCGCGACGGCGTCGTCTGGGGCCGGGGCGCCGTCGACATGAAGAACATGGACGCGATGATCCTCGCGGTCGTCCGCGCCTGGGCCCGCGAGGGCGTCCGGCCCCGGCGGGACGTGGTGATCGCGTTCACCGCCGACGAGGAGGACAGCGCCGTCGACGGCTCCGGCTTCCTCGCCGACCGGCACCCCGGCCTGTTCGAGGGCTGCACCGAGGGCGTCAGCGAGTCCGGCGCGTTCACCTTCCACGACGGCTCCGGCCGCCACATCTACCCCATCGCCGCCGGCGAGCGCGGCACGGGCTGGATGAAGCTGACCGCGCGGGGCCGCGCCGGGCACGGCTCCAAGGTCAACCGGGACAACGCGGTGACCCGCCTGTCGGCCGCGATCACCCGCATCGGCGAGTACGAGTGGCCGCTGCGGCTCACGCCGACCGTGCGCGCCGCGCTCACCGAGCTGGCCGCGCTGTACGGCATCGACACCGACCTGCGGGACGTCGACCGGCTGCTGGAGAAGCTCGGCCCGGCCGCCCAGCTGGTCGAGGCGACCGTCCGCAACAGCGCCAACCCGACCATGCTGAACGCCGGCTACAAGGTCAACGTCATCCCCGGCGAGGCCGTCGCCCATGTCGACGGACGCTTCCTCGCCGGCGCCGAGGAGGAGTTCCGGGCCACCATGGACCGGCTCACCGGGCCGGACGTCGACTGGGAGTTCCACCACCGCGAGGTCGCCCTGGAGGCGCCCGTGGACGCGCCGACGTTCGCGCGGATGCGGGCGGCCGTCGAGGAGTTCGCGCCCGAGGGGCACGTCGTGCCGTACTGCATGTCGGGCGGCACCGACGCCAAGCAGTTCTCCCGGCTCGGCATCACCGGCTACGGCTTCGCGCCGCTGAAGCTCCCCGAGGGCTTCGACTACCAGGCGCTCTTCCACGGGGTCGACGAACGCGTCCCCGTGGAGGCGCTGCACTTCGGCGTCCGTGTCCTCGACCGCTTCCTGCGGAGCGCCTGACCGATGGGGGAGAGCATGCAGACCCTGGCGTACGGCTCGTGGCCCTCGCCCGTCGACGCGGCCCTCGCCGCCGCGCGCGACGGACACCCCGAGTACGTCGGCTTCGTCGGCGACGAGGTCTGGTGGACCGAGCCGCGCCCTGCCGAGGGCGGCCGGCGCACCCTCGTGCGCCGGCACGCCGACGGCACCGAGGAGTCGGTGCTGCCCGCGCCGTGGAACGTGCGCAGCCGGGTCATCGAGTACGGCGGCCTGCCCTGGGCCGGCGCCGAGGCGGACGGCCGGCCGCTTCTGGTGTTCGCCCACTTCACCGACCAGCGCCTGTACCGCTGGGAGCCGGGAAGCGAGCCGCGTCCGCTCACCCCGCTGTCGTCCGTCGGCGGCGGACTGCGCTGGGCGGACCCGCGGTTGGTGTTGGAGCGCGGCGAAGTGTGGTGCGTGCTGGAGGAGTTCACCGGCGACGGCCCGAGCGACGTGCGCCGCGTGCCCGTCGCGGTGCCGCTGGACGGCTCCGCCGCCGACGACCGCGCCGCCGTGCGCGGACTCGCTCCCGCCCGGCACCGGTTCGTCACCGGACCGCGCCTGTCCCCGGACGGGCGGCGCGCGGCGTGGCTCGCCTGGGACCATCCGCGGATGCCCTGGGACGGCACGGAGCTGATCGTCGCCGACGTCACGCCGGACGGCGTCCTGGAGTCGCCCCGCACGCTCGCCGGCGGCCCCGAGGAGTCCATCGCCCAGGCCGACTTCGCCCCCGACGGCGCCCTGCTGTACGCGAGCGACCGCACCGGCTGGTGGAACCTCTACCGCGACGGCGTGCCCCTGTGCCCGCGCGAGGAGGAGTTCGGCGGACCGCTGTGGAAGGTGGGCCAGCGCTGGTTCGCCCCGCTGGACAGCGGCCTCGTCGCCGTCGTGCACGGACGCGGCGCCACCGCCCTCGGCGTCCTCGACCCCGAGACCGGCGAGGTCGTCGACGCGGCCGGCCCCTGGACCGAGTTCGCGCCCACCCTCGCCGCCCACGGAGAGCGCGTCGTCGCCGTCGGCGCCGGCCCGCGCAGCGCCTACGAGGTCGTGGAACTGGACACGCGGACCGGCCACGCCCGCGTCATCGGCGCCGAGCACCACGACGCCGTCGACCCGGCGTACTACCCCCAGCCGCAGATCCGCACCTTCACCGGACCCGACGGCCGCGACATCCACGCCCACGTGTACCCGCCCCACCACCCCGGCTGCGCAGCGCCCGCCTCCGAGCTGCCGCCGTACGTCGTCTGGGCGCACGGCGGTCCGACCGGCCGCTCGCCGCTGGTGCTGGACCTGTCCATCGCCTACTTCACCTCCCGCGGCATCGGCGTCGCCGAGGTCAACTACGGCGGCTCCACCGGCTACGGCCGGGAGTACCGCGACCGGCTGCGCGAGCAGTGGGGCGTGGTCGACGTCGAGGACTGCGCGGCCGTCGCCCGCGCCCTCGCCGACGAGGGCGGCGCCGACCCGGACCGGCTCGCCGTGCGGGGAGGCAGCGCGGGCGGCTGGACCGCGGCGGCCTCCCTCGCCACGACCGACGTCTACGCCTGCGGCACGATCATCTACCCGATCCTCGACCTCACCGGCTGGGCGACCGGCGAGACCCACGACTTCGAGTCGCAGTACCTGGAGAGCCTGGTCGGCCCGCTCGCCCAGGTGCCCGAACGGTACGCCGAGCGCTCGCCGGCCGAGCACGCCGACCGGATCACCGCGCCGTTTCTGCTGCTCCAGGGACTGGACGACGTGATCTGCCCGCCCACGCAGTGCGAACGGTTCCTCGCCAAGATGGCGGGGCGCGGGGTGCCGCACGCCTACCTCGCCTTCGAGGGCGAGGGCCACGGCTTCCGGCGGGCCGACACGTTGATCCGCGCACTGGAGGCCGAACTCTCCCTGTACGCGCAGGTGTTCGGGTTCAACCCGCCGGGTGTGCCGAGACTGGAGCTGACCACGTGAGGGAACTCGTCCGCCCCGCCCGGCTGGCCCCCGGCGCCCGCGTCGCCGTGGTCGCGCCCAGCGGCCCGGTGCCGGAGGAGCGCCTGCAGGCCGGGCTCGACGTGCTGCGCGGCTGGGACCTCGACCCCGTCGTCGCGCCGCATGTCCTCGACCGGCACCCCGAGTTCGACTACCTGGCCGGCGCGGACGCCGACCGGGCCGCCGATCTCCAGGCCGCCTGGTGCGACCCGGCCGTGGACGCCGTGCTGTGCGCCCGCGGCGGCTACGGCGTCCAGCGCATGGCCGACCTCCTGGACTGGGAGGCCATGCGCGCGGCCGGACCGAAGGTGTTCGTCGGCTTCAGCGACATCACCGCCCTGCACGAGGCGTTCGCCACCCGGCTCGGCCTGGTCACCCTGCACGGGCCGATGGCGGCGGGCGTCGACTTCCTCAAGAACGCCCGCACCCAGGACCATCTCAGGGCCACGCTGTTCGCCCCGGAGACGGTCCGCACCATCGCCTCCGACGGCCGGGCCCTCGTCCCCGGCCGGGCGCGCGGCGTCCTGCTCGGCGGCTGTCTGAGCCTGCTGGCCGCCGAACTCGGCACCCCGCACGCCCGCTCCTCCGCGGCCGGCGGCCTGCTCTGCCTGGAGGACGTGGGGGAGGAGACGTACCGCCTGGACCGGTATCTCACCCAGCTCCTGCGCGCGGGATGGCTCGACGGCGTGCGCGGGATCCTGCTCGGGTCCTGGGAGGGCTGCGTTCCCCACGACCGGGTCCGGGCCATGTTCGCCGACCGGCTCGGCGGCCTCGGCGTGCCCGTCGCCGAGGAGTTCGGCTTCGGACACGGCGAGGGGGCGTTGACCATGCCCTTCGGGGTGAGCGCCGAACTGGACGCCGGGGCCGGGACGTTGGTCCTCGACGAGCCCGCCCTGGCTTGAGCGTCGTAAGGTGGCGGGGTGCCGCACATCGCATCCCGCTACCTCGCCGAGGGCCCCCGCGTGGGCATACGCGTCTTCACCCTCGACGACGGCCCCGAGTTCCTGGCCCGCGTCCGGGAGAGCAAGGACCTGCACCACCCGTGGCTGTTCCCGCCGGACACCCCCTCGGCCTACTCCCGCTACGCCGGCCGGCTGATCGACGACCCGACGAAGGCCGGCTTCCTCGTGTGCGAGAAGGGCGGGAAGGGCGAGAACGGTGAGAAAGACGGGAAGGGAGCGCGGGGCGAGGCGGGGGAGCGGGGCGGCGGGAGTGAGCGGGAGCCGCACGCCATCGCCGGGTTCATCAACATCAACAACATCGTCGCCGGGGCGTTCCAGAGCGGTGCTCTCGGTTACGGGGCGTTCGCGCACGCGGCCGGGCGGGGGCTGATGCGCGAGGGACTCGACCTGGTCATCGACTACGCGTTCGGTCCGCTGCGGCTGCACCGCCTGGAGATCAACGTCCAGCCCGGCAACACGGCGTCCATCGCCCTGGCCCGCGCCTGCGGCTTCCGCCTGGAGGGGTTCTCCCCGAAGATGCTGTTCATCGACGGCGCCTGGCGCGACCACGAACGGTGGGCGCTCACCACCGAGATGCGGGCGTCCGCCTGATCCCCGGTGTTCCGGGCGTGCGGCCGGGTACCCGCACCGGATGAAACGTCTCGAACATCTGGAGCACATCGACAAGGGCCTGGCCGACGAGCTGGCCCAGGTGGCGCGGGAGACGGTCCGCGACGAACTGCGCCGGCAGACGCGCAAGCAGCGCCGCAGGGCGTCCCTGTACGCGGCGTCCGGCGCGCTCGCCCTCTACGCGGGCGCGGCGGTGGCGCTGGCCGTGGGCCTCGCCCTCGCCCTTGCCCTGCCGGGCTGGGCGGCGGCCCTGATCACGGCGGCGATCCTGGCGGCGGCCGCGTACGCGCTCCGCAACGCCGCCCGGCCGACGACGCCCGCCGCGCCGGACACCCGTTCCTACCCGCCGATGCCGCCCTTCCCTCCGGACACCCCCCGTTCCTGAACACGCCGGGGGACCGCGACGCCCCCGGGGGCGCGGGAACTGCGCGAGAAACCCCCGCCGGCCCGCAGCTGCAAGTCGCGACGGATCCCCGGCGTCCGCAGCTTTCGCAGGCGCGGGGAACTGCGCAAACACCCCCACTGCGCCGCACCCCACCCCCGAACCAGCCCCGGCAGGGGAAACGTTTGCCACCCCCGGCAGGGGAAACGCGGAACACCTCGTACGAGACGACCGCCGGAGGCGAACCGTGAGTCGACCCCGCATCGTGATCGTCGGAGCCGGCTTCGCCGGATACCGCACGGCCCGCGAGCTGTCGCGGATGTCCCGGGGCAAGGCCGACATCACCCTGCTCAACCCGACCGACTACTTCCTGTACCTGCCCCTGCTTCCCCAGGTCGCCGCCGGAATCCTGGAGCCGCGCCGCGTCACCGTGTCCCTCTCCGGCACCCTCCCGCACGTACGCCTCGTCCTGGGCGAGGCCGACTCGATCGACCTCGACGCCCGCACCGTGCACTACACCGGCCCCGAGGGCGAGCCGGGCACGCTGGAGTACGACCGCCTCGTCCTCGCCGCGGGCAGCGTCAACAAGCTGCTGCCCATCCCCGGCGTGGCCGAGCACGCGCACGGCTTCCGCGGCCTGCCCGAGGCGCTCTACCTGCGCGACCACGTCACCCGGCAGGTGGAGCTGGCGGCGGCGGCAGAGGACCGCGAGAAGTGCGCGGCCCGCTGCACGTTCGTCGTCGTCGGCGCCGGCTACACCGGCACCGAGGTGGCAGCGCACGGCCAGCTGTTCACCGACTCCCAGGTCCGCAGGCACCCCCTGCGCGAGGGCATGCGCCCGCGCTGGATGCTGCTGGACGTCGCCCCCCGCGTCCTGCCCGAGATGGACGAACGTCTGTCGGAGACCGCCGACCGGGTGCTGCGCGAGCGCGGCGTCGACGTGCGCATGGGCACCTCCGTGAAGGAGGCCACGCACGACGGCGTGCTGCTGACCGACGGCGAGTTCGTGGAGACCCGCACCCTCGTGTGGTGCGTGGGCGTACGGCCCGACCCGCTCGCACAGTCCCTCGGCCTGCCCCTGGAACGCGGACGCCTGCTGGTCGACCCGCACCTGCAAGTGCCGGGCCGCCCGGAGGTGTTCGCCTGCGGCGACGCCGCGGCCGTGCCCGACCTGGAGCAGCCCGGCCAGTACACGCCCATGACCGCCCAGCACGCCTGGCGGCAGGGCAGGCTCTGCGCGCGGAACGTCGCCGCCTCCCTCGGCGTCGGCGAGCGCAAGGCCTACCGCCACCGTGACATGGGGTTCGTCGTGGACCTCGGCGGCGTGAAGGCCGCGGCCAATCCGCTCGGGGTGCCGCTGGCCGGACCGGTCGCCGGCGCCGTGACGCGCGGCTACCACCTCGCCGCCATGCCCGGCAACCGGGTCCGGGTCGCCGCCGACTGGCTGCTGGACGCCGTACTGCCGCGCCAGGCCGTGCAGTTGGGTCTCGTACGGTCCTGGTCGGTGCCGCTGGACACCTCGTCGCCGGAACTGGCACGCGTGCCGAACGGCGCCTCAGCGGGCAGGCCCCCAGCCGAACCCGCACCCGGCCGGCCCGGCGGGGACCATCCAACCCCCGGACCCGTCAAGCGCACGGACCCGCCCGCCGACCGGCCCGACACCCCCGCCGAAGGAGACCGATGAACACCCGGGAACTCGCCGAACTGGGACAGCAGTTGCGCGTGGACAGCGTCCGGGCCTCCGCCGCCGCCGGCTCGGGGCACCCGACGTCCTCGATGTCCGCCGCCGATCTGATGGCCGTCCTCCTCGCCCACCACCTGCGCTACGACTTCGAACGCCCCGCCCACCCGGCCAACGACCGCTTCGTCCTGTCCAAGGGCCACGCCTCCCCGCTGCTGTACTCCGCGTACAAGGCGGCCGGCGTCATCGACGACGAGGAACTGCTCACCTTCCGCAAGCTGGGCAGCCGCCTCGAAGGACACCCCACCCCGCAGCGGCTGCCGTGGGTCGAGACGGCCACCGGGTCGCTCGGCCAGGGACTGCCCGTCGGCGTCGGCATCGCGCTCGCCGGGAAACGGCTGGAGCGCGCCGACTACCGGGTGTGGGTGCTGTGCGGCGACAGCGAACTCGCCGAGGGCTCCGTGTGGGAGGCCGCCGAGCACGCCGCGTACGAGCACCTCGACAACCTCACCGCGATCGTCGACGTCAACCGGCTCGGGCAGCGCGGCCCCACCCGGCACGGCCACGACCTCGACGCCTACGCCCGCCGCTTCCAGGCCTTCGGCTGGCACACCGTCGAGGTCGACGGCCACGACGTCGACGCCGTCGACCGCGCCTACGGCGAGGCGATCTCCACCAAGGGCCAGCCCACCGCCATCCTCGCCCGCACCCTCAAGGGCAAGGGCGTCGAGGCCGTCCAGGACCGCGAGGGCCTGCACGGCAAGCCGCTGCCCGAGGCCGAGGACGCCGTCGCCGAACTCGGCGGCCCCCGCGACCTGCGCGTCCAGGTGCACGAACCGCCCGAGACCAGGGCCCTGCACTCCGTGCCCACCGGCGACATCCGGCTGCCCCGCTGGGACAAGGGCGCCGAGAAGGGAGTCGCCACCCGCGACGCCTACGGCAAGGCGCTCGCCGCCCTCGGCGCCGGGCGCGGCGACGTCGTCGCCCTCGACGGCGAGGTGAGCGACTCCACCCGCGCCGAGTTCTTCGCCAAGGAACACCCCGAGCGCTACTTCGAGTGCTACATCGCCGAGCAGCAACTGGTCGCCGCGGCCGTGGGCCTGGCGACGCGCGGCTGGGTGCCGTACGCCTCCACCTTCGCCGCCTTCCTCACCCGGGCGTACGACTTCGTGCGCATGGCGTCCATCAGCGGCGTCGGCGTCAACCTGGTCGGCTCGCACGCGGGCGTCGCCATCGGCCAGGACGGGCCCTCCCAGATGGGCCTGGAGGACCTGGCCATGTTCCGCGCCGTGCACGGCTCGACCGTGCTGTACCCGTGCGACGCCAACCAGACTGCCAAGCTCGTCGCCGCCATGGCCGGCCTCGACGGCATCCGCTATCTGCGCACCTCGCGCGGCGCGGCCCCGGTGATCTACGGGCCCGACGAGGACTTCCCGGTGGGCGGCAGCAAGGTCCTGCGCTCCTCCGACGAGGACCGGGTGACGCTGGTCGCCGCGGGCGTCACCGTGCCCGAGGCGCTGGCCGCCGCCGACGCGCTGGACCGCGAGGGCATCCGGGCCAGGGTCGTCGACCTGTACTCGGTCAAGCCCGTCGACCGGCTCACGCTGCGCCGGGCCGCCGAGGACACCGGCTGCCTGATCACCGTCGAGGACCACCGGGAGGAGGGCGGCCTCGGCGACGCCGTCCTCGACGCCTTCCTCGACGGCCGCCCCACGCCCCGCCTGGTGCGGCTCGCGGTCCGCACGATGCCGGGCTCGGCCTCGCCCGAGGAGCAGCTGCACGCGGCCGGCATCGACGCCGAGTCCGTCGCCGCCGCCGTACGACTCCTGGTGGAGCAGGGCGTCGTGCGCTGAGCGTGTGAGAACGCGGATGCGGATGCGGAGCGTTCGCGGAGGTTTGGCGAACGCTCTTGCGGCCACCCGATGCGTGAGGTGGCCATGTCGAACACGAACAGCACATCCGAATCCGAGACCGCACAGGAGCCGCAGGCTTCGCAGAGTTCACAGTCCTCACAGCACCAGGACGGTGCCCGGGACCGGCCCGGCCCCATGGAAGTGCTGCGCCAGGCGCGGGCACAACTGGAGGAGCTGACCGGGATGACCGCCGAGTCCGTGTCGTCCTTCGAACAGACCGAGGACGGCTGGGCACTCGACGTCGAGGTGCTCGAACTGGCCCGGGTGCCCGACACGATGAGCCTGATGGCCAGTTACCGGGTCGAACTCGACCCGCAGGGGCAGCTCACGGGCTACCGGCGCGTCAAGCGCTACGAACGCGGCCGGGCCGACCGCAGCGGCGGCCGCTAGAACCGCGGCGCGCATCGGCGCGCAACGGCCCGCGATCCGACGCACCGTCGCATCGGTGCATCCCCTATCACCACATACCGACACATCCCATCACCGATCACACCATCGGGACCCAACCGAGGAGGCAGAGCCGGAATGACCGTTGTACCGGCACAGCAGACCGGAGGCGGAGGCGGCAGCAGCGGCCTCTACGACGTGCTTGAGCTTGTACTGGACAGGGGGCTCGTCATCGACGCATTCGTGCGCGTGTCCCTGGTCGGGATCGAGATCCTGAAGATCGACGTACGCGTCGTCGTCGCCAGCGTCGACACCTATCTGCGCTTCGCGGAGGCCTGCAACCGCCTCGACCTCGAGGCCGGTCCGCGCAAGAGCCCCGGACTGCCCGACGTCGTCGGCCAGATCACCGAGAGCGGCGCGCGCGGCAAGTCCAAGGGCGCCCTGTCCGGCGCCGCGCAGACCATCTCGGACGCCTTCAAGCAGGCCCGTGACGAGGGCCAGGAGGAGGAGCGCCCGCGGGCCCGCAAGACCGCGGCCGCGCGCCGGAAGGAGGAGCAGGAGTGAGCACCTACGTCTACGGCATCACCGCCGGTTCGCACCCCGCGCTCCCCGACGGCATGGGCGGCGTCGGCGACCCGCCCCGGCCGGTGCGCATCCTGCGCGAGGGCGACCTCGCGGCGATCGTCAGCGACGCCCCCGAAGGCCTGCGCCCCAAGCGCAAGGACCTGCTCGCCCATCAGACCGTGCTCGCCGAGGCCGGATCGGCCGGCTGCGTGCTGCCCATGCGGTTCGGCAGCGTCGCCCCCGACGACGCCGCGGTCACCGGGGTCCTCGCCGAGCGGGCCGAGCACTACCAGGAGCGGCTGCGCGAGCTGGAGGGCCGCGTCGAGTACAACATCAAGGCCAACCACGTCGAAGAGGCCGTCCTGCACCACGTCATGGCCGAGAACGCCGAGATCCGGGCGCTCGCCGAGGCCAACCGGCAGGCGGGCGGCGGCAGTTACGAGGACAAGATCCGGCTCGGCGAGCTGGTCGCCTCCGCCGTCAAGGTGAAGGAGGCCGACGACGGCCTCGCGCTGCGCCGCACCCTGGAGCCGGCCGCCGCGGCCGTCGGCGTGGGCCCCGAGTCCACCGGCTGGCTGGCCAACGTGTCCTTCCTGGTCGACCGGAAGACCGCCGAGGAGTTCCTGGCGGCCGTCGAACGGGCCCGTCAGGACCTGCCGCACCTGGAGATCCGGGTGAACGGCCCGCTGCCGCCGTACAGCTTCGTCGAGCCTGGCCCGGGCGAGCCGGCGGGCGCCGCGACGGCCGGCGCGGACACCGGCGCCGGCTGAGCCCATGGGACTGATCTCGGAGGTGCTGCTGCTGCCGTTCGCACCGGTGCGCGGCAGCGCCTGGGTCATCGGGCAGGTGCTCCAGGAGGCCGAGCGGATCTACTACGACCCGGCCACCATCCGGGCCGAACTGGCCCGCCTGGAGAAGCGGCTGGAGGCCGGGGAGATCACCGAGGAGGAGTTCGACCGGCAGGAGGACGACCTCCTGGACCGGCTGGAAACGGCGGCGCGCGACGACAGCGCGGGAACGGGCAAGTGGACGACACCATGAACCGAGTGGGACTGGGCCTCGCCATAGGGGCTGGATACGTCCTCGGACGGACGAGGAAACTGAAACTGGCGGTCGCCGTCGGCGGCCTCGTGGCCGGCAAGCGGTTGAACCTGACTCCGCGGGCGGTGACCGGGCTCGTCGCCGAACAGCTGCGGAACAACCCGCAGTTCAAGGAGATCGGCGACCAGCTGCGCCAGGACCTGCGCGGCATGGGCAAGGCGGCGTCCGGCGCGATGGTCGAACGGCAGCTCGACGGACTCGCCGACCGGCTGCACGGCCGTACCGCCCAGGTGCGCGAGCAGCTGACCGGCGGCCCGGCGCGGCGGGACCGGGACGACGATGCCGACGACGGCCCGGAGGACGCCTACGACGCCGGGGACGGCGTCGACGACGAGAGCGGCGAGGAGGACGAGCCACGCCCCCGGCGGTCGGCGGGCAGGGCCGCGAAGAAGGCCCCCGCCCAGCGCGCGGCCAAGACGGCGAAGGCGGCCAAGAAGGCGCCCGCGAAGAAGACGGCCGCGGCCAGGGGCAGCAGGGCCCGGCTGCCGAAGGGAGGCGACGACGCATGACGGAGACCCTGGGACGGACGGCCTCCGCGGCAGGCGGAGCCGCCAAGAACCCCCTCACCGGCGTGGCCCGCAGCGAGGCCGCGGACCGGGTCAAGGCGGAGTTGCAGGAGTACCTCGCCGCCCAGGCCCAGCGCATGCTGACGGGCGTCGGCCGCAAGCTCGGCGAGACCACGGTCAGGCTCAACGACATCGCCGACGGCAAGAGCCCCGGCTTCGCCAGGCTCGCGCGGGACGGCGGGCGCAAGATCGCCGAGGGCAAGGGCCCGCTGCGCTCCGCCGTGGAGCTGGGCGCCTCCCGCGCCAAGGACAACGTGGTCGGCGCCCTGAAGAACCTCGGCGGCGGCAAGGGCGGCCGCAAGAAGGGGTCGGGCCGCAAACCGACCGTGATCATGGAGCAGATCGACGTCGGCGTGCCGCTGCGCACCGCCTACGACCAGTGGACGCAGTACCAGGACTTCAGCACCTTCGCCAAGGGCGTCAAGAGCGCGAACCGCGCCGACGACACGACGTCCGACTGGCAGGCGAAGGTCTTCTGGTCCAACCGCAGCTGGAAGGCGAAGACCACCGAGCAGGTGCCGGACGACCGGATCGCCTGGTCCTCCGAGGGCGCCAAGGGCACCACGCGCGGCGTCGTCTCCTTCCACCCGCTCGCCGAGAACCTCACCCGGGTGCTGCTGGTCGTCGAGTACTACCCGCAGGGCCTCTTCGAGAAGACCGGCAACCTCTGGCGCGCCCAGGGCCGCCGGGCGCGGCTGGACCTGAAGAACTTCGCCCGCTTCATCACCCTCAAGGGGGAGGCGGAGGACGGCTGGCGGGGCGAGATCCGCGACGGCGAGGTCGTCCGTTCCCACGAGGACGCGCTCGCGGACGAGGACGCGGATGCGGACGCGGACGACCGGTACGAGGATGAGGAGCAGGACCGGACGGACGAGGCGGACGACGCGGAGGCCGCGTACGACGACGAGGCCGATGCCGAGCCGGACGCCGAGGCCGAGACGGAGCCGTACGACGAGGCCGAGGCCCCGGAGGAAGCCGACGCCGAGTACGAGGACGACGAGTACGTGGACGAGGAGGGCGCCGACGACACGGAGGACGAGGACGCCGAGGCGGGGAGCCGTCGATGACGACCGCGAGCCGGCTGCCCGACCCCTACGGTCACGGCAGCGGCGCGAACCTCGCAGACATCCTGGAGCGCGTCCTCGACAAGGGCGTGGTGATCGCCGGTGACATCCGGATCAACCTGCTCGACATCGAACTGCTCACCATCAAGCTGCGGCTGATCGTCGCCTCCGTCGACAAGGCGAAGGAGATGGGCATCGACTGGTGGGAGGACGACCCCGCGTTGTCCTCCAAGGCCCGCCGCTCCGAGCTGGCCCGGGAGAACGCCGAGCTGCGGGAGCGGCTGGCCCGCCTGGAGGCCCTGGAGTCGCCGGACCGCAGCGGCCACGACCGTGAGGTCCATGAGGTCCTGGACGTGCGTGAGGAGGACAGGCCATGACGACCGGACTGCGCTACGTCTACGCCGTGTGCCGCCCCTTCGAGCAGCCGCTGCAGTGCCAGCTCACCGGCGTCGCGGGGGAACCGCCCCGGCTGTTGCACCACGGCGGCCTGGTCGCCGTCGTCAGCGTGGTCCCGCAGCGGGACTTCGCGGAGGAGCCGCTGCGGGCCCATCTGGAGGACCTGGACTGGCTCACCGCGACCGCCCGCGCCCACCAGGGCGTGATCGACGCGCTCACCACCGTCACCACACCGCTGCCGATGCGCCTGGCCACCGTCTTCCGGGACGACAGCGGCGTCAGGACGATGCTGGAGGCCCGCGAGCGGGACTTCCAGCGCACACTGGACCGGCTGGAGGGCCGGGTGGAGTGGGGCGTCAAGGTGTACGTCGAGTCCGCGCCGGCCGAGCAGCCGGCGTCCGGGCGGGACGAGGACCCGGCGCAGGCGAAGCCCGCCTCGGGGCGCGACTACCTGCGTCTGCGCAGCCGCCGGCTCCGGGAGAGCGAGGACGGCCTCCAGCAGGCGGAGCGGTTCGCCGAGCGCCTGCACCGGACGCTCGCCGAGCACGCCGAGGACGTCCGGCTGCACCCGTCGCAGAACCCTGCGCTCTCCGGCGTTGCGGGCCGCAACGTGCTCAACGCCGCGTATCTGGTGCCGCGCGCCCGCTCGGAGGAGTTCGTGGAGATCGTGGACCGGACGAAGGACGAGTCGCCCGCCGGCGTGCCCGGCCTGCGCGTCGAGCTGACCGGCCCCTGGGCGGCCTACTCGTTCGCCGGGGAGAAGCCGTGACCGTCGTCGAACGCCGTGAGATCGCCCTCGTGGACCTGCTCGACCGGCTGCTCGCCGGCGGTGTCGTCATCGCCGGCGACATCACCCTGCGCATCGCCGACGTCGACCTGGTCCGCATCGACCTCAACGCCCTGATCAGCTCCGTCAACGAGAACGTGCCGTCGCCGTGGGGTGATCCGACGTGACCGCCCGCCGAGGCCGCGTGGAGTTCGAGCCCGACACCGTCGAGCGGGACCTGATCAAGCTGGTGCTGACCGTCGTGGAACTGCTGCGCCAGCTCATGGAACGGCAGGCGCTGCGCCGCTTCGACCAGGGCGACCTCAGCGAGGAGCAGGAGGAGCGGATCGGGCTGACGCTGATGCTGCTGGAGGACCGGATGGCCGAGCTGCGCGACCGCTACGGCCTGCGCCCCGAGGACCTCAACCTGGACCTCGGACCGCTCGGCCCCCTGCTGCCCCGGGAGTGACCGGGGCGGCAGGGTGCCCGGGAACGACCGGTCTGCAGCCGCGGATCGGGAGCGGAATCGGCAGTCAGCGGCCGTCGTCCTCGCGGCACAGGATCTCGCCGTGCAGGACCGCGAACCAGCCGTCGTCGCACTCGCCCCACGCCCGCCACGCCGCCTCGATCTCCCGCAGCCGTGCCGCATCGGCCCGGCCGCCCTCGGTGGCGCGGCGGGCGTAGGCGGACTCCACCGTGCGGTCCGCCCACAGCCCGCTCCACCACGCCCGCTCGTCCGGCGTCGAGAAGGTCCAGGTGCTGGACGTGGCCGTGACGTCGGTCAGCCCGGCCTCCAGCGCCCACGCCTTCAGCCGCCGCCCCGCGTCCGGCTCGCCGCCGTTGGCGCGGGCGACCTCGCGGTACAGGTCCAGCCAGTCGTCCAGGCCCGGCGAGGCGGGGTACCAGGTCATCGCCGCGTAGTCCGCGTCGCGCACGGCGATGTGGCCGCCGGGCCGGGTGACCCGCCTCATCTCGCGCAGCGCCTGCACCGGATCGCCGACGTGCTGGAGCACCTGGTGGGCGTGGACGACGTCGAAGGAGTCGTCCGGGAAGTCGAGGGCGTGCACGTCCGCCACCGCGAAGTCCGCGTTGACCAGTCCCCGCCCGGCCGCCTCGGCCCGCGCCCGCTCCAGGATCTCCGGCGCCCGGTCGACGCCGGTGACCCGGCCCTCCGGCACCAGGGCCGCCAGGTCGGCGGTGATGGTGCCGGGCCCGCAGCCGACGTCCAGGACCTTCATGGCGGGTTTCAGCACGCCCAGGAGATGGGCCGCGGAGTTGGCGGCGGTGCGCCAGGTGTGCGAACGCAGCACGGATTCGTGGTGTCCGTGCGTGTAGACGGCGGTCTCCCGAGCCTTCGGCATGGCCGTACCCCTTCTCGTCGTGACGACTGATCGTCACGGTACGCGCGTGCCGAATGCTGAGACATATGATTTCACTATGCGGACTGACGGTTCGTCGGCCAAACGTGCGCGTGAGGCAGCGGCCGGTACACCACCAGCGCCTCCGGAAGCTTCTCCAGCGTCACCTCGCCCGCCACCTCGGTGACTTCTCCGTCGTGGGCGAGCAGCGTGCCCGGCTCCACGCCGGACAGCCGCAGCCGTGCGACCTGGACCGCGGCGTGGGCGGGGGAGCGGGTGAGCGGGCCGGCGAGGGCGGCGGCCAGCAGCCGCAGCGCCGGGCGACGGCCGCCGTGCACCACGCGCACGTCGAGCTGACCGTCGGCCAGGTCGAGGCGGCGCGCGGGGGCGAGCCCCATCCGGCGGTAGGTGCCGTTGCCGGCGAACAGCAGCCACAACGGCCGGGTGCGTCCGCCGACCTCGACCTCCAGCGGATGCCGGTCCGCGCTCAGCACCCGCAGCGCCGCCAGCACGCCCGCGGGCCAGCTGCCGATCCGTTCCGCCCAGCGCTCCCGCTCGCGCACCAGCTCCGGATAGACGCCGAGGCTGCAGGTGTTGACGAAGACGCCCTGCTTGTCGCCGCAGACGAACCGGCCCATGTCCACCCGCACGGCCTCGCCCCGCTCGACCGCGCGCACGAAGGACCGGACGTCCTCCACGCCGAGGTCGTAGGCGAAGTGGTTGAGCGTGCCGCCCGGCAGCACCGCGAGCGGCAGCCCGTGCCGCAGGGCGGTCCCGGCGGCGGCGTTCACCGTGCCGTCGCCGCCGCAGACGCCGAGCACCCGCGCCCGCGCCGCCGCCTTCTCCAGGGCGTCGCCCACCTCGTCCGCCGCGCACTCCACGATCTCCGCCCGTGGCAGGGCGTCCCGCACCGCGCGCACCCGGTCGGCGCTGCCCGCCGCCTTGTTGGCCACCATCACCAGCCCCTCGCCCTCGGGCAGCGCCGGGACGTCCGCCCGCGGCCGGGCCGGCGGCGCCACCTGGGCCCGGCCGGGCGCGAGACCCCGTACGACGTACGCGGCGCCCACGCCGAGGGCCGCGCCCGCGAGGACGTCGCTCGGGAAGTGCACGCCGGTGTAGACGCGGGACATCGCCACCGAGAACGCCACCGGCGCCACGGCGGCGCCCCAGGCGGGCGACTCCATGGCCACGCCGGCCGCGAAGGCCGCCGCCGAGGCGGAGTGGCCGGAGGGGAACGACGTGGTGATGGGCTGCCGCTTGAGCTGCCGCACGGCCGGCACGGGGTCCAGGACGGGGCGGGGGCGGCGCACACTGCGCTTGCCGACGGTGTTGATGGTGGCGGACGCCAGGGCCAGCGAGGCCAGGCCGCGCGCGGCGGCGCGTCGGCCCCGAGGGGTACGGCTCGCCGCCATCACGGCCGCGGCGGCGAACCACAGCACACCGTGGTTCGCGCTCCGGCTCAGCCGCGGCAGCACCGGCCCGGCGGCGGGCCAGTGCCGCTCGGCGGCGAACTCGAACAGACGGCTGTCCAGGGCGAGGAGCTTGTCCCGCAGAAGATGAGGACCGGGCTCGGGGAGGGTGAGGTCGACGTCGGGGCTCATGACAGTGCTGATACCCGGAGACGGCGGTTTGGTGTCCGCGCGGGCCGTCCCGGCCCTCGTCCGCACGGATAAGGGTTTGCCGGGCGACCGGCCCCGCCCGCAGAATGCCACCCCATGGGAGATCTGGAAGCCGCGCACCTCGAGTACCACCTCCCCGACGGGAGGACGCTGCTCGGCGACGTCTCCTTCCGGGTGGGCGAGGGCGCCGTGGTCGCCCTCGTCGGGCCCAACGGCGCCGGCAAGACGACCCTGCTGCGGCTGATCTCCGGCGAGCTGAAACCGCACGGCGGCACGGTCTCCGTCAGCGGCGGCCTCGGCGTGATGCGGCAGTTCGTCGGGTCGGTGCGGGACGAGACGACGGTGCGGGACCTGCTGGTGTCCGTCGCCCCGCCGCGCATCCGGGAGGCCGCGCGGGCCGTCGACGCCGCCGAGCACGCCGTCATGACCGTGGACGACGAGGCCGCCCAGCTCCGGTACGCGCAGGCGCTGTCCGACTGGGCCGAGGTACGCGGCTACGAGGCGGAGACGCTGTGGGACATGTGCACCACGGCCGCGCTCGGGGTGCCGTACGAGAAGGCGCAGTGGCGGCAGGTGCGGACGCTGTCCGGCGGTGAGCAGAAGCGGCTCGTGCTGGAGGCGCTGCTGCGCGGCACCGACGAGGTGCTGCTGCTCGACGAGCCCGACAACTACCTCGACGTGCCCGGCAAGCGCTGGCTGGAGGAGCGGCTGAAGGAGACCCGCAAGACCGTCCTGTTCGTCTCCCACGACCGGGAACTCCTCGCCCGCGCCGCCGAGAAGATCGTCTCCGTGGAGCCCGGCCCGGCCGGGGCCGACGCCTGGGTGCACGGCGGCGGGTTCGCCACGTACCACGAGGCCCGGCGCGAGCGCTTCGCCCGCTTCGAGGAACTGCGCCGGCGCTGGGACGAGAAGCACGCCCAGCTGAAGAAGCTGGTGCTGAACCTGCGCCAGGCCGCCGCCGTCAGCCACGAGATGGCCTCCCGGTACGCCGCCGCCCAGACCCGGCTGCGCAAGTTCGAGGAGGCGGGCCCGCCGCCTGAGCCGCCGCGCGAGCAGGACATCCGCATGCGCCTGAAGGGCGGACGCACCGGGGTACGCGCGATCACCTGCGCCGGCCTGGAGCTGACCGGCCTCATGAAACCCTTCGACCTGGAGGTCTTCTACGGCGAACGCGTCGCCGTCCTCGGCTCCAACGGCTCCGGCAAGTCGCACTTCCTGCGCCTGCTGGCCGGCGAGGACGTCGCCCACACGGGGGAGTGGAAGCTGGGCGCGCGGGTCGTGCCCGGCCACTTCGCGCAGACCCACGCCCACCCGGAGCTGACCGGCCGCACGCTGCTCGACATCCTGTGGCGCGAGCACGCCCAGGACCGGGGCGCGGCCACGTCCCGGCTGCGCCGCTACGAGCTGACCGCCCAGGCCGAACAGACCTTCGATCGTCTCTCGGGCGGTCAGCAGGCCCGCTTCCAGATCCTCCTGCTGGAGCTGGAGGGCGCCACCGCCCTGCTGCTCGACGAGCCGACCGACAACCTCGACCTCGATTCCGCCGAGGCGCTCCAGGAGGGCCTGGAGGCCTTCGACGGCACCGTCCTCGCGGTCACCCACGACCGCTGGTTCGCCCGCTCCTTCGACCGCTACCTGGTCTTCGGCAGCGACGGCCGGGTCCGCGAGACGCCCGAGCCGGTGTGGGACGAGCGCCGGGTGGAACGGGCGCGCTGACGCCCGGCGGGGCGGGCCGGCCCCGGGTCAGGTGGGTGCCGTCAGGCCGTCAGGCCCAGCGCAGCAGCGCGCCCATCCCGCCCACCGGGACGTCCTGGTCCTGCCGGTGCTCCTCGCCCTCCAGGGCCGGGGCCAGGGAGATCGCCGGAGCGCCGGTGGCCACCGCGGAGCGGATCAGGGCGTCGTCCGCGCGGGCCGACCAGGAGTTCTGCTCGCCGAGGATCTTCAGTTCCGTACGGCGCACCGCCAGCTGGTCCGGATCCTCGCCGATCCACACCTCCCGGTGCGTGTCGGCGCCGTCCGGTCGGATCACCAGTTCGTCGATACGGTGCTCCCGCGCCGCCTCCACCAGCGCCGGCACGCCCTCCACGGCCGCCGCGCGCCCCTCGGCGTCCGGCGCCCGCGCGGCCAGGAACCGCTCCAGCTCCGTCTGCGCCAGCTGCCGCGCGTGGGCGGCCCGGGCCTCCTCCACATCGGCGTCCAGCAGCCTGCTGCCCGCACCGTGCCGGGCCTCGACCACCCGGTCGTGGAGCCGCTTGGGCAGCCGTTCGTGCACCGACCGCCGCTCGCGGTCCTCGCCGACCAGGATCAGCAGGTCGGCCCGCGTCTCCTCCTGGCAGACGGCGAGGGCGTCGGCGATCTCCGCCGCGTTGTGCTCCCAGGTGTTCTCCACCCGCAGCTGGAAGTGACGCTCCGACCAGTCGACGCTGCTCGTGCGGTGGATCGGCCACTGGCGTCCGGTCACCGACCCGGCCTGCTCCCTGGTGATCGCGGAGCGCAGCTCGAAGTCGGCGCCCTTGCGGTCGACGTAGGCCACGACGCAGAGGGTGTCCTCGCCCTCCAGGTCCAGCAGCGGGGCGACGCGCGGCAGCGGCGCCCACTGGGCCCAGCTGCCGCCCTGCGGCGGGCGGGTCAGCGACGGATCGAGGACCACTTCACCCGCGCGGGCGAACAGGGCCCGGCCGTGCGGCTCGGACGAGTGGCGCAGCTCCTCCAGCGCGTCGCGGACGGCTTGGCAGGTGGCCTCGTCGGCGCCCTGCGCGCGCAGGTCCCGCGCCATCGCCTCCGCGGTCAGATGCCGCTCGTGTGCCATGTCCTCCGCGTGCCGGGAGAGGTCGACGTACACGGAGGCCCAGGGGCCGGGATGTTCGTACAGTGGATTCAGGAACGCGAGATCCATGGCTCCCTCCCGGATGCCGCTCGGGGGTAGTGCTTGCCGGGCGGGTACCCGTACCGCACGAATGAACACGACGAGCGGGGCACCACGATGACCGGAGTCGAACCCGACCGGCTGGACGACCAGCAGCTCATGAAGGAGCTGGAGACCATCCACCGCACGCGCCACGACACGCTGCTGCACGGCTCGAACGACGCGCTGCGCGCCCACAACGAGCGCATGGCGCAGCTGGAGGGCGAGTATCTGCGCCGCAACCCGGACCGCTTCGTCGCCCCGGGCCGCACCCGCGACGGGGCGCGAGAGCGGGAGCCGGACGGGACGCGCGAGCGGGAGACGCCGGTGGGGAAGTGGGGCTCCGGGGACGCGGGCGGCGGCCCGGGCGGAGGCCGCGCCCAGCGGTCGTAGACGGTCGCAGAGCCGCGGGGGGGGGGGGGGGGGGGGCCGCCCCCCCCCCCCCCCCCGCCGCCCCCCCCCCCCCCCCCCCCCCCC
>NZ_JBEXOP010000007.1:0-222582 GCF_040611575.1 Streptomyces sp. NPDC006610
ACCAGAAGTGGACACCCCAGCCCGACGGCAGCATCCGCAGCACCCACTCCGGCAAGTGCCTCGACGCATCCGGAGCCACCTGGAACGACGGCACCCCCGTCCACCTGTGGACCTGCCACAACGGCCCCAACCAGAAATGGACCCTGCCATAGCGGTCGAGTGATTCCCGGACAGTCCGCCTCTCACCCCGTGTGACGGCGGCGTGAATGCCGCCGCCCCGGGCGCAGAAGACATCGGCGTGGTCCCCACCGTACGTACGGCGGGACCACGCCGATGCCGTTGCTCCGGAGGTCGCGACGTCGGGCGGGGCCGTACGAACACTTCGGAGAGCGTTTCGACTGCGTTGCGTGCGCCGCTACCCGCTTGCTCATCAGTGACGACCCCGTGGTCGGGTGGGAGATGGGCCTGAGTGTCGACGACGACATCGACCGGCTTCAGCCGGGCGAGCTGATCCGCTTCTGCTCCGACGCCGATGTGGGCTGCTTCCCAGATGCCGGCGCGTGGACGGCCTTGACCGCACCGTTTCGCACGTATGCGAACGGCGTGCCGGCACCGCGCCACTCCGAGCGACTGCCCGGCGGGTGCGAGCGGGTAACCGACGAGTCGCAACAAGCCGATCTGGCCACGTTCACGGCACAGTCCGTCCGAGGTCGCGCCCCAACTCGCCCGAGGCGTGACCGGAAGGATTGGCCGAGCCGCTCACGCCGCGGCGGCGAGGGGCGTCCGCCTGGATGATCGATTCCATTGGGGCAGTGGTCATGGGCGGTCAGTTACAGCGCGGTGGTGAGGGAGTCCAAGTCCGGCGTCACAACCGCACTTCGTGCTCCCTCGTCCCCTGCGGGCGGCCGGTCCCCTGAGACGATCATTCGGGTGGCGCGGCGGCTACCGGCCCCCGGTGGGGGGCCGTCGCACCTCGAAGTGGAAGCATCCGTATTCCAGTGCCCTGACATGCACGAGCACCACGGCCGGGTCGCTGAACGCGTCGTCGAAGGCTGCGTCGAAGCCGGTCGTGGCGTCGGCCGGAATCTCCAGAAGACGGCCACCGGCAATATGGCCCTGGGCGTCATAGCGACGCACGGTACGCAGGGCGCCCGGCCGCGCGAAGGGGTAGGTCTCGCCGGGGGTGAACCCGCCGCAGTCATCGGCGTGGATGAAGACGGGACCCTGTTCGTCGTACGCGCCCGGATCTGCGCCCTTCGCGGCGGCCCAGCGACGCAACGGGGCATAGGAGACGAGGGCAATCCGCTCGCCGAGCGCGATGGGGCTCAGGCAGCAGCGCAGCGGCGAGCCCACGTCGTCGTGGGTCGCGGTGTACGGGGCGCAGGGACGGCCCGCGTCATCGGCGACCCGCAGTTGCTCGAGGGCGGCTGCGTCAACGGGAAGCACGGTGTACCTGGTCATGTGCCCATGCTGGATCGACGCACGTGTGGGTGCTGGCAGGAATCGGACGTCATGTTCGTGCATGCCCACGCGGAAGACCCCGCGACAAGGCCGCACCCGCTGAACGCGTGCCGCATACGACGGGCGACCCGCTGTACTTTCTCATCCAGGGTTCGTCGGTCCGTCGCGGCTGTAGCGGGCGGGGGCGACGAGCATGGTGGGCAGCGAGATGAGCAGCGAGAGGCTGCCCGCGGTGTTGATGTCCTCTCCGAACAGCAACACGATCGTCGGAATCAGCAGCTCACCTCCGGCCACGTTCGCGAACTTCACCCGAAAGTGGCGGATTTGACCCTATGCAGGAGAACAATGATCCCCTACAGTGCCCGTTCCGGGCGTGGAGAGCAGCAGGCCGGGAAACGGGGGAACTGTGGCGCCTGTTTTCGATCACAGGCTGTTCGAGCTTGTACAGAGGCTGGTGCAGCGGCCGGCCAAGGAGGAGTTACCCGAGGAGGTGCCGGGCCGGGACGGCATTCCGGTCCTGGAGCTGCTCGGTGCCCACGCTGCCGAGCTCGGCGCGCAGTTCGGTCATGCGGCGCACGGTGCCAGGCCCCGGTCCGTGCCGTATCAGCGCATCGACGTGGAGGCGCTGTGGACGGAGGTCGTCGAGGAACGCGGCGCCGTCGGTTCGGCGACCTACCTTGAACCTGCATGGCAGAAGGCCGAGCTGTGCCGCCGCACCCTCGTGCTCCTGGGCCAGGAGTTCTCGTCCGACCGTTACGGCAAGGATCAGCGGGTGCGCTTCCGGCGGCTCGGCATGGTGAACTGGCTGCTTCAGACGACTGATTCCATGCAGGAACCGGACGGCCAGCAGGGCCATGTGGTGATCCGGCGGCTGCGGGATCGGGAGCTGGCACGCAGGCGGCTCTTCAGGCTGATGAGCAGCCCGAGCACCGAGGCAGCGCTGACCGGCCAGGTCCGCTGGTGGGCTCAACTGTTCGTGCTGGTCCTCGTCCCGCTGATCTGGTTTCGGCTCTGGCGGTTCATCGGTCAGGAGTACCGATGGCTGCTCAAGCAGCCCTATATGGCGCCCGCAGACCCCGGGACGTTCGTCGGGTTCGCGCTGCGACTGACGCAGCCGCGCTGGGGACGCGAAGACCCCGAACAGATCAGCAAGTTGATGATCAACGCATTCCTCGAGGATCTGCGGGCGGCCCATCGACGGCAGGGCTGGTCGCGCCGTCTGCGTGCAGGGGGACATCGCCGCACGGCCTACTGCACGGCCTGGCTGCAGGGTGCCGCTCACAGCAACGGCGGCCGTGACTTCGTCCGTCTTCTGGCCACGGTACGCAATGACACCGGCGCGTTCGACCCCCTGCTGCTCATCGTGAGCCGCCCGGAAGAAGCCGGGGAACCCGTCCGGGTCCGTGAAGTCTGTGACGATCCGTCTCCCTACGACGCCTGGTGCGAGCGGCTGATCGCAGGGGGACGGGACCGACAGCCGGAGTTCTGGTACCTGCCCGTACGCATTCCGGCCCCGATCGTCGAAGGTGATGCGGCCCATCAGCTGCAGGCCGATCGCACCGCCCGCGCTGCCCGGTGGCAGGTTCCCAGGCCCCCGCGCTGGACCAGGCGCGCGCTGCGACGCACAGCCGCCCTGGTGCTCGCGTGTGCGGCAGCCCTGGTGGTCGTCGAACGTGTCCTGGACCACCGCGCCGATGAGGAGGCGTGGAAGAAGCAGCACTGCGGGCTGAGTGACAGCGATCCGGACGCCGAGACCGTATGGCGTGAAGAGACGACAGGCGAATGCGTCGGCATCGCCCCGAACGGGTTCGCCTTCGGCTCCCAGGACGGGCGTGTCCGGGAGACTCTCCAGGTCATCGCGGAGCAGAACGACGAGGCCGACCGTATCCATGAGGATGTGCCCGGCCGGCCGGTCATCACCTTGGTTCATCTGTCCGCTCTGCTCAGCGCACCGAGCGGTGACTCGGACAGTGCTTTGGCGTATGCGCGGGAGCAGCTGCAGGGCGCGGCCAGTGCGCAACGCCGGCAGCTCGACATCTCCCGTGGCAATGCGCCCGTTGTGCGGATCTTCCCGGCCAGCGCCGGCTCGGGGATGCGTTTCGGGGCCGATGTGGCCCGCAAGATCGAGGAGCTGATGGCGCAGGACTCCACGATTGTCGGCGTCACCGGTCTCGACCAGAGCCGCAGGGCGACGATCGGCACCATCCGCGAGCTCACTCGGGTGGGCTTGCCGATGATCGCCACGACGCTCTCCGCGGACAGCCTGCCAAGCCACTCAGCGCTGTATCTCCAGGTATCTCCGCAGAACCGGCGCGAGGCTGCCGTTGCGGCCGCGTACGCGGCCCGCATGGCCGACCAGGAGAGGATCGGGGAACGCAGTGTACGCATCGTGTACTCGCTCGATCCGACCGACGAGTACAGCACCAATCTTCGCGAGGACGCGGCCGAATCCTTCGGCCGAGCCGATTTCCACGTGACAGAGCAGGGTTACGTCCCGGAGTCCGCCTCCGGGCCTGTGCCCGAGGGAGCCACGCCCGGCGAGATCGGCAAACGGGCCTGCGGGTACGACGGCCTGGTCTTCTTCACCGGACGGACCGAGGATTTCATCACCGTGGTGGAATCCACCAACACCCGCTGCGGGCGCACCCCGCCCGCCTTCCTCGGGGGCGACGATGTCGCCCGGCTCGGTGCGGATCCCGCTCGGCGGCGCGGGCTGGCCCGAGTGCCCTACGAGTTCCTGGACTTCACCCTCGGTTCCACCGACTGCGAGGGGAACAGCGACCTGTACACGACGATGAAGGAGCTGTTTCCCAAGGAGTGCAGGAGTGCCCCTGACACCTCACTGGACGGCCATGCGGCTCTCGCCTTCGACTCGGTGAACCTGTACCTCACGGCCATTTCGCACCTTCAGGACACCGCGCCGGGAGTGCCGCTGACGCCCGCTGCGGTCTGGCACGGCCTGAGCGGTATTCATGGCGATGACGCACTGGACGGGGAAAGCGGAAAGATCGACTTCGGCGGGGTGGTGGACCAGCAGGTCCCCCTCGACAAACTCATCTCGGTCCAGCGCGTGGAGAATGGTGAACGCCCGCGTGAGATGGGTTTCTGCGGCCTTGTCGGCGACCAGGCGCAGGCCGGGTGGTGCCCGCCCTCGGAGAAGCGGCGTCGCCGCGTGTTCCGGCCGACCGTTCCTCCCGGGTGACGTCTGCAGAGCCTCGGCGTTCTTCCTGCAGATCGTGCGGGAGACAGGCACACTGTCAGCCGGTCCGCCCTTGGCAGTGGATCGCGTTCACGATCTCCCTCAGGTCGTAGGCGCCCTGGTGGCCGCTGACCGAGCGGTGCCGGTCCTTCCACACGGTGATCACCGGCTCGATCAACGACCACCGCTCGTCCGATAAGTCGCTCGGGTGCGGCTTGCGTTCACTGACCCGGTCGCATCACCAGATCAACAAGCGCGGAGCGGCAGATTCTGCTCCGCAGCCACACCATCAGGCGACAACAGACCCAGTCAGAAAGTCCTGAAACACGCTAAGAGCATGATTCACCCGAGCAGGGCGTCCCAAGACGGTTGAAGCCGACGAGGCGCGGCAAGACGACGAAGGGGAAGGACTCGCCATCGGGGGTCTTGAGAGCCGCCACGATGTCATGGTCCGGTGCACCGAATATCTCGAAGTGCTCCACGGTGCAGTGCTCCATCACCTCGCGGATGTACGGATCCGAGAGCCGCCAGTGGGCGCGGATGGCATCGGAGTCGCGGTAGAGCTGGAAGCTGTGCGCCAGCATCCGCTCCTCGTCGATGAAGACCTCGACCATGAGCTGAGGGCCGTGCTCTTGAGCAAATGCCACCGCCTGCGCGATGGCGCGCCGGAAACCGTCGAGGTGACCGTCCGTGATGCGCATGGTATTGCGGAAGAGAATGGTGCTCCCCTTTGTGATCTCCATGCGCCGAGTGTTGCGCCTCAACCAAGGTTGAGGTCAAGGGTGCCGTCCGGCCGGCGGTCCCCGAGTGCTGCCGCTGGACGTCGGCCGAGACCGTGCCCTTCTTCAGGAAGCCGCGTCGATGACCAGCGCACCGCCCGGCTCCCCAAGCTTCTCGGTGACGTACTCCTGCACGACGGTCGGCTGACGAGTACCGAGGAGGCCCAACACGTGTGGCAGACCTCCGAGGAACTCGTGGGCGAACGCCTCCGCACCGGCTGAGAGGCGCGGCGCACCCTTTGGCCTCTTCCGGTGCGAACTCGGTTGAAGGAACGGCTTCGGTGGATCAGGGCGCCGAAGGAGTGCCCCGGGCGCGCGCCGCCTTCCGTGCGCCCGGGGTGGCTTCTATCGGAATGCCTGGAGGTTGCGCGCGACCCACTCGTCGAAGGGCCTGGCCGGCCGGCGCAGGATGCTCTCCACATCGGGGCTGGTCGTCTGCTCGACCGGCAGCGGGGCGCCCAGGATGTCCAGGGTGCCCTCGATGACGTCCTCGGGCATGAAGTGCGCCATGCGGGCGCGGGCCTGCTCACGGGTCAGCTCTACGAGGGCAACGTCCTCGCCCAGCGCCCGGGAGATCGCTGCGGCCTGCTGACGCGGGCTGACGGTCTTGGGTCCGGTCAGCTCGTAGGCACGGCCTGCGTGCCCTTCTTCGAGCAGGGCGGCTGCCGCGACCGCGGCGATGTCGGCCGGGTCGATCACGGGCAGGGCCACATCGCCGAACGGGGCGAAGACGGTGCGCCGGGTGCGCACCGACTCGGCCCAGGCGAAGGCGTTGGAGGCGAAGGCGCCCGGGCGCAGGATCGTGAACTCCGCTCCGGACGCGCGCACGGCGGCCTCGAACGCACGCAGGCGGGTGTGGGAGGGGGCCGTGGGGCGGGTGGCGTTGATCTGGGAGGAGAGCAGGACGATCCGCTTGACCCCGGCGTTCAGGGCGGTGTCGATCAGGTCGTTCGGGTCTTCGCCGTGGCCGTTGAGTTCGCCGCCCAGCAGGAGGAAGAAGGCGTCGGCTCCGTCGAGGACGGGCCGCATGCTCGCACTGTTCCCGACGTCGGCCCGGGCGTGCCGGATTCCGGCCGGGAGGTCTTCGAGCTGCGGGCGTCGTGAAACGGCTACGACGTCCCCGCCCGCCTCGGTCAGCAGGGGTACCAAGGTCCGCCCGATGTTGCCGGTCGCGCCTGTCACTACGATCATTGGCATGCCTCACACCTAAGTTAGTTAGCTGACTTACTGCGACCGTAGCACGGCCGGGCCGGGGGTTGGCTATGGTTAGTTGGGTGACTGACTCAGTGAAGCCCCGGGCGCGGGCGGCCGACAAGCGCCGACGACTCACGACCGAGGCGGCCCGGGTCCTGCATGAGCAGGGCGTGGAGCGCACCACTCTCGCCGACATCGCGCGCGCGGCCGATGTTCCCGTCGGCAACGTCTACTACTACTTCAAGACCAAGGACGAGCTGGTCCTGGCCGCGCTCTCCGAGCATCGCGCGCACCTGGACGAACTCACCGGCCGCCTGGACCGATTGCCCGGTCCGCGTGACCGCCTCAAGGCCCTGATCGAGGCATGGGTCGACCAGCGCGAGGTCGCCGCCCGCTACGGCTGCCCCACCGGCACCCTCGCCGTCGAACTCGACAAACGCGCCGACGGAACCCTCGACGCGGAGGCCGGCACCGTGATCCGGCGTCTGCTGGAGTGGACCGGGCAGCAGTTCCGCGCCATGGGCCTCCCCGACCCGGACGACCTCGCCGTCACCCTCGTCTCCGCCTACCAGGGCATGTCGCTCCTGGCCAACGCCCTACGCGACCCGGAACTCATGGCCCGCCAGGGCGCCCGCCTCCTCGACTGGCTCGACTCCCTGCGTACTCCCGATCAGACTGCCTGACCAGGCGTGGTCTTCGACCTGCTCCACGCGGGCGCGGCGGATCCGACCGGGCACTTCCACCAGCGGCGGCGCATGGCAGTAGAGGCTTCGCTCGCCCGACCGCGGGCTGAAGGAGGCGCCGCTGACGCCGTGCCCGTCCACGACCGACCCGGCCGTGGCGCGGGAGTGGCTGCAGTGGACGGCGGCCGGACTGGAAGGACTGCTGCCGCAAACGGCTGGAGGAGCCGTATCGCGGGGTGTGCGGTCGTGGCTGCACGACAAGGGTGCGTGTTACCGCCGAAGCCCTCGTCGGCACCGTGGAAGATGCCCGCCATGCGGGGTCCGGGCAGGTGGATGGTGGCGGTCTTCTCGTAGCGGGTGGCTATGCCTCACCGCTTCAGGCAGTTGCTACACCGCTCGACGGTGTTGCCCTGCTTGCAGGTCTCGCGGTCGAAGGCCGGTGGCCTGCCGCCTCGGCTGCCCCGGCCGAGCCGGTGGCTCCGCCGGGGCAGCCAGGACGGGGGTCACTGCTCGGATGCCACGCTGGCGCAGGTGCTCGCGGAAGGCGCGGGAGGAGCACACGCCACCGACGTGAGCGCGTTGGGGAACGGCGCTCCCCCGGCCGGGCCGGTGCTGCGGCCGCCGAGGCATGAACCTCGTCGCTTCGCACGCGATGGGGCATGCCGCCCGGGCCGTACAAGCGTGCCGAGACGCGTCGGTACGTACGGCAGTCAACGCGCGTGAGGCGACGCTGCCCCTCTGTCGTCGAAGAACCACGGGAATCCGTCCGGGGCGTTGACGCCGCGGTACCGGCTCACTATGGTTCCGACGACACTGCGAACAATGTTCGGTATACCGAACAAGCGGGTAGACGGCAACACCGAGGGCTGTTCGCGGTGCACGCCGGCCTCGGTGTCCCGGCTGCCCGCTGTCCGGGCCGGTCGCGGGGTCGTGGCGGATTCAGCGGAGCGATCGTCGGCCCACGGGCCGTTCCACCTGAACGGAAAGGACGCACCATGCCCCTCTCCCCCACCAGGCGCCGCCTTCTGCAGATCGCCGGAGCCACGGCCGTCGCCTCCGTCGCCGGCGACGTCGTCGGCGGCAGCCCGGCCCAGGCCGCGGTGATCCCGCCCGTCCGGGCAGACATCGGCGCCCTCGCGCATCCGTTCGCCCTCGGCCAGGTCCGCCTGACCGCGAGCCGCTGGCTCGACAACCACAATCGCACCACCGCCTATCTGCGGTTCGTCGACGTGGACCGGCTGTTATACAACTTCCGCCACAACCACCGCCTGTCGACGGCCGGCGCCGCCGCGACCGGCGGCTGGGAGGCTCCGAACTTCCCCTTCCGCAGCCACGTCCAAGGCCACTTCCTCACCGCCTGGGCCCAGTCGTACGCCGCCACCGGAGACACCGTCTGCCGGGACAAGGCGACGTACATGGTCGCCGAACTGGCCAAGTGCCAGGCGAACAACGGCGTCGCCGGATTCGCCCCCGGATATCTCTCCGGCTACCCCGAGTCGGACTTCACCGCCCTGGAAGCACGCACGCTCTCCAACGGCAACGTCCCGTACTACACGATCCACAAGACGCTCACCGGGCTGCTGGACGTCTGGCGCCTCCTCGGCAACATCCAGGCCCGCGACGTGCTGCTGGCCCTGGCCGCATGGGTGGACGCCCGGACCGGCCGCCTGACCTCGGCCCAGATGCAGGCGATGCTGGGCACGGAGTTCGGCGGCATGAGCGCCGTGCTGACCGACCTCTACCAGCAGACCGGCGACGCCCGCTGGCTCGGCGTCGCCCGCCGCTTCGAGCACGCAGCGGTCCTCGACCCCCTGGCCGCGGGGCAGGACCGGCTCAACGGCCTGCACGCCAACACGCAGGTGCCGAAGTGGATCGGAGCCGCCCGCGCGTACAAGGCCACCGGCGCCGCCCGCTACCGCGACATCGCCGCCAACGCCTGGAACATCTGCATCGGCGCCCACACCTACGCCATCGGCGGCAACAGCCAGGCGGAGCACTTCCGTGCCCCCCACGCCATCGCCTCCCATCTGCGCCAGGACACCTGCGAAAGCTGCAACACCTTCAACATGCTCGTCCTCACGCGGGAGTTGTTCGCCCTCGAGCCCAACCGAGCCGCTCTCTTCGACTACTACGAGCAGGCGTGGCTCAACCAGATGACCGGCCAGCAGAATCCGGCCGACCCGCACGGCCACGTCACCTACTTCACCCCGCTCAACCCCGGCGGCCGGCGCGGGGTCGGGCCGGCCTGGGGCGGCGGCACCTGGAGCACCGACTACACCACCTTCTGGTGCTGCCAGGGCACCGGCCTGGAGATGCACACCCGGCTGATGGACTCCATCTACTTCCACGCCGGCACAGCGCTCACGGTGAACCTGTTCGTCCCCTCGGTGCTCACGTGGACCGAGCGAGGCATCACCGTCACGCAGACCACGTCGTACCCGGCGGGCGACACGACCACCCTCCGCGTCACCGGCAACGCCGCCGGCAGCTGGACGATGCGCATCCGCATTCCCGGCTGGACCACCGGCGCCACCGTCAGCGTCAACGGCGTCGTGCAGAACATCGCGACCACACCCGGCAGTTACGCCGTCCTCAACCGCACCTGGGCATCCGGCGACACGGTCACCGTCCGTCTGCCCATGCGGATCGTCATGCGCCCGGCCAACGACGACCCGAACATCGCCGCGATCACCTACGGCCCGGTGGTCCTCTCAGGGAACTACGGCAACGCCACGCTCGCTTCACCGCCGGCCCTGGACACGTCCTCGATCAGGCGTACCGGCTCCACCACACTGGCCTTCACCGCCACGGCGTCCGGATCCACCGTGAACCTCGGTCCGTTCCATGACGCCCATGGCCACAACTACACGGTCTACTGGACCATCGGCACGGTGCCCACCGTCCGCCTGGTCAACGCGGCCAGCGGGCTCGTGCTGGGCATCCAGGACATGTCCACCGCCGACGGCGGCCGGGCCCTGCAGTGGACCGACTCCGGCACCGCCGACCACAACTGGGAGATGATCGCCGACGGCGGCGACTTCCGCTTCCGCAACGCGCACAGCGGCAAGGTTCTCGGCGTCCGGGACATGTCCACCGCCGACGACGCGACCGTCCTGCAGTGGACGGACAACGGCACCGCCGACCACCGCTGGACCCTCCTCGACCAGGCCGACGGCACCTACAAGATCCGTAACGTCCACAGCGGCAAGCTGCTCGCCATCGCGGGCGACTCCACCGCCGTGGGCGCGTTCGCGGTCCAGGACTCCGACGACGGCACGGCCGACAACCGATGGCGCGTCGTGCGCAACCAGGGTTGATCCGGGCGGTCCCGGCGGCTTCGGGGAAAGCGCATCCACCGGAGCAGGGCACGAACCGCCGTTCCGCGCGCCGCCGGACCTCCGGGCGTCGTCGGCGCGCGGTGGTCGAATGGGGAGGCGTGCTCTTCGTTCTCATGCACGACCATGACGGTGAACGGCTCGGCGGTGTGCTCAGTGGGTCCACCGTCCGGGGCCACCACTGTGGTGCTGCACGGCGCGACGGCACATGACATGGGTCCACAGGACGGTGAAGGCATCAGACATGCCGTGACCGACGGTCGGCGACCACTCGGTCGAGGGCGCCGACGGCAAGCGGCCGAGGAGCAACGGAGGAGGCCGGAAGGGCAGGGGCTGCCGGCGTCAGGACCCACAGGCAACGGCATGACCGGGCAACGGTCCGCTCGGCGGCCTCGCTCAGGTCGTGCCGGAAATGCCATCTGCGGACGGAACCTCCGCCATCCGGAAACCCTCACCGAGTCCGAGCAGCTTCCGCCCGAGAACGTCCGGGCCCACTGCCCCGAACTGGCCGCCCTCACCCGGGGCATGCCCGCTCCTTCCCGACCATGCCGGCCGAGCGCCGGGGCGAGCGCCTGCCGGACCGCCTCGACGCCGTCCGGCAGGACGACTCGCCCAGCCTCCACACCCTCGCCGTCGGCATCGACCGGGACCGCGACGCCGTCATCGCCGGCCCCACCCTGGCCTGGAACTCCGGCGTCGCCGAAGGCCACGTCAACCGGATCAAGACGCTCAAACGCCAGATGTTCGGCCGGGCAGGCTTCGTCCTCCTGCGTGACCGAGTCCGGCTGGTGTGACGGGCCCGGTGGGGTCACCCAGGACTGCGCCATCGGCGTTGCGGCGGGGTCGATCGGCGGGGTGCGGGACGCCGGCGATCCCCAGTTCCCGGATCTCCTGCCGCAGTACCGGGGTCAGCGCCTGCGCGTAGGACTCCGCCACATGGCTTCCGTCACGGTAGACGAAGGTGTCGCCGACGACCACGGGGCATCGGCCTGCCTGCGGACACAGCCACGGCTTCGGGTCGATGACCGCGGCGCCGGTGCGGAGGGCCGCCCTCTCGCCGGCCTCCCGGAGAGTGGGGGACCTGATCACATCTCGCTGGTCCGCCTCGCAGTTCTCCAGCCGCAGCGGATGCCGCGCCGCGCACTCGACGGCATCGCCCCTCGGCCACGGATTGTCGAGCAGCACGACCACGCGGCCGGCGTCACGGGTCAGCCGCCGGTAGACGCGTTCGTACCCCGCTGTCCATTCCCGCGGCGGCTCCTCCATCCGGTTCACCGGCGTGGCCTCTTCGGACGAGGAGGCCACGACCAGCATCGGCCGCAGCTCTGTGATCCGCTGCAGCGCTCCCCTCCTCCAGGTGTCGCACGCCTCGTACGCCCTGCCTTTGGAGCGAAGCGTGACGTCGGCGGTCTTGCAGGACGCCTTCGTCAGCGACACCAGCTTCCACCCGTGCTCCCGACTCCACCGGTCGAGCGCGGGAAACCACTGCGCCGCATGGGAGTCGCCGAAGAGGACGACGACCTTCTTCGAAGACCGGTCCCCGTAGACGCACGCGGGCGAGCGTGTGGCACCGTAGCCGAGGTGACAGCCGTCGCGGTAGACGGCCGATCGCTGCTCCTTGACGTCCGGCAGCGACGGGGACAGATTGGCCGGCAGTGCGGTGCCGGACGTGGCGATGAGGTCGGCGAGCCGGGCGTGGGGGTCCTGCGCCGTCGCCAGGGTCTCGCTCAGCTTCGGGGAGTGGACCGAGGAGCCGATCGCCGGCGGGAAGGACGCCGCGACGAGGCAGACGCACACGACGCTCGCGGACAGACCGAGGCCGAGGGTCACTGCCGCCGTGGGCCTGCGATGCAGCGACGCACGGAAGCGGACCGGGTTCTCCACCAGGTGCAGGGTCGCCCAGGCCAGCAGCAGGGCGGCCGCGCTCAGCTGGAGGGACAGCACAGGAGTGGCCGCCCGGTGCAGAGCCAAGGGACCGAGCATCAGCAGCGGCCAGTGCCACAGGTACCAGCCGTACGAGAGGTCCCCCACCCAGGCGGCGGAACGGAGCGCGAGCAGCCGTGAAACGCCGGACGGAGACGGCCGGCACCCGTCGGCGATCACCAGGACCGTCCCGAGTACGGGCAGAAGTGCGAAGTGGCCGGGGAAGGGCGTGTCGGCGTCGTACAGGACGGCCGAGGCGACGATCGCGGACAGCCCGAGCCACGCCAACGCCGCGGACACGCAACGCGGTACACGCACCGGCGTCCCGGCGCAGAAGGCCAGCAGGCTTCCGGCCCCCAGTTCCCACAGCCGGGTGTGGGGGCCGAAGTACGCCCAGGACGGCGAGACCGCGGTCGCCCGCACGCTCAGGACGTACGAGACAAGGCACAGCACGCCCAGCGGCAGGACCCTCAGCCACGGGCGCCGCAGCACCTTCCAGCTCACCAGCAGGAGCGCGGGCCACAGCAGGTAGAACTGCTCCTCCACGGACAACGACCAGAAATGCTGGAACGGCGACGGCGTGCCGCCCTCCTGGAGGTAATCGGCTTCGGAGACCGCCAGGTTCAGATTCATGCCGTACAAGGCGCTGGTCAGCGCATCATGCAGGAACTCCTCGTAACGGACCTTCGAGGCGAAGAGCCGGCAGCCCACGAGGGTGGTCAGACAGACCAGGGTCGCCAACGGGAGGATGCGCACCGCGCGTCTGCCGTAGAAGCGCCGCAGGGACAGCGATCCGCACCGCCCGGCCTCCCGCAGCAGGCCGGACGTGATGAGGAAACCGGAGATGACGAAAAAGACGTCGACTCCGACGTAGCCGCCGGCCAGCCGGGGGACTCCGGCGTGCGCGAGCACGACGAGGACGACGGCCAGCCCGCGCAGCCCCTGGATGTCCCGTCGGAACGGAGGCTCCGGCCGGCCGCCGGCACGGGACGCTGCGTGCCCGTGCTCACGAGGTGGGCCCTCCTCGGGCAGACGGTCCGGCCGGTCCGGCGTCGATGCCCGTTTCGGACGGGGGGCCATGGGTGTGCGTGTCACACTCCCAACTGTCCGCAGGCGGGGCGCGGTTACTGTTGCTCGGGTCACATGACGCGACGCGGACGACGCCGGGCACGGGCGTACCTTTTCGGCTCGCCGCGCCGCGACGCGGGCCCACTCGGTGACCTTCACAGGACCGTCCGGACGGGTACGCCCTTCGTATCCCGCCCTTCCAGGACCGCGACCCCAGCCCTGTCATCGTCCGGCTGGTCGGCCGGAACGAGCCGGTGAGCGGCTTGGCCGGCCTGCGTGCCGGCGCATCGGGCTCCTGCGGCTGCATCGGACCTGCGGCCGGAGCCTCGGCCGGGCGTTCGCGAAGCGCCGCGTGGCCACCCGTTGTGCCTCCGCGCCCTCGGCATCCGTTCGTATGACGTACGTCACTGATGCGCTGCCCGTGATGCGGACAGTTACAAGCGTGGAGCATTCACTGCGCGTCCGTGTCCGAGACGGGGACCCCGAGGCATTCGGGCGACTTTTCGACACCTACGCATCGACGGTCCACCGGCACGCCGTTCGGGTCACGGGCAACTGGTCCACGGCCGAGGACGTGGTGTCGCTGACCTTCCTCGAGGCCTGGCGGCTGCGTGAACGGGTGCGGCCGGAGGGGGACAGCCTGCGCCCCTGGTTGCTCGGAATCGGGACGAACGTCATGCGCAACATGGCGCGGACGGCGCGTCGGCACCAGGGCGCGCTCGCCCGGCTCCCTCCCGCTCCCCCGGTCCCGGACTTCGCCGACGAGGTGACGCAACGGCTGGCCGACCGGGAGGAGCTGGTCGCCGCGCAGCGGGCGCTGAGCGGGATGCGGCGCGCCGAGCGGGAGGTGTTCACGCTGTGCGTCTGGGAGGGTCTCGACACCGCCGAGGTGGCCGAGGCGCTCGGGGTGACCGCCGGCACGGTGCGAGTGCGACTGTCGCGCGCCAGGAGGAGACTGCGCGAGCTCACGGACACGGAGCGCGGACCGGGACCAGCAGCGGCTCGGCGCCCCGTGTCCGGTGACGGGACACGGGAGCGGCACAGCCGAGTGAACCAGTGCACGGAGGAGAGGAATAGATGACCCCGGAGCGACACCACCGGCTCGAGCCCGAGGAGATGGCCGAGCTGCTGCCGGCCCCGGGCGACCCGGTGCTCGGCCCGGAACGGCACCGGGTCCTCAGGCAGCACCTGATGCGGGAGATCGGCAGGAAGAAGCGGAAGGTGAAGCTCCGGCCTTTCCTCGGTCGGCGGCTCGCCGTCTGGGCGGCGCCGCTGGCCCTGGCGGCCACCGTGGCCACGGGGACGGTCGTCGTCGACGGGCTGCGGGACGGGCGTGAGGCCGTGCAGACGCCGGGCCGGTCCGTCACGTCGGTCGGCGATCCCCCGGCGATCACGATGGGCGAGGATCAGTTCCTGTACAAACGCCGAGTGATGTCGAGGGACTACACCCCTTCCGACGCGGACGCGGAGATCGTCCAGCGCGAGGACTGGCATGCCGTGGACGGCGGGCGGGACGGCCGGGCCCTGACAGGGCCGGAGCCCGCGGACACGGACCGTCTTGACCCCAATGCGCCCACGACGGAGCGCATGGCCATTTCCGGCAGTATGGACTACCGGGAACTCCAGGAGCTGCCCGCCGACCCGCAGAAGCTGCTGAAACACGCTTACAGGAAAACGGAAGGGCAGGGGCGGTCACCCGAGGAGGCGGCCCTCGGGTACATATCCACCCTGCTCGAACCGGCGGCCCTGGTCCCCGGCCTCAGCGAGGCGCTCTACCGGGCCGCGCGCCGGATCCCCGGCATCGTCGTCGAGGGCGAGGCCCAGGACCGGATCGGGCGCACGGGCACCGGCCTGTCCCTCCCGCACTCCAGCACGTACGACCGTGCCCTGGTCTTCGACGTGTCGAGCTCTGTCTTCCTCGGCGTCGAGGAGACGACTGCGCTGCTCGAGATCGGCGTCGCCGACCGGGTCGGTGAGCCGCCGGTCGAGTCCTGGAAACTCGGTTCCGGATGACGCCCCCGGTCCGGGAGGACGCCCGTTCCTCGTCCCGGTCGCCGTACCGGTACGGGGGCCGGGGCAGGCCGTTCGCGGGATCCGGTCCGTGCGCGGGCTCCGGGCAGTCGGGACCGCTGAGGCAGGACGTGGGGCCATGACCTCGAATCCCGGGCACGGGTTGTGCGATCGGTGCCGACGTGGTCGAAGTCGTCGGGACGCTCGCCCGCCTTCGCCCGCCTGAAGGGGGGTTGAGGTCGTCATTTCAGTGCCCTGCCTCGATCCCAGCAGCACCCGCCCGCCGGGGCGCACGGCGAGCTGGGCTCGGTAGCCGTCCCACTCTGACTCAGCCGCCACCCGGCCGGCAGAGTGGGGCACAGGGGAGTTGGACGGCTACGGCGTGGTCCGGCAGGCGGGGCAGGACGTGGGCGGCCGTAGACCCCGCCCTGCCGTGAGCCGCGGGAATCAGGTTGGCTTGCGCCACACGGAAATATGCTTCGCCGAGTCCTGGGTGAACGGCGCCCCGCCCCAGTCCGCGACGCGACGTTCCAGTTCAAGCCCCGCGATCCGTGCCATCAGGTCGAGTTCCGCCGGCCAGGCATACCGGTGTCGGGAGTTGCCGCGACGGTAGCGGCCGTCGTCACCGTCGCGGGTGAAGTGGTGCGAGACGAGTATCTGTTCAACCAGGTCGAAGGTGTCGAAACCGAGATGCTGCTCAGAGACGTCGAACGGCACCGCGACCTGGCCGGGCGGCAGGAAACGCAGCGGCGGCACGCCCAGCTCGATGACGAATCGGCCGCCGGGCTCCAGATGACGTGCGGCGTTGCGGAAGCATTCGACCTGTTCATCCTGCGTGAGCAGGTTGGTGATGGTGTTGTAGACGAGATAGACCAGGGTGAACTCGCCGGGGACGACGGTGGTGGCCATGTCCCCGATGACCACCGGGAGTGCGTCCTCGTCGATCTTGCGCCGCAGCACTGCTGCCATGTGCTCGGACAGTTCGATGCCCACCACCGGCACGTCGCGTTCCCGGAGCGGGACGCCTACTCGTCCGGTTCCGATGGCGAACTCCAGTGCCCGGCCATCTCCGGCCAGCTCGGCGAGGAAGGCGAGAGTCGGTCCGAGAACGGCGGCCGAGGACATCTCGGTCTCCTCGGCGTCATAGCGGTCGGCGGTCGCACGGCTCCACAGCTCACTGCTCGTCACAAGCGGCAACTGTGCCGGGCGCCAAGGGGCGCTGTCGACCCATTTACCTTGTACCGGCGGGCGGTACGGTCGTCCTCCCGGCGCAGCATGCACTCGCAACGCCCCTGGCAGTTGAAGTAGTAATTACTTCCGGATGCGCGTTGGGCCGAATGGGGGTGTACTGGGAACTGTGATCGTCCCGAAGTAAAAGCCCTCATACGGTACGGAAAGCACTTCACCCCTTTCGACGAGAGGTGATCTGTGCGCTGCGCCCGGAGGATCTCATGAGCAAAAAATCCTTCAGTACGAAGACTCGACGAAATCTTCGTTGCCTCTTCTCCGGAGGGGTGGCGACTGCCGCTGTCGTCACGGGCTCTCTCGCCTTGGCACCGTCCGCTCACGCACAATACGGCCCGTATACCTGCGTGTTCGGCCTTGTGTGGCGTGAGGCTGTGCCAGGGGATCGTGTCTGCGTAACTCCGCAGTGGCGCACCAAGACATGGAACGAGAATGCTCTTGGCCCCTCGCGGGTGCAGCCCGGCGGAGGGCCCTACGGTCCGGACACCTGCAAGCAAGGATTCGTGTGGCGTGAAACTCGGCCCTCGGACCATGTGTGCGTTCCCCCGCTGAGCCGCACCCAGAACCAGCAGGCCAACAGGAACGCAGTTTCGGGGTATGCCCATCCCGAGCAGCTCCCGAGCAACGGCATCTCCGCTTACTGGAAGTCGGACAACCAGCTGGTAGCGACTCCCCCGAACTTCTCCTTCTACAGTTGGGAGCCGGCCCGGGGAGCCAACTACAGGCCCATTGGCAGCGGGACCATCATCTTCGGCGAGAGGTGGCTGACTGATCGAGGCTGCCGGAAGTCCGAATCTCGAACGATGTATGTGCTCGCCGTCAACGAGACAACGGGTGTCGTCAGCAACGCCGGTAAGGTGGCAGTGCCCCTCTGCCTCTACCCGTGAGTTGCCCAGGCTGCACCCAACCGCGCCGGGCCGCCACACAACACCCTTCGCCGGGTGGTGGCGGCCCGGACGTCGCGGACGGGCCCGGCGCGGTGGCCTGCCCCGGCACTGCCGTCAGGGCCACGGACTACGTCATCGGAACTCGTTCGTCGCTGTCCTGGGACGGGCGCGTCGTCCTGGACGCAGATCCTGGATGCGGTCCGCCTCGGCCCGGCCTACGACGCCACCGCGGTGACTGCCGCCCAGCCCCGCGAATTCGGTGAACTGCTCATCGCAGCAGGACAACGGCGCCGGGCTGGCCGGACATCGTCATCGTGACTGGATGCGGCGAACGCGGATTCGGGCGAGGGCGGGGACGACGAGAGCTGGGGAGAACGTCGCGGGGGTGGCCCGGGCCGGCCACCCGGTCGCGGCGGTGATCAGGGTGTTGGGAACGGGAGACGCGTAGGAGACGATTCCCGAACCGGTGATCTGTGTGGCGCAGAGGGCGGCAGGGCGGCGGCCTGGCCGCGACCGGTCCCCTGTTCCGGTCGCTGCCTCGCCGTCGCGGACGTTCAGGTCGGTCACGAGCCGCAGCAGCCGCCCGCCGGGGCCTGGTCGGCGGCTGCCCCCGTCGTGGCGGGCGCGCCGAGCCGGACGAGTTGCGAGGTGGGCGCACAGCAGCCGCCGTCTGCTTGCTGGGCCTCGGGGGCGTCGAACAGGCCGGCGCCGCCGCAGACTCCGGTCTCGGGCAGGGTGAGTTCGACGCGGTCCGCGGACTCGATGTCACCGGCGATCGCGGCGGCGACGGAGCGGACTTGCTCGTACCCGGTCATCGCCAGAAAGGTGGGGGCGCGACCGTAGGACTTCATCCCGACCAGGTAGACGCCGGTTTCCGGGTGGGAGAGCTCGCGGTGGCCGTGAGGGTAGACGGTTCCGCAGGAGTGCTGGTTGGGGTCGATCAGCGGAGCGAGCGCAACCGGCGCCTGGAGGCGCTCGTCGAGGCCCAGGCGCAGCTCGTCGAGGAAGGACAGGTCGGGGCGGAAGCCGGTCAGGACGATCACCTCGTCGACCGGATCCAGGCGGCGGCCGTCCTCGCCGACCAGGCTGAGGCGGCCGTCGTCCGCCTGCTCGATCGCCTCGGTGCGGAAGCCGGTGACCGCGTCCGCGTGGCCCTCGTCGACGGCGGCCTTCGCCGCCAGGCCCAGGGCACCGCGTGCCGGGAGCTGGTCGGCTTCGCCACCGCCGAAGGTGGCACCGGAGATGCCCCTGCGCAGGATCCACACGCCCTTCGTGTCCGTGCCGTCGACGGACTTGGCGAGGTCGGCCAAGTAGGCGAGGGCGGTGAAGGCAGAGGCGCCGGAGCCGATCACGGCGGTGCGCTTGCCCGCGTACCGAGCCCGCACGGCCGGGTCCTTCAGGTCTGGGACACGGTAGGTGATCCGATCCCCGGCGGCCTTCTCACCGAGGGCCGGCAGGCCGCTGCCGCCGGCCGGGGACGGCGTGGCCCAGGTGCCGGAGGCATCGATGACCGCGCGGGCGAAGACGCGCTCCTCACGGCCGTCGCCATCGGCGATGTGGACGACGAACGGCTGCTTCTCGCGGTCGGCGTCCACGATCCGGTCCCGGCCCGCGCGGGAGACACCGGTGACGGTGGCGCCGGTGCGGACCCGCTCGCCGAGGACGGCGGCGAGCGGCTGAAGGTACTGCTCCGCCCAGTCTCCGCCGGAGGGGTACGTCGCCGGGTCGGGCCGGCTCCAGCCGGTGGGGGCCAGCAGCTTCTCGGCGGCCGGGTCGACGACCTCGCCCCAGGTGGAGAACAGCCGTACGTGACTCCACTCGCGGACGGCCGCGCCCGCACTGTCGCCCGCTTCCAGGACGAGGGTCTCGATGCCGCGTCCGGTCAGGTGGGCGGCGGCGGCCAGTCCCGTGGGGCCGGCTCCGATCACGACGACGGGGAGCTGCTGGGTGCTCATGGTGTCGGTCTCCTTGAGGGCGAGGGGGGTCAGTGCGGGTGGGCGAGGGCGGTCACCTGGTTGCGCGGGCGGCGTTCGGCCGCTCGGGCAGCACGGTCGCCGGCCCGGGCGCGGCTGTCGCAGAAGCTGACGCCGACCAGGTGGCGGGTGCGGTGCGGCGGGCCCGGGCCGGTGAAGTCAGGGCTCGACAAGCGGCGGTCACGACGACCCCCTTGTTTCGATGTCTGTCTATATCGCGGAGCTTGCCAGCCATATCGACAGCTGTCAACATAGAGGCATGTCGAAGTCGAAGGCTGTGGAGTTGCCCGTCCTGCAGGACGGCGACGCGGTGCCGTGCTGCCCGCCGATCACGGCCGGAGAGCTGTCCCCGGCGGATGCGGAGCGGATGGCGGCCATGTTCAAGGCGCTGTCGGATCCCGTGCGGCTGAGGTTGTTCTCCAGGATCGCCTCGCATCCGGGCGGGGAGGCGTGTGTCTGCGACATCGCCGATGTCGGCGTCTCCCAGCCGACCGTCTCCCACCATCTGAAGAAACTGCGCGAGGCCGGCCTGCTGACTTCGGAGCGGCGCGGCACCTGGGTCTACTACCGGGTCGCTCCGTCCGTGGTGGCTGCCATGTCCGCCATGCTCGACCTGCGCGTCTGACCGCTGCCCCGGGGCGGGGTCGCTGTGGTCGTCGTCAACTGCGAGGTCGGGCTTTCGACCTGGTCCGGCCGCGCGGCAAGAGCACGGATCCGCTCGATCGTGAGATCCGCCGCCGAAGCGGCGAACAAAGGCTGCTCATCCCCTCATAGCTGGTAGCCGTAAACCGCACTCGGTTGGAGGCCGTGGAACCGTGAGGCGCCAGCCCTCGCCGCCGAGGTGACGTACCGCCGCCTCCGGCAGCAGATCACGATGTCGTACCGGACTACCCGCCGCCCGCCAACGACGCGACCAGGCGTGTCATGGCGGGGCGCGGGTCGGGGGTGCCGGGCCAGGCGGTCATCAGAAGGTGGTGGGCGGTGCCGACGATCGCGAGAGCCGTGGTGGCCGGGTCGACCGTCTCGGGCACTCTGCCCAGTTCCTGCTCGGCCTTCAGATAGCCGGTGACGGCTTCCTGGATGGCGGTGAATCCCGGCGCCCCGCCTTCCATGGCCTCGCGGACACGCGACGCGACGGCGGGGCGGGTCATGGCCAGGCCCGAGAGGGCGGGGCCGCCGGAGTCGAACAGCGCCATGACGACGGAGTCGAGGTTCCGCGCCACCTCGCCCTGCCCGGCGAGGCCCGTCAGCGCCCGCGCCTTGGCCGCTGTCCGGGCGAACCGGTCGAGGCAGAGCTCGGCCACGAACTCGTCGAGCCCTGCGAAGTGCGCGTGCAGCAGCCCCTTGGCGCAGCCCGCCTCCGTGGTGACGGACCGGCTGGTGAGGGCCCCGGGTCCGTCCCTCTCCACGACCCGCTCGGCGGCCGCGAACAGCCGCTCACGGACGTCGGGCGTCGCCACTCCGCGCGGTGACATAGGCCTTCTCTCCCGTTCCCACACCGTCACCCACCAAGGACGGACTCCTGGGAGGGTACCGGCGATTGCCTGTTTGGGCGCACGCCCATACAGTTTGGGCGCACGCCCATACCACTTCGCTCCCTAGCAGGAGGCGCCCGTGTCCATCGTCAACACCGAGCAGGCACAGGCATGGAACGGCCCCGAAGGCGCTCACTGGGCACGCCATCAGGACCGCTGGAACGCCGTGAACCAGGGGTTCAACGAGCCCTTGCTCGACGCCGCCGGAATCGCCGGCGCCCATCGGACCCTCGACCTGGGGTGCGGCTCCGGGCAGACGACCCGCCTCGCCGCGCTCCGGGCACCCCGAGGAAGCGCGCTGGGCCTCGACCTGTCCCGGCCCATGCTGGACGGGGCACGAGCGCGCGCCGAACAGGAGGGCATCACCAACGTCACCTTCACCGAGGGCGACGCGCAGGCGCACCCCTTCGAGGCCGGCACGTTCGACGCGGCGATCAGCCGCTACGGAGTGATGTTCTACGGCGACCCCGTGGCGGCCTTCGGCAACATCGGCCGCGCGCTGCGACCGGGCGGGCGCCTGGCGTTCATCTGCCCGACCGACGCCTCGCTCAACGAGTGGGTGACCGCGATGGCATCCCTGCGCGGCCTGCTGCCGGTCGGCGACTTCGGGAGGACGGGGCAGCCCGGTATGTTCTCCCTGGCCGACCCGGACCACGTCCGCGGCGTCCTGACCGCGGCGGGCTTCACCGGCGTCGCCATCACCCGGACGCAGGCGTACGGGGTGTGGGGAAGCGGAGCCGAGGACGCGGCGCGGTTCCTGCTGGAGACGGGCCCCGGCCGTCACCTGATGGAACAGGCCGACCGCACCGCACGGGACCGCGCCCGCCACACCCTGACCGGGCACCTGCGCTGCCACGAGGCCGCGGACGGCACGGTCCGACTGCTCAGCACATCATGGCTGGTCACCGCGGACCGCCCCTGAGACCGGTCAACGCGCGCGCTCAGGTCCCGGCCGGATCAGGGGTCCTCGTCGACGCGCAAGGGTGACGCACCCCCTACCTCGCTGAGGCGATTGCGGCGTCGGTCCGCCTCCCTCGGCTCGGCTTGGAGCGGGGCCGGCCTGCGACGGGGGAGGTTGGCTCCGGCAAGGTGCGAGTCGTCATGTCCGGTGGTCAGGCGCTTGGGTCGCTCTCGGCGCTGGGGCCCGGAACAAGCAGCGACGCAAGGGAAGGCCGCTGGACACGCCGTTTTGTGCGGGTGCGCGGGCACCTTCGCATAGCTTTTGAGGCGTGGTCGGCGGATGCGGCAGGCAATCCGCTGACCAAGTCGAATAGGGTACTTCGTGGCCCCGACCAGCATGGGACACCAGGGGAAGCGACATCCCAGAGGGCGGGAGGAGTTCCAGACATGGCAGAGACCGCCTCCCGGCCGTCCGCGTCGGCGGGACTCGAAGCTGCTCTCCGGTCGCTGGGCGCCGCCGCCCCCGCGCCGCGCGAGCGGTGGGACGATCACGGTTGGGTGGCGGAGTGGGACGGTGACGTCCACGGTCACGACGTCTATGTCCTCGTCATGGGCGCCCGCAACCATCCTGAGAGCGTGCGGCTCATGCTGGACGACTTCACGTTCGAGGACGTGCGCACGGAGCATGCAGGGGAACTGGTGCGCAAGGCGCTCACCGGCGACGCCAGGGTGACCCGCGGTCGACTGCTGCTGTCGAGGCAGCTTGTCCTGGAGGTCCGGGCCGGCTCGGCGCGGTACTCGGCGAGCGTGAGCGGTGATTCCTTGGATGATCTGCCCGACTGGGCCAGGCCCTTGGCTGTGCCGTAGAGGAACGCCGACTCCGGATGGTCCGTGACGGCACCCGCGCATCTCGCCCAGCCGGGCCGAATCTTCATGGCGCTCTGCCTCTCTGGCATCCGGCCCGCCGGGGCCATGTCGGTCGGCCGAACGGGTCGATCTCAGCGTGCCCTCCGGTCTCCGCGTTAGTTCCGTGCAGGCGCTGGATACCCAACGCGGTGGCGAGGCACCGGCCGCACGGTCGGCGCCGCGCTGAGACAGCACAGACAGCAAAGACGGAGGCGGCGGTTCATGCCCAAGGTTCAGCAGCCCGTGACCGACGACAGCATCAAGGTGCGTCAGGTCAACCACTACCAGTTCAGCTGGGTCGCCGGGGAACCGGGCCGGCGCGGCACATTCACCCTGCAGTTGGTCCTCGACGAGGGCGCCTGGGAAGAGGTCCTCACCGTGGACGCCGAGGACGCCGACGTGCTGCAGGACCTGCTGGAGAACACCAAGACCGTCCACTACGACGTCTCCCGGCGCACGCTCATGTTCGGCGTCACCTCCACCGGCAACTGACCCCCCCCTGCGAGCCCCGACAGAAGCACCGGTCTTTCGGGGCTCGCAGCGGTGCCTCACAGACTCCGACGCCGCGCCATCGACTCCCGCCGGCCCGCTCTGCCGCACGTTCACAGGCGACTTCCGGCACGCAGGTCGAGGAGGTGCGGACCGATCCGGTTGGGCGTGGTGCTCGACTCGGCCAGGGAGATGACCCGGGTGCCTGTGGGAGCCGGTGTTAGATGCCGGACCGTCCGGCGCCGGGGCGGGGCGGCGACGCCCAAGGCGGTGATTCTCCGTTTGTCCGGCCGTGCACAGCTGTACGCGGACCAAGTCGCCGAGTCAGGTGTTCAGCTGACGCGCGATCTGCTGGGCGGCCTCTCGGGCGGGGCGGCCGACGCCGATGAGGGTGGCGGAGGCCGGGCCGGTCCAGTCGCCGTAGCCGAGCAGGTGCAGGCGGGGTTCGCCGACTGCCCGGGTGCCGACCGTGGGGACATGGCCGTGCGAGCCGCGCAGGCCAAGCGGAGCGAGGTGGGCCAGGGCGGGCCGGAAGCCGGTGCACCAGATGACGGCGTCCGCCTCGGTCCTGCTGCCGTCCGCCCACTGGAGGCCGGTGGCGGTGAGTCGGCCGAACATCGGCCGGGCTCGCAGGAGTCCCGCGTCGCGGGCGGCGCGGACGGTCGGTACGGCGACGATGTCCCCGAGTGAGGCGGCCCCGCCCGTGTCGGCGCGGCCGGTGTCGAGGGCGCGGCGGCGGGCGGTGGCGACGTCGAACAGGGCGCGGCCGTCGATGTCGTCCGGCAGGAAACGGGGCGGGCGCCGAGTCGCCCACGTGACCTCGACGTGGCCGTGGAGGGCGAGGTCCGCCGCGACCTGCGCGCCGGAGTTCCCGCCGCCGACCACGATCACGTGCTGCCCGGTGAAGTCGGCCGGACGGCGGTAGCTCACCGTGTGGAGCTGCCGCCCGGCGTATACCTCGCGGCCGGGGACGGCGGGAAGGAAGGGCCGCGACCAGGTGCCGGTCGCGCTGATCACCGCCCGGGCCCGCCATGCACCAGTGTCCGCCTCGACCAGGAGCCGGTCGCCGTCGCGACGTACGGCGTCCACGCGGGTGCCGTGCTGGACGGGCAGGTCGTAGCGCTTTGCGTAGTCGGTGAGATAGTCCACCACGTGCCCGGCGTCCGGGTAGGTCTCACCGGCCTGGGCGGGCATGGGGCGACCGGGCAGCGAACAGTGTTCCGCCGGGGAGAAGAGATGCAGCGAGTCCCACATGTGCCGCCAGGCCCCGCCCGGCGCCGGAGCGGCGTCGAGGATCGTGAAGTCCACACCCTGACGGCGCAGGTGGTAGCCGGCGGCGAGCCCCGCCTGGCCGCCGCCGACCACCACCACGTCCGCGTACTGCGTCATGAACCCTGCTGGGCGGCCGTGAACCTCCGCCGCCAGGCCAGCGAGACGTACACCAGCGCCACGAGCACCGGGACCTCGATGAGCGGGCCGACCACGCCCGACAGAGCCTGGCCCGAGGTGACGCCGAAGGTCGCGATGGCGACCGCGATGGCCAGCTCGAAGTTGTTGCCGGCGGCCGTGAAGGCGAGGGTGGCGGTGCGGTCGTAGGCGAGGCCGATCGCCTTGCCGAGCGCGAAGGTGCCGAACCAGATCACCGCGAAGTACACGAGCAGCGGCAGCGCGATACGCGCCACGTCCAGCGGCTGCGAGGTGATGGTCCTGCCCTGCAGGGCGAAGAGGACGACGATCGTGAACAGCAGCCCGTACAGCGCCCACGGCCCGATCTTCGGCAGGAACCTCTGCTCGTAGTTCTCGCGGCCCATCCTCCGCTCGCCGATCCGGCGGGTCAGGAAGCCGGCCAGCAGCGGGATGCCCAGGAAGATCACCACGTTCAGGGCGATCTTCCACATGGAGATGTCCAGGCGCTCGCCGTCGCCGAGGCCCAGCCAGCCGGGCAGCAGGTCGAGGTAGAACCAGCCGAGCAGGCCGAACGCCAGGACCTGGAAGACCGAGTTCAGCGCGACGAGGACGGCGGCGGCCTCGCGGTCGCCGCAGGCGAGGTCGTTCCATATGATCACCATCGCGATGCAGCGGGCCAGACCGACGATGATCAGGCCGGTGCGGTACTCGGGCAGGTCCGGCAGGAAGATCCATGCCAGGGCGAACATCACCGCAGGACCGAGGATCCAGTTGACGACCAGAGAGGAGATCATCAGCTTGCGGTCGCCGGTGACGGCGTCGAGCTTGTCGTAGCGGACCTTGGCCAGGACCGGATACATCATGATCAGCAGGCCGAGCGCGATCGGCAGGGAGATGCCGCCGATCTCCACCTTCGCCAGCGCGTCGTTCAGTCCGGGGATCACCCGCCCGAGCCCGAGGCCGACGGCCATGGCGACGAGGATCCACACGGCGAGGTAGCGGTCGAGCGTGGAGAGCCTGGCGACGACGGATGCCTCCTGGGTCGTCGCGGGCGCTTCGGTGCGGGTCACGGGCAGGCCCTCTTGTTGTCGGCGGCGGTACGGGCTCGTTCGGCGAGGTCGGCGAACTGCCCGGCGAGCTGGGCGATGACGTCGGGGCGCAGCTTGTAGTAGGTGAAGCGTCCGCACGGCTCGGTCTCGACGACTCCGGCCTCGCGCAGGACTCTCAGGTGGTTGGAGAGGTTGGTCTGCTTGGCACCGGTCTCCTCGACGAGGTGGGTGGTGCACAGCGTCTCGCGGGCGAGCAGGGTCACGATCCGGAGCCTGAGCGGGTCGGCCAGAACCCGGATCAGGTCAGTGTCGACTGACGTCATCATGGACTGATACTGTCACATCATCCGGCACTGATACCAGCTGAGACTGACCCACAGGCCCGTCGAAAGGGTCTTCCCATGTCCGCCGCACCGGATCCGCGACGGCACCGACCGCCGTATCACCGACCTGCTCGCCGGCCTGCCGAGCACCTGGAACCCCCGCCCCACCTGCCACTCACCCTGTGAAGGAAGAACGCATGTCCTCCGCTCCGCTCGCCTCCGTGCTGTTCGTCTGCGTGCACAATGCCGGCCGTTCGCAGATGGCTGCCGGTTTCCTCTCCCACCTCGCGGGCGACCGCGTCGAGGTCCGCTCCGCCGGTTCCGTCCCCGGCGACCAGGTGAACCCCGCGGCTGTCGAAGCGATGAGGGAAGTCGGCATCGACATCTCCGCCGCCAAGCCGAAGATCCTCACCACCGAGGCCGTCCAGGCGTCGGACTACGTCATCACGATGGGCTGTGGCGACGCCTGCCCCGTCTTCCACGGCAAGAAGTACCTCGACTGGGCGCTCGAAGACCCCGCCGGCAAGGGCGTCGAGTCCGTACGCCCCATCCGCGACGAGATCAGGACCCGCATCGAGGCCCTGATCTCCGAGATCGACGCCGCGCAGAAGGCGTGACCCCGTGACGCAGCCGCAGGATGTGCGCGAGGTCGTCATCATCGGCTCCGTACGAGGCGTCCGGTTTCCTCAACAATCCGCCCAGCGGTGAGTGCGTCAGCGCACTGCCGACCCGGCATCTGGAGCGGCGACCCATGCGGCCTGGTGGCCGGCGTCCAGGAACGGGGCAACCCTACGAGTGGCCGGTTCCGGCTTGGTGGCGAAGCCGGTGTCCTGGTCGAGTCCGGCATCCCGTCAGCGGTCAGGGTCGGAGGTCCATGAACGCGAGACGTGCGGTTCCCGGCCCACTGCCACGTGCCCGCCCCGGCCGGCCCGGACCAGGTAGACGGCGATGTGGGCATTCTCGATCCTGCCCGCGGGACCGGTGTACTGGCGCTGGACGCCGACCGTGTCGGTGCCCTTCTTCACGTCCCCGGTCTCGTCGGCCACCGGTACCGCCTGGTCGTCGTGCAGGTGGTCCACCACGTAGTCACACACGTCGTCGCGGACCCGGTCGGCGTCACCCGGCCCGGCCGAGCAGGTGTTGCATGCCGTCCGGGGTCCTCTCCCCAGCCCATTCGGCGATGGTCCAGCAGTTCTCGCGCGGCAGGTCGGGCAGCAGTCCGAGCGCCAACTTCCGTACCGGGGACCGGGATTCGTCCCGTGTGAACCGTCCCGCTGTCCGGCTCATCAGGGTCCTCCAAAGCCTCCTGCCAGCGGGCAGGGTCTACGCTGTGACCTGCGGCCATCGCGTGATCGTCTGTCTTCGCACACCGATGATCAACGGGTGGCCTCCCCCGTCTCCACAGCGTGACGGGGTCGCGCAGCGTCCACCCGCCGTCCTGTGTCAGGAGGACATGTGCAACGTGGCGAACTCTGGTGGGTCCAGTTCGACGAGCGGCGGCCGGTCGTGCTGCTGTCGGGAGACGACGCGTCCGGGATCCGGGTGATGCAGGTCGTCGCTCGGGCGGGTGTCGACATCACCGGTCTGGGCGTCGAAGTGGCAGTAGGCGCCGTGGAAGGACTGCCCTTTGAAGGCGTGCTTCGGGTCGCGTTGCCGCGTCCGGGCTTCACCCCTTGCACGTGGCTGACCACCGTGTCCCGCGACGACCTGATCGAGCGAGCGGGCGTTCTGTCCTCCGCGAAACTCAGCGAGATCGAGAACGCCCTCCGTCTCGGTGGACTCGGGTAGCAGAGAAGGAACGGACGCCCGCGACGGCGTGGTCGGTCTCGTCCAGCTGATCGACGGTGACAGCTGCCTCCTCGGCGTCCTTCACGATCGAGATCACGAGCGCATGGGGCATGTTGAGTGCGGCAAGACGCGATCCCTGCCGCCCGGGCCCGGTGGAAGCCCACGGCCTGCCCAGTTGCCCCGCAGGACGTCGGCCGCCCGGGCCGTCCGGAGCCGTTCCACGGCTACGTCGCGGTCGATGCCCGGCCCGCCGCCGGCGGAGGTGACCACGGGCACGGAGGAGGGCCGCCGCACGGCGACGGGCTGCGGGGCACCGGCGGCCGGGGCGCGGCCGACACCACCGCTCTGCCCTCCGGCACCGGGCGGGCCCTTTCAAGGCCCCGCGGGCGCCATGCCCCCGGAGGGCCCTGTCGAGTCAGCCGAGGGTGTTCTGCGTCGTGTCGACCACACGCTTGATGCCGATCAGGACCCGGTAACGCTCCCGCGCCGCGAACTCTTCCGTCTCCCAGACTGCCGGGCGTCCTACCTCTGCGCACAGATGCAGCACTCGTCCCTCATCCACCCAGACGCCTACGTGGGCGCCGTAAGCGTCGTCGGTGGCGTTGAACAGCACCAGGTCAAGTGGCTGGGCGGCCAACACACGGGTTGAGCTCTGCGTATCGGCCCACAGTTCACTCGAACGCAGAGCGGGCACAGCCAGACCGAAGTGCCGAAGCACCTCGTAGGCGAACAGCTGGCAGTTCGCACCCTCCTCCAGACTGGGAGGGTCAGTCACCTCCGACGCCCCCGGAAACCGGGAGCCCACGTACGGAACGGTCCAGAAAGCGGCTGGCAGTCGGTGCAGGACTGGATCCATGGACCCATCGTCCCAGCCCAGGCGCGGGAAGGCGTGGGGACGGCAAGGCGGAAGAGGCGGCGCACGGCGGGCGGCGGCAGGGACCGGTTGGCCCAGCCAGGCCATGACGGCGCCAGGCGAACACCAGTGCGATCACTGTCGCGAGATCCCTTCCTGCACACCGCCGTTGGCATCACGCCCCGCCGGAGCGGTGCCGAACCGGTGCCCTCGCCCCGATGCAGGCCATACTCGGCTACGCCTTCAGGGCCGAATGTCACCGCTGCCCCGCCGGCCGGCGTCGTAGCGGGACTGGTAGGACACGATCAGCCGGTCGCGGTCCAAGCGCCGCTGAACACTGCGTACTCGGCCGCCGCGGGCCTCTCATGCCTGACCGGCGACTCCGTGCCCGGCGGTGTCGGCCGGGCACGGCGACGCGGGTGGGTTGTCAGCTGGTGCGGTTGTAGATCGCCGTACCGGGGCAGGCGGTGACGCCGAGGCGGGTGGCGCAGCCGGAGTACTGGCTGTTGCCGTTCCACCAGGTCCAGCCGCCGATGGTGCGGCCGTTCAGCCAGGTGTACTGACCGGCGTAGTTGGCGTCGTACGTGCGCAGGCTCCAGTGCACATGGGCTCCGGTCGCGGAACCGCCCGCGCAGGTGTCGGTGCCGATGTTGCCGAGCAGGGCGCTACTGCCGATCGAGGTCCCGTTGTAGTAGGTCGCGTTCCACATGTGGTAGTAGTCCGTCGAGAAGCCGCCCGGGTGGATCACCCGGGTCCAGCCGCCGCCCGCGCCGCACATCGAGGTCGCCGTCCCTCCCTGCGAGGAGCGGATCCGGCCGCTGGCGTTGCCCCCGGCGAAGTCGAGGCTGCTCCAGTAGCCGGTCGAGCCGTCGTGGGAGTGCGCGCCACCGGTGAGGGTCATGTAGTAGTCGGGCATCCAAGGCAGCAACAGCCCGCCGGTGTTGGCCATGGTCCCCATCGACGGCGCCTGCTCCGGCGCCGTCACCTTGCGCTGCGCGTACGCCGTCATGGTCTTCCGCTCCGCCTTGCCGACCAGCGGGGACTTCGCCACATGGTCGGCGAATTCGCGGTCGCCCTCGAGGCCGGTGACCCAGCGCCCGTTCTTGCGGTGGGCAATGTAGAGCCACCCTTCCGGCTCGCCGTGGTGGGTGCGCGGCGCCTCGACGTAGGCGACGCCACGGGCCCAGCCACGCGAGACGGTACGGACGTCCACGACCACGTCGCGGCCTTCGGCGGCGAGCTTTCTGACGGCGTCCTTCGGGGCGAGGCCCTTGGCATCGTGGGACCGGGAGAGGACATCGGTGGAGACGGCGTCTATCAGCGCCTGGCGGCCGGTGCCGAGGCGATCGGCGACCGCGGACGGCATCTTCACGGTGACATCGGAGGACGGCGACTGGGCGGCGGCTACCGGGGGCGTGTCCGCGGGGATCGCCGCGGCCGAAGGCGCGGTGGCGAGCAGTCCGGTGACGGCGAGGGCGGCGACGGTGATCCTCACGGGCAGTTTGGAAAGCATGCGAAGTGCTCCTCGTGGGCTCGGGAGAACCTGCCGGGCGGACAGGTAGCCAGAGTGTGGCAGAGCGCAGTGACGTCCACGAGATCGCGAAAGTTCAGGTTTCGGGGGCCGAACCATCTCCGTAGCCCTTGAGGCCTCACAATGGGCCACTGAAGGATGAGTTACCGTCATTCCCCCTGTATGGCCGAAGAATTGAAGGCTGTGCCGCTGTGGGTAGAGATGTTCTGCGGCCTGGGCGCGGCAGTTCGAGCGGCTGTTGAGTGCGTCTTGTGTCCTCGGCGACACCGGCCTGTTCGCGCCGCTGCGCGTCGACCGCTACCTCCTGCTGGACCTCACCGGCGGTGGCGACCTCGCCGAGGCCGTCGGCTCGTCCAGCTCTCGGGCAAGGGCGCCGGGGACAGGCCGGCAGCCCCACGACGTGACCATGCCGCCCAAGCCGCCGTCATGCACCGCGACATCGACGCGACGCTCGCCGTCACCCGCGACGACATCGTCAAGAGGTGATCCACGTCGGCCCGGTGGAGATCATCACCCGACTGCATGTATAGCGCAATCATTCAAGGACCCAGGTCCTCCGAAGCGGTGCCGCTCCGCCGACCTGATCGGCTGCGGCGCCATGGGTCTTCTCCTCACTCCACAGCACGGCCGATGAGTTTGCGGCTCCCTGCCGGTCCAAGCTCGTGACACCCCAGGAGAGGACACAGCCATGTCGGAACTTCTCGTCGACTTCATCACCTCCCTCGACGGCCACGCATCGGGAGAGGGATGGCCCGGGTTCTGGGGCCTCGAGGGCTCGGAGTACCTCGCATGGCTCGGGGAGCAGCCCGGGGCGACCTACCTCATGGGAGCGAACACCTACCGCCTGATGTCGGGCTTCGCCGCAGGCGAGGTCCCGAGCGGCCAAGACGAGTTCAGGCCCGAAGAAGAGGCGTCCGTCGACCAGCTCACGCAGGCGTCCAAGGTGGTTTTCTCCTCCTCGCTCGAGGAGCCCCTGACGTGGGCCAACTCCACGCTCGTCCGCGACGACGCCGTAGAGGCGGTCCGCGCCATGAAATCGAGTGGCTCGGGGCTGCTCAGCACGATCGGCAGCCTCAGCCTGTGCCGATCCCTGCTACGAGCCGGACTCGTCGACCGCTTCCGGGTCGTGATGTTCCCGGTGATCACCGGGGCCACGGGCGCAGAACGCATCTACGACGGCTATCCGGACGTCGCCCTCGAGATGATCGAGCACCGCACCTTCGACGGCCGCATCCAGTTGGTCGAGTACAAGCCCCGCGTGCTCGAGCACCCGCCGCTCGGCGTCCCTGCGTGACGTCGCCCCGCGTTCTGCTGCGGCGTCCACTCCCGCCGCCGCAGCGACGATGGCGTATCCCGTACGCGGTACCCGCCCCGGCCGGGCGCCGCACGCCGTGCACCGGATGAATCCGCCCCGCGCCGCCCTCCAGGGCCGCCGCCCGTGCCGGCTCGCCGCCGAGGAGCTTCGGGACGAGTTTCCCTGAAGCACAGCGCAGCAACCCCTGGACCCATGCGCCGCGCCGCCTTGCTCTTGCTCATTGCCATGTGCACAGATCTCTCCCGTCTGTGAGGTACCTCAGTGGACGGCATCCAGCGATGCCATGCCGATCAGGTTGCCCTGCCGTCGGGAAGGTCATTGACCGTGTGTCCACGGTCGATTGACTTGGCGTCCGCAGGCCGGGCTGAGGGCGCACTGCCGGCAGTCGCGGGGCGAGAGGCCGTAGGCGGCGCGGAAGGCGCGGCTGAAGCCGACGAAGTGGTCGAACCTCGCGTGCTGCGACGGCCGCGCCGGGTCCGCGGCGCCTCGCCCTGCCGGCCGGCACGCCGGCTGACGGCTTGCCGGTCACATCGGGATCTCGAAATGCACCGTGGCGACGCCCGGTCCGTGTTCGCCGGTGGTGCGAGCGTCGAACACTTCCTTGGCCAGACTGCGCCAGAATGCCTCCGCCCCCTCGACGTTCACGTTGGTGTGGAGGTAGATGCGGTCGTAGCCGGGGGTGCCGATGACGAAGTCGCAGGCTGCGTCGACCAGTGTGCGGGCGAGCCCTCGGCGCCGGTGCTCGGGCCGCACGTAGACGCGGACGAGTTGGGCCGTGGTGCCGTACGGGTAGCGTTCGGCCAGCCAGCGCGGGTGGGGCGGATGGCGGGGGCCCTGGGACCGTACGCCCGTCGTGGCGACCACCTCGCCGTCGTGGACGGCCACGAGCAGGAGGTGCCGCGGAACGTCGAGGTACGTGCCCTCGATGTCCACCACGTCATGGTGCCACTGGGGCACGTACCCGTACCCGAATTCGTTGTAGAAGGTGTCGAGCATGACGCGGCGTGCGCCGTCCACGTCCGCCGCTGTCGCGGGACGCACGGTGTACCCGCCAGGTGTGATCCGACTCATCTCGGTGTCCCTTCGGTCGGGCTCCCACGCTAGTCACATGAAAACGACTTTCAAAATCGTGAGGGCGCTCCGTGCGTCGCCCGTCGTGTCGGGCACGGCGGCGAACCGAACCGGGCGCGGACGTCGACGACGAGGCCGGCACCGACGACGGGCGCGTTCCCGGATCCGGGGCCGAGCGCGTGCGCGCACCGACGCCTCCGGGCACACGGTGGGGTCGACGGGCGCGGCCGGCCGGATCGTTCCCACATTGTGGCGCTCAGCAGGTGCCTCGCGAGACGCCGAGGGCGTCGGCACCCGTCGGCCGGCAGCGATGCCGCGCACCGACAGCACACCGGGAGCGGTCAGGGGCGGGTCGGCTCGGGCAGCCGTGCCCGCAGAGTGGCGGCGAAGTCCTCGGCGCGGGCGAGCTGGACGCGCAGTTTCTCCACCTGCTGCGCCGCGCTCCGCTCGTACGCGCGCAGGCGCTCGAGGAGCTCCTCGCGCTCGTCCGGGCCGAGTGCGCCGCCCTCGTCGAGGCGGTCGGTGACGTCCAGAAGGTCCCGCATCTGGTCCAGGGTGAAGCCGAGCGGCTTCATCCGCCGGATGACCATGAGGCGGGCGACGTCGTTGTCCGTGTAGAGGCGGAAGCCGCCGCGGGAGCGGGCCGAGGGGACGACGAGACCGGTCTCCTCGTAGTGCCGGATGGTGCGCAGGGACAGCTCGGTGCGCGCGGCGACCTCGCCGATCTGCATCTGCTTGCCGCCCACGTCCCTGCTCCTGGCCTCTGCGTCATGACGCCGCCCCTGGCCGGGGCCGCCAATCCCTACTCTAACGTTAGGGTAGAGTTGCCGGTGTGCGGGCGGCGTGCCGCCGCTCCGCCTCTGCCGTGTCGGGGCCGATGGCGCCCCCGGCGAAGATCCGATTCCGATTCCTGCAGGAGAGACGCGTGCGCGAGCCCATGTCGCCCGGCGCCGCCGCCTGCCCGCCGTGACGCTTCGCCCCTGGACGTGACTCCCGGCGCCCTCGTGCCCGCCCGCTCCGTCCTCCCTGGTCTTCCGGCTCCGCGATGACGGGGCCGCCCGCGGGGGCGCCGGCCCGGCCCCTCCGCGTCCTTCCGCGCGTCCCCGATCGACACAGGGGGTGTGCCCGAGCACGACAGGTTCCCGAACTCTTGTCTTCCGCTGCCGCTGTGTCCCCGGCCGCCCGCCTGCGCGGCCTGAAGCCCGACTGGCTGAACGACCCGAAGGTCTGGCGCACCGAGGTCCTCGCGGGACTGGTCGTCGCCCTCGCGCTGATCCCCGAGGCGATCTCCTTCTCGATCATCGCGGGCGTCGACCCCGCGATCGGCCTGTTCGCCTCCTTCACCATGGCCGTGGTCATCTCCGTCGTGGGCGGCCGCCGCGCGATGATCTCCGCCGCCACCGGCGCCGTCGCCCTGGTCATCGCCCCGCTCAATCGCGAGCACGGCCTGGGCCACCTGGTCGCCGCCGTGATCCTCGCCGGCGTCTTCCAGGTCGTCCTCGGCGCGCTGGGGGTGGCCAGGCTGATGCGGTTCGTCCCCCGCTCGGTGATGGTCGGCTTCGTCAACGCGCTCGCCGTCCTGATCTTCATGGCCCAGGTGCCGGAGATGACCGACGTGCCGTGGGCGGTCTATCCGCTGATCATCGGCGGCCTGGCCCTGATGGTGCTGTTCCCGAGGGTCACCACCGTGATCCCGGCACCGTTGGTCTCCATCGTGATCCTCACCGTGATCACCGTCGCCGCGGCCATCGCCGTACCGACCGTCGGGGACAAGGGCGAGCTGCCGTCCTCGCTGCCGGCGCCGGGGCTGCCGGACGTGCCGTTCACGGTGGACACGCTGACGACGATCGCCCCGTACGCGTTCGCCATGGCGCTGGTCGGCCTCATGGAGTCGCTGATGACGGCGAAGCTGGTCGACGACATCACCGACACCCACTCCAACAAGACCCGTGAGTCCGTCGGCCAGGGCATCGCCAACATCGTCACCGGCTTCTTCGGCGGCATGGGCGGCTGCGCCATGATCGGCCAGACGATGATCAACGTGAAGGTGTCCGGTGCCCGAACCCGCCTGTCGACGTTCCTGGCGGGCGCGTTCCTGATGGTGCTGTGCATCGTCTTCGGCCCGGTGGTCTCCGACATCCCCATGGCCGCCCTGGTCGCCGTCATGATCATGGTGTCGTTCGCGACCTTCGACTGGCACTCCGTCGCGCCCAAGACCCTCAAGCGGATGCCCGCGGGCGAGATCGCGGTCATGGTGATCACCGTCGCGTGTGTGGTGGCCACCCACAATCTCGCGATCGGCGTCGTGGTGGGCTCGGTCACCGCGATGGCGATCTTCGCCAGGCGCGTCGCGCACCTCGCCGAGGTCACCGCCGTCACGGACCCGCACGGCAGCACGGTGGTGTACCGGGTCACCGGCGAGCTGTTCTTCGCTTCCTCCAACGACCTCGTCGGCCAGTTCGACTACGCGGGTGACCCCGCGAAGGTCGTGATCGACCTCTCGGCAGCGCACGTCTGGGACGCTTCCTCCGTCGCGGCTCTGGACGCGATCGAGACGAAGTACGCCCAGCGCGGCAAGACGGTGGAGATCACCGGTCTCAACGACCCCAGCGCCCGGTTGCACGGCAAGCTCAGCGGCGAACTCACCGCCAGTCACTGACGCACCGACGCGACCGCCCGCCGCCGCCCGCCACCAGGGGGGCAGCGGCGGGCGATCGCCGTTGCGGCCGGCCGCCGCGCACGCGGCGTCCTGCCTCCCCCGCCCGGGCAGGACGGCGGTCGCCCGGCCCGGTCTCTCCAGTCCGGCGAGGCCCGGTCGGGGACGGTGGAGCGTTCGACGCCGTGGAGGAGTGGGCCGGGCGGATCGCCTCCGACACCGGCTACGCCGCGCTCGAGCACACCGTCGAGCTGACCGGCATCTGCATCACCTGCCAGTCGTCCGCGAACGAGGGAGAACCGCCACGCCGCCGGCAGCGCGCCCCGGACGCCCCGGGCCGGGTCCGCAGCCGCGCGAGCTGACGGAGGCCGTGCGCACCCTGCTCGCCCTCTCAGGACGACCGGGGCAGGCAGGCCGGGCATGCACGCGTGCCGGGACCCCGGCCGTGACTCGGTCGCGTCCGCCCGCCCGGCCCCGGTGCACTGCTCGGCATCCGACGGGCGAGGGGCAGTGCGCCGGAAATGAGGGCGCTGTCCGGGCCGGACGGTGCCGTGGCTGCGACCACCGTCCAGCCCGGAGTCTCAGGGCCCCGTCGTCGCGGTGAGGGGCTCGTGATCGTGCGCGCACGCCTCGTCGAAGCCGTAGGTGTCCCAGGCGGGGAAGGGATCGCGACGAGGAAGCCGCTCGTCCTCCCTCATCAGGCATTCGGTCAGGGCCATGTGCAAGGCCTCGGCGTTCAGACGGGTGCCGATGAACACGAGTTCCTGGGCGTGGGGACTGTCGGCGTCACGCGCGGCGGACGGCTCGAAGCGTGCGACCGAGCCGGCCTGGGACCACAGCCCCGTCACCCGGGGGCGGCTGGCCAGCGTGAAGAAGCCCTTGGACCTGAGCACCTGTCCGTAGGCGCCGCTGTCGAGCGACTCGTTCACGAACGCCCACAGCCGCCCGGGGTGGAACGATGCGGCGGAGCGGAAGACGGTCGACGAGATGCCGTACTCCTCCGTCTCGGGAACGTGGTCGCCGTTGAGTTCCCTGACCCAGCCCGGCGCCTGCTGCGCTCGCTCCAGATCGAAGAGACCGGTGCCCAGGACCTCGCCGACCGGGACGCGGCCCCGCACGGCCGGCACCACGCGGGCGGCGGGGTTGAGCCGTGCCAAGGTCGCCCGGAGGCGGTCCGCGGACTCGGCGTCGACGAGATCGAGCTTGTTGAGGACGATGACATCGGCGAACTCGACCTGGTCCATCAGCAGGTCGCTGACCGTGCGTTCGTCGTCCTCGTACTGATCCAGGCCCCGTTCGGCCAGTTCGTCACCGCCGGCCAGTTCGGGCAGGAAGTTGGCGGCGTCCACCACCGTGACCATCGTGTCCAGCCGCGCCACTTCGTCGAGGGCGGCGCCGTCGTCGCGGGCGAAGGCGAACGTGGCGGCCACCGGCATGGGCTCGGAGATGCCGGAGGACTCGATGAGGAGGTGGTCGAAGCGCCCTTCGCGCGCCAACCGGTCCACCTCCACCAGCAGGTCGTCGCGCAGAGTGCAGCAGATGCACCCGTTGGTCATCTCGACCAGGCGTTCCTCGGTGCGCGAGAGGGCCGCCTCGCCGCCGCGGACGAGGGCGGCATCGATGTTGACCTCGCTCATGTCGTTGACGATGACGGCGACGCGCAGCCCTTCCCGATTCCCGAGGACGTGGTTGAGCAGGGTGGTCTTGCCGGCGCCGAGGAACCCCGACAAAACGGTGACGGGCAGGCGCGCAAAGGGTACGTGGGCCACGCAGCGTCAGCCTTCGGGCCGGAGCAGGCCACGCTCGTACGCCTTGGCCAGCCGCTGGGGGATGCGGTACGCCACCCCGTCCACCGTGACGGTGACCAGTTGAGGCGTCACCGCCTTCCACTGTGCGCGGCGGTGCCGGGTGTTGCTGCGCGACATCTTGCGTTTGGGTACGGCCATGAGGACCTCCGGTGTGAGCGTGTACGGGACAGACAGTACATGAAAATGGATGTCATTACGAAACTGCTGCCGCCCCCTTCGCGTTCATCACGAGGGCGGCTGTTCGCCGTGCCGTCCGGCATGCGTCGGCGGTCCCGGGCACGGCCGGGCCGTACGGGTGAGTGCATCCGCCCGGGCAGGTGGGGCAGAATCCCCGTGTACGTGCCCCGCCCGGGCACGCCCCAGCGCAGTCGAGGAGACCGTGAGCGACATTCCGAGAGCGGACCGGCCAGACCGGCTCTCCATCGAGCACTCCCAGGTCGACGGCGTCCTCGTCGTGACCGTACGGGGCGAGATCGACCACGACGTCACCGGGCGGTTCAGCCAGGCCCTGCAAGGCGGACGCGACGCCGGCACGCGGATCGTGGCGGACCTCGGCGACGTCACCTTCATGGACTCCAGCGGTATCAACGTCCTCGTCGCCGTCCACCAGCAGACGAGCGGCGCGGGCGGATGGCTGCGCATCGCCGCCGCCCGGGAATCCGTCCTGCGCGTTCTACGACTCGTCGGCCTGGACGCCGTCATCCCCTGCCACCCCACCGTCGAACAAGCCCTGAGCGACTGACCGGCGCACCGCGTCTGCCATGCACGCCCTCACATGGGAGGCGTCCGCCCGGGGGCACGCGGGACAGCACCTGTCGGTCCGTCCCGGGCAGCAGTGGCTTTCCTGTCGCCTCGCCCGCGGCGCACCTCCGTGGTGCGATGGAAAGGGGCGACGGAGGTAGAGAGCGATGACCCCACCAGCAGCGGAGCGCAGGAGTGGCGCGGCCCCGGTATCAGTCCGCCCACTGGAAGCGGTGGACCTGGATCGGGCCGATGAGATCTGCAGGCTCGCCTTCGGGACCTTCCTGGGGGCTCCTGATCCTTTCGGGACCGTCGACTACGTCCGTACGCGCTGGGCGGCCGATCCGCGGGCGGCATTCGCGGCGACGGTCGAGGGCGAAGTCGTCGGATCGAACTTCGCCACCAACTGGGGCAGCGTCGGGTTCTTCGGACCGCTGACCGTACGTCCGGATCTGTGGGACCAGGGCATCGGCAGACGTCTGATGCAACCGGTCATGGACTGCTTCGACGCCTGGGGGAACCGCCACCTCGGCCTGTTCACCTTCGCGCACAGTCCCAAGCATCTTGAGCTCTACCGCCGGTACGGTTTCTGGCCCCGCTTCCTCACAGCCATCATGAAGAAGCAGGTCACCGACGGTGCCGCGGTGCCCGGCAGAGTGCTCTACGGCGAACTGCCCGCTGCCGAGCGGCCCGGCGCGCTGAGTTCCTGTCGCGCACTGACCGGAGCCGTGCACGAGGGCCTGAGCCTGGAGCGGGAGATCGTGGCGGCGCACGCGCAGGGGCTCGGTGACACCGTCCTGCTCCATGGCGCCGGCTCCGAGCTGGAGGGCCTGGCCGTCTGCCACTGCGGAGCCGGGTCGGAGGCCGGCTCGGACGTGTGCTTCGTCAAATTCGGCGCCGTGCGTCCTGGTCCGGGGGCCGCCGACCGGTTCGAGCGACTGCTGGTCGCGTGCGAGCGGCTGGCCGCCGAGCGCGGGCTGGGGCAACTGGACGCCGGCGTGAACCTGGGCCGCCCGGATGCCTACCGGCGCATGATCGACCGGGGTTTCGGCACCTGGTTGCAGGGCGTCACCATGCACAGGCCCAACGAACCCGGGTACAGCCACCCCGACGCGTACGTGATCGACGACTGGCGCTGAGACCGCGCGCCGCGCGACCCACCGATCCCGACGAAACCGCCGCCGGGTTCCGTCGGCCTGCGCGGCGACAGGGCTTCGGAGCGTTGCTCGGCCCGGTTCGGCGAACGCTCCTCACTCAGGTGCGTGCGTCCCCTTCCGCTTAGGCCGCCACGAGTTCCTCGGCGACGAACTTCTCCACGAACTCCCGTGCGCGACGGTCGAGATCGGCGTACTGCGCCTCTCGCTCGGCGCCCGTCACCGCGTCGCCGACCAGGAGGTTGCCTTCGGCGTCGACGCGCTGAGGGCGCTCCTCCGCGTCGGTGAGCAGGCCGACGGTCGAGTGGGAAAAGCCGCAGTAGTAGGCGATGCCCTCGCTCAGGGCGGTCTCGAGGACGGTCTGCATCCCCTCCACGACGGGATCGTCGGCAGTGGCGCCGGCGAGGCCGAGCCACAGGATGCGCTTGCCGGCGAGGCGGGGCTTGCTGCGGCCGTAGGCGAACCCGTAGTTCCACACGCGGTCGATCCAGCCCTTGAGGAGGGCGGGTACGTGCTGCCAGTACACCGGGAAGACGGCGACGACGGCATCGGCGTCGAGGACGCGCTGCATGTGGGCGTGCGCTTCGTCCGAGTAGCGCTTGTCCCGGTCGCCCCAGTCCGGCTGGTCCGCCACGTTCATCCGAGGGTCGAACCCCTCGGCGTGCAGGTCGAGGAGGTCGACGCGGTAGCCGGCGGCTTCGAGCCGGGCGGCGGCACGGCGGGCCGTGTGCGCGGTGAGGGAATCGGCGCGGTGGTGTGCGACGACGACGAGGGCTGTCCTGGCACGGCTGTCGTGCTGCGTCACGGTGTCTCCCGGCTGGTCTCGTTGGGTCCGAAGGAACAAGTCCAGTACAGCCCCGACGACGTAGATGATCCATGGGAGAAGCGCTCTCAAACATAGGAGATCGTCTACGGTGTCTTTCATGGATCCTCTGAGTTCGCTACTGAGCGGCATCCGGGCCGAGGGGTCGGTCGTCAGCCACGCGGTACTGACGGTGCCGTGGACCATCCGCTTCTCCGACGCCGCGCCGCTCACCATGATCAGCGTGCTGCGGGGAGGGGGCACCCTGCTGCTGGCCGACGGCACCGAGCGAGCTGTCGGCGTCGGTGACACGGCCATCGTCCGCGGCCCCGAACCGTTCCATCTCGCGGACCGCCCCGGTACCGTGCGCGGCTCCCACGCCGCGTACGAGATCGCCTGCTTCACCGAGAGCGCCGGGTGCAGCGCCCAGGAACTCGGCGGTATCCGATGGGGCGCCGACTCGAAGGAGGCGACCGCGCTGATCGTGGGCGCCTACCGTGCCTCGGGCCACCGCCACGAGCGGCTCCTGCGTGCCCTGCCGCCCGTCCTGGTGATGAAGGAGGACGTCGAGGTCTGCGCCTGGCTGGAGACGGCGGCCACCGACGCCGCCCGTCTTTCGGCCGGATCGCAGGCGTTGATGGACCGGCTCCTCGACTGGGCCCTGGTGTGCACGTTGCGCAGCTGGTTCGACCGGGCCGGCGCGGACGCGCCCAGCTGGTACCGGGGTCTGACCGATCCGGTCCTCGCGCCGGCCCTGCAGGCCTTCCACGACCGGCCCGCCGAACCCTGGACGGTGGCCTCCCTGGCCGCTCGTGCCGGCGTCTCCCGCGCGCTGTTCGCCAAGCGCTTCACCCGGCTGATGGGCCGTCCGCCCCTCGCCTACCTCACCGAATGCCGGATGGACGAGGCCGAGGCGCTGCTGTCCGACACCGACCTCGGCATCGCCCAGATCGCCAGGTCCGTCGGCTATGCCGACGCTTTCGGCTTCAGCGCCGCGTACAAACGCCACAAGGGCGTGAGTCCCAGCGCCCACCGCGCCGCAGCGCGGTCGGGATCCCTCGCGTCGAGGTGACCGGCCGACGGTGCGACGCCCGGGCGCGGGCCCTGGACGACGTCACGCGTGACCCTGTGTTCGTCCCGTCCGCTCGTCGTCCCGGAGACGAGAGCACCGCCGCAACCGCGTGGGCGCCCCGATGCGTCGAGGGGGCGACTGCCCTCTCGGACGGTTTCGGCCGCTGGTGGCGGACCAGGTCGAGCGCGCTGCTTGGCCACGCCGGCCAAGCAGCGCGTTCCGTCACGGACGAGCGGTGTCAGGTCAGCCGGCCCAGTGGGATCGGACATGCCTCGGCACGAGTCCGCCTCCCCAGGTCGGCCACGTCCTGACGGGGGTGAAGTTCTCGCGTCCCGCCCGTCCGGTGGATGCCGCTTCGGCGAGGGACGGTCCGCGCGCCTCGCCTACCGCACAGCGACGTAGTCGCCGGTCGACGACTTCGCGCCGGAGGTGGAGTTCCCGTAGTACGACCACCGCCACGTCCCCGAGTTGCCGGCCTTCACCGTGGTCTTGAGCGCCCCTGTGCTGCTCGACGTCACCTTCTTGACCGTCGTGTAGGAGGAGGCTCCCGCCGCCTTGAACTGCAGGCTCACCGTGCGGCCCGCGTACCCCTGGTATGTGTGGGTGTCCCAGTTCGCCCGTGTGACCCGCCCGGTCACGGTGATCGTCCTTCCCGCGGCGACCGGTTCCGGCGAGGCGTTCACGGAGACGCGTGTGGCCCGCTTGACCTGCAACGGGAGGTCCTCGTCGTCAGTGTCGTGGGCATCGCCGGCGAGATAGACCCGAGCAGCGGTCTGCCAGGTGCCGGCGTCCTCGTTTCCGAAGTCGAGGTGCCGCGGGTCGATGTACAGCCATTCCTTGAAGTCGCAGATTCCCTTCTCCTTGTCCACGACCTCGCAGTCGCTGGTGATGATGGAGGTGTAGAGGGTGTCTCCGCTGTCGGGCTTTCCCCGGTAGGGGAACACCGTGGGCCCGGCGTCGTATCTGAGTGTGGTCGTCATCCGGAAGGACGCACGCACCTCGACCTCGTCCTTGACCCCGATCACGATCGGCTTCCCGCCGTTCACCGCGACCCGGGTGAAGGCCACCCCGCCCTCCGCGGCCTCGGCCGGCACCGCCGTCAACGCCGTGAACACGACCGCCGTTCCACCGGCCACCGCCGCTTTCCACATCGTCTTCCCCATCCTCGGGTCGCTCCTTTCCCCTGCGGCATGGTCCCCACGCGCAGGCGCCCCGGCCGAAGGTTCGTCCTCGCGGCCAACTGTGGGACAGGAGAGGGCCGTACGCGGTTGTACGCGGTGCGGCAACGATTCGATCACCCCGGCACCGCCCCGGTCCGTTCGGGATGACGGTGCTGCCGGCAAGCGCGAAGGCATCCTGCCGCTCCGCCCCGCCCAAGGGCGCCGGGATGCCGTTCCTCGTTCAGTCCCGCCAGCCGTGTTCAGCCCCGCCACCCGTGCAGAAGCGCCTCGTCGTGCCGCACTGCTGCGGGCGGTCCGGGCCCCGCTCGGCTTGGGCCGCCCCTCCCGGTCACCAGTCCAGCGGCAGAGTGGCGAGGTACTGGTCGAGCAGACCGGAGATGATCCGGTGGTCGCGGAGGGAGGGGTGCCAGTCGCAGCCGAGCCGGTCCAGGCCGGGATCGTCGTAGTACCAGTAGCCGACCCGGTCGTCCCCCCGTGCGTTGCGGTCCGTGACGATGTCCCGGGCGGTGTCGGCGAAGGCGGTGCCGGACACCGCCGTGGCGCTGACCACCAGGAACGTCCTGCTTCCGTAGCGGGCCCGCAGCCTGTCGAGGAAGCCGTGGTAGGCGCTCGCGTAGGCGGCGATCAGCTCACTCTGCGTGGCCCATGGCTCGCCCGGGCGGAGCGGGGTCGAGAAGTCGTTGATGCCGAGGCCGATGACGACGACCTGCGGCCGCCAGGTGCGCGGCCTGTGCCAGACGTCGCCGGCGATGTTCAACAGGGCCCGGTCGTAGTAGGTGCGGTAATCGGTGCCGGGGTCGCCGCCGTTGTAGTTGCGGACCATGCCGCGGCCGGAGAACGCGTTCTGCTGGTGGTCGGCGTCGAGTTTCCGGGCGGTGAGGGCGCCGAAGGCGAGGTCCGCGTTGCTGTTCCGGTCGACTCCTCCGTTGGCCGAGCAGTCGCGCGTGCCCGAGACGTTGCCGTATCCGGCGGTGAAGGAGTCGCCGATGAACTCGATCTGCCTGTTCCGCGCCGCCGGGGCGGGAAGGACCTTTCCTCCTCGGGCGGCGACGAATCCGCCGAAGCGGCCGACGGCCCACGGGCTTTCCGTCCGCTTGACGAGCCGTACGGTGTGCTCGGTGTCGGTGAGATCCCTGACCCAGGACATCGTGCGCCCTGGCGTCACCAGTGTGTTGACGGTCGTTCCGTCGATCTGCACGTCGTAGTCGTTGGCGGCGTCGTCGAGCAGGATCCCGACGCCGGTGCCTCGGAACCGGCCCTCGAAGGCGACGCCGGGCCAGGTGTACTGCACCCAGCCGTCGGCCGCCGGCTTGACCCGGCCCACCGTCCGGAACCCGGCGAAGGACGCGGACGGCAGGGAGCGGTGGACGGCGGACGCCTGGAAGGGAGCGGCGGCGGTGACGCTCGCGGCGACGGCGGCCGTAAGGAGTGTGCGCCGGGAGAGACGGGGAGTGGTGCGCATGAGCGGTCCTTCCGGCGTCGGTGGATCTGCACGTGCGGCGGTGCGGGAGCGCTCCCATCATGGCGGTGCCGGTGCGACGTGGGGAGTGGTCTGCGGTGTCGGGTACGGAAGACGCCGGTGGGGTGGCCGCGGAGGTCGGCCGGCGCGGCGACGGCGTTCCGGTCGAGCACGAGGACAGGCGGCCGTGTCGTACGCCGGGCTGCCGGGCTGCCGGGCTGCCGGGCTGCCGGGCTGCCGGGCTGCCGGCCGAGCCTGCGGCCTGCGGCGAACCGGTCGCGTCGCGTGGAAAGCACGCCCCGCCGCTTCTGCGCGAGGCCTACCGGCTCAGGCGCCGCGTCCTGAAGGGGCGGATGGGAAGGAGGAGGAACAGGCACGGCCCGATCAGCGTCGTGCGCGCTTCCTGCACTGCCGGGAAGGCGACCGCGTCCGCGGACTTCAGTTGCCGATGGTCAGCCCGGCTTCCACGGTGTAGCCCCCCTCGCACGCCCGGGTCCGCACCCACGCGGAGACGCATTCCACGATGGCCATGCCCCTGCCGCGCTCACTCAGGCCGCTCTCTGGTTCAGCGCCACCGACTGCGGGCCCCGCCCCGCAGTCGGTCGCACCGATCCGCAGCACCTTGTCCTCCAGGGACAGGCGAAGCAGGAAGTCGCCGCACCCGTGCCTCACCGCATTGGAGGCAAGTTCACTCACTACCAGCTCAGCGGTGTCCCGGACGTCTTCCGGAACGCTCCAGTGACGCAGGACGGTCGTCGTGAATCGACGCGCTTTCGGCACCTGGGAGGCTTCCCCCGGGACAGCGAGAACGGCCCTGCACAGCGCCGACCGACCGGTGAGCCCAGGAATCGGATGACGCCGTGCGCGACGGCCCGAAGGGATGCTTCCGAGCGCGGGGAGATCACGTCGGGAAATTCGCAGTGTCGTCATGAGATCGGCCTTTGTGTGAGTCACTGCAGGTGCCGTGGTCTCCTCTGCGTCAACGTCACGAGGGGAGGGGACGCCACGGAAGGGCACTTCGCCCGGCGGGCGGTGAGCTTTATGAATCGTTTCAATAACGCCTTGTCCACTTTATCCACGGCCGAAATTCTGAGTCAACACTCCGGTTCGCCCGGAATCATTCGGGCACCCGAGGAGTCTTGACGTTCGAATACCACCGAGTTTGAAATTTACCTGTTCAACTTCCAGGACAGGATGGTGGGCAGCACGGACAGGGCTCCATCCGCACGAGGTCGGACGCCGTACCGACGGATGGGCCGGTGGCACGGGCACATCTTTGGTGCCCACCGACTTGGCCATGAGGCGCCGGCGCCGACCTCCCGGCCGCCGACCTCCCGGCCGCCGATCGGGCGGCGGCCGGGATCGCCGAAGCGGCCCGGCCCCACCGGCCTCACGTCGTCGGCGCCGTCCAACGCGGCGGCCGCATCCGGCTGGAGGCGCGGGCCCGCGCCCACCCGTCACGGTCGCAAGCCGAGCGTCGGAGGGAAGGCCTTCTTGGACCGGTGCAGTCACACCGCCCGGAAAGATGCGCCGCCCACCCGTCTGCGGCTTCCCGTGGCCACGGGGAGACGGGCTAGCCGACCTTCGCGCCCCGCCGCAGTTTCTCGAACGCCTCGATCGAGACGGGAACCGCGTCCGGCCTGCCGAGGTCGTCCAGAGGGACTCGGTGCGTCTCGCGGGCGGACCAAGCGGCGACGGCGGCGACGACCGTGAGCCCGAAGGAGATGCCTCCGATGATGAGCGGCACGTTGCTGGAACCGGGCGGAGCGATGACGGCGAACAATGTGGGCATGGACGCCGCGATGAGCAGACCGAGGTTCTGCGACACCGCGAACCCGGTGACCCGGGTGCGCGTCGGGAACATCTCCTGGAAGGCGCTGGCGAAGGTGGCGTTCCACATCTGGTACAGGACGCCCCACATCACGATCGCCAGGAGAACGGTCAGCATGACGTGCCGCTGGCTCACGGCGTACAGGTAGGCGAAGGAGAGCACACCCGAGCCGAGGGAACCGATGATCAGCACCGGCCGCCGGCCGATCCGGTCGGACAGGTTGCCGAAGACCGGGATGACGGCGATGCCGACGAGATTGGCCACCACCGGAATCCACAGATAGACCGTGGTGCTCATTTCGACGCCGTACCCGGGCTGCGTCGCGTAGGCCGCGCCGAACACCGCCGCCGTGACTCCGATGACGTTCGTCAGGGCCATGCACACGGCCCGCACCATGTTCCCTCGGCTCTCGCGGACGACCTCGAGGATCGGCGCCTTGGGGATCTCGCGCTGCGCCGCCTGGTCCTGGAATGCGGGCGTCTCCTCGACGCCTCGACGGATCAGGTAGCCGGCGAACAGCACCACGCAGCTCATGAGGAACGGAATACGCCATCCCCACGTGGTGAAGTCGTGGGTGGACAACACCGCGGACAGCGGAAGAAATACGGCGGCCGCGATGATCTGCCCGGCCTGGGTTCCCTGCAGGGCGAAGCTCGCGTAGTAACCGCGCCGGCCGAAGGGGGCGTGTTCCAGAATCATGGCGCCGGCCCCGCCCAGCTCACCGGCGACCGCGAATCCCTGGACGAGTCTCAGCAGCACGAGCAGGGCGGGCGCCAGTAGGCCGACCTGGCCGTAGGTGGGGAGCAGCGCCACGGCGAACGTCGACGCGCCCATCAACAGCATGGCCAGCACCAGCACGTTCTTCCGGCCGTGCTTGTCGCCCAGGTGCCCCAGGACGAACGCGCCGAGCGGCCGGGCCACGTAACCGACGGCGTACGTGGACAGCGAGGCGATGACCGCTACGGTCGGGCTGGCCGAGGGGAAAAAGACCTTGGGAAACACCAGTGCAGCGGCCTGCGCGTAAATGAAGAAGTCGTAGTACTCAAGTGCACTGCCGATCCAGCCACTCACCGCCGCCTTTCTTGGTGTCTTGCGGTTGTCTCCCGGGTATCGCGTACCCGAGCGCCCGCGCATCTCGTCCTGCATGACCAACCTCCAGGGGCTGCATCCATCATGTCGATCGACCGGCGCGCGCCTTCGGCGGTCTGCCTTCCTCATCGGTCGGTTCTGCCGCAGCGAGGGACGCACAGGCGCGAGCGATGTGATCGATCGGCATGGGATGCGTTTCTCGTTGTGGCGGCGTCCCCTTCGGGTGGTCCGAACTCCCGAAACCACATCACTCGACGTGATGACTCCGCGCTGGTCACTGGACGTCCGGCCACACCCGCCGCCTTGTGAGGGCGCGAAGTGAGATAGCCGGCAACCGGAGCCCGGCCAGGGGCGAGTCTTCCCTGACTGCCATCATGCCCGGCCGGCTTGTCGCTGCAGCGAAATGGCCGCCACAGCGCCGGAGCATCCAGCAAGCGAGTACCAGGAGAGCATGGGCTCCGACCCCGGTCAATGTGCTGATACGTTTCAATCTCCCCGCCACCGCCAACGAGATGTCCCCCATGTCCGCCCTGAGCTGCGGAAACACTCGCGCTGGAAGTGCCGCCCTGCGCGACGTCGGCCATGGGCGGCTCCCTGCGGCCCTCGGTAGTGCGTCGAAGGACGTCACCACCGCCGACCTGAGCGACGCCGACCCGACCGTCCTGTTCAGCTGTAGGCCAGGAGCCTTCCCGCGACCGTGACACCCGTCCACGAGGTGAGGGAGACGACCGCGGCCAGTCGGGCGGCGACAGGCGTCGGCCGATCTTCATCCCAGTCGGCCACGCTGCGGTAGGTCCACCGGTGGAAGATCAGGATGTTCAGACCGGCGAGCAGGATGAGGCCGAGCTTCCACGGGGCGCTGCCACGATCGGCGATGAGGCTCGCGCCGGGCAGGAACATGATCACGCCGGTGGCCGCGGCAATCATGAAGCCGAGGTGCGACAGGCGCAGGAAGTGGTCGGCCGCAGTCGTCACCCGCAGCGCCCGTCGGCCGATCCCGAGCAGCCGGAAGTCAAAGGCTGCGGCTGGGCCGACGAGGAGGGCGATCCCGATGATGTGGACGCTTTCGAGCATCGGATACAGATAGGCCGTGCCTCGGACAGCCTCGGCGAACCAGCTGTCCTCCAGCCGGAAGAAGACCTCGTCCATGAAGAGCAATCACGCTCGGGGCGACCGTGCTCGCAGGGAGAAGACTCCACCCGCGACGACGGCAACCAGCACGACACCGAGCACGACCCACACCGCAGTCGGTGACGTGGCCTCGGAGTCCGCTGAGGTCGACGGCGCATCCTGATCGGCGTCGGCGGACGGTGCGCCGCGTTCCGGATACGGGACCGGCAGCGGAGTGGCCGGGAGCTCCTCGTTGAGCACCTGGTTGACAGGCTGCCCGTCCTCGACCCAGAACACCACTGGACGGAACTCGTCGTTGTGGCTCTTGCCGATGTAGCCGACGGCTTCGATCCGCTCGCCGTCGTCGAGCTTGCGGTCAAGGCCCCACATCGAGGTGAAGCTCGGCGGCGCGATGGTGACGGCCAGCTCGTCGTGCGAACCGCTGTAGGACGGTGCGGCGCTGATCGGATCGCTGTCGGCGGCGTCCCGCAGCCCGACGGGCAGATCGCGCTCGGGTGCATCGGCGGGGAGGCCGTCCTCGACGGTCACGGTGAAATAGGAGTGCGGCTCGCCCCAGCGGACCTGCGAGACGGTACCGGCCATGTAGTAGAGGCGGTCGGTGTCGAAGTCGTCGAACCCGTGATGCGCCTGCGCGCCACCGGCCGAGAACAGGAGGAGCATCGTGGCGGAGAGCAGGGAGGCCGCGGCCAGCCCGGCGCGATGGAGGCCGACGCGGGCCGGCGGTGCGGCAGTCCTGAAACGCATGCCGAGTGGATCCTTTCAGACGGCCTGGATTGTCCGGCCCTCAGCGAACCTCTCTCGCTGGTGAAGAGGGAGTCACTGCCGAGGCAGGTACTGACAGGGCATCCTTCAGCGGGATCTTCGGCGCGCACTGCGGGTACTGACCCGAGTCGAGGCGGTCGGCGACGCCCTCGGCGCTCATCGCGGCCGGGACACACGTCCGGTCGGCGGTCGGTTACCTGTCGTGCTCTGCGGCGAGGCGGTCCGGCAGCGGTGCGAGGGGGTGGGCGCGCCAGAAGAAGGCGTCGGCGGCGTGCTGGTCCCCGGCGAAGTTGACCGCCTCGGCGATTCTCCCGCCCCGGATGCGGAAGGCGAGCGCCCAGATGGTGTCGAGTCCTTCGGGAGTCGTGCTCCACCCCCGGTGCAGGTCGACGACCCAGTCCCGGTCGGCTGCGATGCACAGCGTGTTCGCCCGGAAGCCGGACTTGCTCAACTCCCTGAAGAATGCGAGGACTTCGTCGACGCCTTCCTTCGTCCCGGCCAGTGGGTGGTGGCCGGGAATGGTCCAGCGGATGTCGGGCGTGAAGAACGGCCTCAGCGTTTCCGGGTCGCCCGACGCGTAGGCCTCGTAGTAGCGGCGGATCAGCCGCACATGCGGGTGTTCACCCGTTCCGGCCGGCACCGCGGCGCCGGCGGCGCCCGCCCCCGGGAGCATCACGGCGGCCAGCCCCGCCGCCCCGAGTCCCACTCCGCGCAGCACGCTGCTTCTGCTCAACGGCTCGTCCACCGTTATGTCCCTCCTCGTGTCCCGCGGTTCCCCTCCGGCGCGGTCCGACGTCGGTGCCGAACTCCCGCTGCCGAAGGTGGGCTCAGCGAATCAGCCGCTCCGCGACGCGGTCCAATGCCTGTGCCCATGCGTTCGGGGCATGGGTTCCCGGCCGCGGGCCGAAGGGCCGGCAGGCCCTCGCCCTCACGCTGTCGTCCGCGGGGCGTCGTCGGTCGCCGCTTCCCGGACGGCGGTGAGGAAGTCGTGGACTGCCTCGCCGTGTGCCTCCGGTGGCCAGGCGACGGCGACGCGGAGCGGCTCGATGCCGGCGATCGGCCGCCACACCAGCTCGGGGTGCGCGTAGTACGCGGCCATGGAACGCGTGCCGAAGCACACCGCGGCGCCGGCGGCGACGTGTTCGAGCATCTCCTCCACGTTGTCGTTCTCGGGCCCCCATACCGGAGCGGAGCCGTCCGGCCGGGGGTTGACCGCCCACCAGTCCACCCAGGCGCGGGGGGCCCGGCCCGTCCACATCAGCGGCTCGTCGCGCAGTTCCAGGATGTCGACCGGCTCCCGGGAGCCCGCCAGCCGGTGCCCGGCGGCCATCGCCACCCACCGCGGCTCCGTCGCGACGACTTCGGCCCGCAACCCCGTCAGATCCGCGGGCAGCCAGACGAAGGCGACGTCGACCAGGCCCTGCCGCAACGCCTCCGCCTCACCGCCCCATTCGAACCGTTTGGGCTCGATCCGGACGTCGGGGCGCCGGGCGCTGAACACGGCACGCGCCCTGCGCCCCAGCGGTCCCGCGCCGGTCGCCACGAACCCCACCCGCAGCAACCGCTCCCGCGCGGCCCGGGCGCCCCGCACCTGACGCAGCGCCAGCTCCCAGTCGTCCAGCACCCGCCGCGCCGCGGCCACCAGGTCCTCGCCCGCACGCGTGAGCCGGATCTCCCGGCCGGCGCGGGTGAACAGCTCGGCCCCCAGGTCGCTCTCCAACCGCTGGATCTGCCGGCTCAAGGACGGCTGGGTGACGAAGAGTTCCCGAGCGGCCCGGGTGAAGCTCAGATGCTCGGCCACGGCCAGGAAGTAGCGCAGCACCCTCGTATCGACGTCCACGTGTGTCCTTTCCCCGCCGGGTCCGGTCGGATCATGCCCTCAACGTATGGAGGCAGGCGTTGGACCGCACGGGTCCGGCGTGTTTCGGTGGTGCCGTGCGGGGCAGCCGCGGCACCGGGGGTGTCACGCGGCACGGGCCCGGCGCCCGATGGGGGCGTGCGGTGCCATGACGAACTCGCGGAGTGGAACCGGCGCAGGGCGGCGAGGTCACGGAACCGGGCGGCGGGCGGTTCGGGGAGGCATCGTGCCGGACGAACTCCTCGCCGGCCCCACTCACGTCGCTCTTCGCCGGTCCGGACAGGCGGATCGCTTGCAGGTGGGAGGGGCTGTCACCTCCCCCACCCCGAGGGCCCGGCGATCGGCCGTCGCCTGCAGCGACGGCCGGGCCCGTCTCGGTCGGCTCACCCGGTCGGCGGGGCGTCGAGGGCCTCCAGTGCGGCGGCGGCGACCCACCGCACCCCCGGCGAGCCGTCGTCGGACGCGAGGCGGGCCAGACGGTCGCGGGCGGGACCGATGTCCGGAGGCAGTGCGCCGGTGGCCCTCGCCCACGCGAGCAGACCGGACGTCGCCGTACGGCGGACGCCCTCGTCCGGATCGTCCAGGCTCCGCACGAAGCGCCGCAGGTCCTGGCGTGCGGTGGCACCGCCGTCCTCCAGCAGCCACAGCGCGGCGGCCCTCACATTCCCGCTCGACGTCTCGTCCGCCAGGCGGCGTAGGCCGGGCAGCGCCTGGGCGAGGCCGCGGAGGGCGTTGCGGGTCTGCGAGACGTCGTGCCCGGCTTCCAGATGCGCCGTCAGCGCCCACGCCACCGCGTGACGCTCCCACGGCCGCAGCCCGTGCCTCACCAGCACGCCCAGCCCGTCGACCGCCCCGGCGCGCAGTACCGGGTCCTCGTCGTCGAGGTACGGCAGAAGCTGCCATACGGCGTCCCACCCGCCGCCCTCCGCGACGGCCACGGCGGCGGCCGCCCGGGTCGAGGCGGGAAGACTGCTGTCGTCCAGTGCGGACTCCAGCCGCTCGGCCGCCTCCGAGACGCCCAGGCCGCCCAGGGCGCGTACGGCTTTCGGTCCGGCCACGGGGTCCGTCAGCCATCGCAGCGCGACACCGGCCGTGTCCGGATCGTCGTCCCCTTCGGCGTCCCTGAGCATCGCGGCGGCCGCCCGCGGGTCGGTCTCCGCTTCCAGAGCCGCCGCCAGCGTGTCCCGCACGGTGGTGTACCCGATGCTTCTCAGCCGGGAGGCCGCCGCGGCACGCACCTGCGCCGACGGGTCCCGCAGTCCGGTGAGCAGGGAGTCGAACAGTGCCCCGTCGCAGCGGGAGGGGACCATGGCCAGGGCCCGGACACGGGCGGCGGGGGCGCCCTGCCTGGCGGTGCGCAGTACCTCCGCCGCGACGGCCGGATCGTCGTCGGACCGGTACAGCAGCTTGCGGGCGAGTCCCCAGGCGACGTCGTGCGGGTCGCCGAGCAGCCGGGCCACGGCCGCCGCGTCCCCGACCGTGCCCCGCGCCTCCAGGGCGGTCAGGGCGTTGATCCGCACATGCCGGTCCGGGTCGGACAGCAGCCGTGCGAACGTCTCCGTTATCCCGGGCCCGTCGAGCCCGAGGCGCAACACGGCCAGCGACGCTCGGCGCCGCACGCGCGGATCCGGGTCCACCAGGAGCGCCGGCAGCACCTCGGCGGCGGCCTGCCGCACCCCCAGCCGGCCCAGCCCCACGGCAGCCGCCGCCCGCACCGCGGCATCCCCGTCACCGGCCGCCCGGACGAGGGCGGCGGCGTGTTCCGCCCGCCCGAGCCGCCCCAGCCCCTTGGCCGACGCCGCGCGCCTCGCCGGGTCCGCCGACGTCCCCAACTCCCGCACGAAGAACGCGATCTGATGCTCCGACATGCCCGCCACCCCCGATGAGTGAGACTCACGAGCCACCGGAAGGTTGGCCTGCCACTTGCGGACCGTGCGGCGTGGCCCGTCTTCGACGGGTGCGGCCGGACGAGGGCCACCTCGTCAAAGGCGTGCACCGCAGGCGGGCAACGGTGTCCTCGACGTCGTCGACGGCGAACAGGCGGGCGGGCAACGCGGGGACGGCGGGTGCGGGACTCCGTCACCGGGGTCCCGCGGCGGGCCTCAGCGCCGTTCGGGCAGGTCGGCCTCCGCCGGCATGGTCGCGAGCGGGCGCGGCGCACGCGTCGACGACGCCGTGGGCTCGGTCTTCTTCCCGCAGAAGGCGGCTTCCAGCGATCCGCCGAGCGCCGTGTTCGCCGCGCCCCGGTTCGAGGTGTTCGCCATGGCGGACAGCGCGCGCCGGCCGTCGCGGGTGGCGAAGGCGTACGTGTAGAAGCCCTGCACGGTGCCGGTGTGGCCGTACACCTGGGTGCCGCAGGACAGGTCGTAGCGGCGCAGCCCGAGCCCGTAGAAGCGGGTCTGGGCGGTGTCCGTCGGGGTGACCGTGGTCATGGCGTCCAGCATCCGGGGCGAGAGCAGCTTGCCCCGCATCAGCGCGGTGGTGAAGGTGTTCAGGTCGGCCGGGTCGGAGATGACCGCGCCGGCCGACTGGGCCCAGGAAGCGGTCTGCTCCGTCGAGTCGACGAGCGGCGCCCCGGCCTCGTCGGGGTGGAGGTAGCCGCGTGCGTGCAGACCCGCGATCCGGGTCTGCGGATGCACGTAGGAGGTCCGGCCCAGCTTCAGCGGCTCGATGATGCGCCGCTCGTACTGCTTGGCGACCGACGTCCCGGTGGCCTTCTCGATGAGCATGCCGACGACGATGAAGTTGGCGTTGGAGTACTTGTAGGCGACACCGGGCTCGGTGGTGCGGGGTTCGGCCAGTGAGAGGTCGACCAGTTCCTGGTAGGTGAAGACGCGGTTGCGGACGGCTTCGAAGCCGGGCACGGTCTGCGCGAACATGGCCTCGGTGTAGTCGGCGAGGCCACTGCGGTGGGTGAGCAGGTGCCGGACCGTGATGCGGTCGTCGGGCAGCAGTCCGGGCAGGTAGCGGTTGACCGGGGCGTCGAGCTCCAGCCTTCCCTCGTCGACCAGTTGGAGCAGCACGACGCTGGAGAAGGTCTTGCTGACGCTGCCGATGCGGAAGCGTGCCCGGATGTCCATGGCTGCCGCGGAGACGCGGTCGCGGACGCCGACCGTGCGCGTCCTGATGCCGTCGGGTCCGACGAAGCGGGCCATCGCGCCGGGTGCGCCGTTGGCCATCGCGGACTCCAGGGCCGCCGTCACGCCGACCATGTCGGGGGCGGGAGTCGTGCGGTCCGCGGGGGCGGTGGGGGCGGCCGGCGCCGCGGCGGCCACTGTGGCGGGGACGAGGCCGCCTGCGAGGGCGGCGATCAGGGTGGCGCTCATGGCCAGACGTCGGTGCATCGGCAGGGGCACGTGGCTTCCTCGTTCTCGACTCGTCGATGTGACGGCACACGTGAGAGGTGTGCCGTGGAGGTCCGGGGAGGAGCGACGACAGCGCGGTCTCCCGGATCCCCGTCAGACAGGAGTGTCAACGCGTCACATCGGTTCCCGTCACCGGGCATTGGTGTCCCGCTCATCACGGTCAGCACGGTGCCGGTGGGGCGAAGCCCGGCCCCCGCAGGGATCGAGGGCCCGACTCCTGCGATCGCGCCACTGTTGCCGGTCCCCGCGATCCCTCGCCGTCGAACGACCGCCGGCTCAGGTCCTGCGGTAGCGAGCGCTGGCGAAGGAGAAGCCGCTGAAGGCCAGCAGACCCGCGGCGATCACGACGAGCAGCCACGGGCCGACCGGGGTCCGCGTGAAGGCGCGCAGCGTGTCGTCGATCCCCTTGGCGTTCTCGGGATCGAACCGCACGGCGGCGATCAGGGCGAACGCTCCCACGCCGCCGAACAGGAGCCCCCGGGCCACACCGCCGCAGACGCCGAGCGCGTCGACCGTCCGGCGCACCTGTCGGCCGACTCCGGCCATCCGCAGGTGCTTGCGGAATGTGCGACGTACCGCCCGGACCAGGATCCATCCGCCCGCGACGATCACCCCGACCGCCGCGGCGCCGACCAGCCAGCGTCCGCCGGGCATCTCGAGCGCCCTCGCGGTGATGTCCTTGGACTGACGGTCGGACGAGTTGCCCCCGTTGCCCGACCCGGTGGCGAAGGCGATCACGGAGTAGGCGACGAAGCCGTAGAAGACGGCACGGCAGGCGGAGAGCAGACGCTTGTGCGCCTTGCGCCCGTCCGGAGCGGAGGCGCCGAACGCCGCCTCCGACAGTCGCCACAGCGCCATCCCGGCCGTGGCGATGCCCAGCGCCCACAGCAGCACCGAGGCGAAGGGCTTGTCGGCGATCTCGGCGAGCGCGCCCGAGCGGTCAGCCTGTTCGCCGCTGCCGGGGTGGAAGGCGATACGGATCGCGATCATCCCGATGAGGAAATAGAGCACCCCTCGCGCCACGAAGCCGGCCCGGGCTGCACGGTCGATCGCCGTGCTGTCGGCGGCGCGCCGCGCGGTGCGCCGGGTGCGTCGCGCGAACGATGTACCTGTCATGCCCGCACGGTTGCCCCCGGTCCGGGTGCGGAAACGGTGCGTGGCGCCTTGAGGATTCGCTCCGGCGCCGTGTGGGAGGCGGCAACCGGACTCCGTGGCGGGCCTTCGTCACGGCGGCCGCGTCCGTGGCCGCCGTTGTCCGGGATGCGTGCAGACACCGGAGCCGTACTCACGGCCGGGGGCGGACGCGGTGCCACCGTGGGCGCGCGTCCCGGCCGCGGCGTCCGGCCGCGGCGGCGCAGCGTGGGCACACCCGCTGCACCCTGTCGGCCGCGCCGCCGGATTCCGGGAAGGTGTCGGGCCAGCTGACGTGGGGGAAGCGCGCGAGCTGCGAGCGGTGGAGGGACAGCCCGCACACGGTCTCGTTCCGGCCCGGTTCCCAGGCGTGCACCTCTCCGGCGGGCAGCCTACGGCGGCCTTCCTCCTCGTCGGTCCACTGTCCGGAGGCGGCGACGGCGTACTGCTTGCCGCGTTTCGTGTGCTCGACCATGTCGTCCCGACCACGTTGTGAGGGCAATCCTGCGGGTCACGTCGGCACCGTCCGCCACTCACCCGGTCGGCCACGGCCCCTCGCTCCGGGCGGTGCGGCCTGGCCGGCACCCCGCCGCTGCTACGAGTGCCACGGAAACCGCGGTCCCACACACGCGCCGGCTCCACCACCGCGACGGCGAGATCGACCGCGAGATCGACCCCGAGATGGCGAGGCCCGGCGCCAGGGCCGCGGAGCGCTACCGGGCGGGTCCGACGGCTCGTCGCCTTTCCACATTGTCTAGACCTATTTTGTCTAGACCTCTTGCCCCGCCCGTGACGTGAGGGCTACGTTTCCCGCTGTTCGGAGCACCGAGCAGTGCACGTTTCCTTCAATTCCCTTGCTGGGCAAGGCTGGAAGGAGCATGTCCGCATGCAGGACCGGAGTCTGTCCAGGAGAACCGTCCTCGCCTCCGCGACCGTGGCCGCCGCGAGCGCGACCGGCGTCGTGGGCGTCACGGCCACCCCCGCGCTCGCGCACGACCGTGACGACCGCCTCAAAAAGATCATGGCCGGGATGAGCGTCGAGGCGAAGATCGGCCAGCTCTTCGTGCCGTACTTCTACGGCACGTCGGCGACTTCTCCCAGCCAGTTCGACCAGGACCGCAACCTCAGGGAACTCGGCGTCCGTACCGTGGCCGAGCTCATCGCCAAGTACCACATCGGCGGTGTCATCTATTTCTCCGGGTGGGCGAACAACATCCAGGACCCCCATCAGGTCGCGGAGTTGACGAACGGTGTGCAGCGGGCCTCGCTCGCCCTGCCCACCCCCATCCCGTCGCTGATCTCCATCGACCAGGAGCACGGGGCCAACGTCCGCATCGGCAGCGGCGCCACCCAGCTGCCGGGCGCGATGGCGCTCGGCGCGGGCGGCTCGCTCTCCGGCGCGCGGACCGCCGGGCGCATATCCGGCACCGAACTCGCCGCTCTGGGCATCCATCAGAACTTCGCCCCGGTCGCCGACGTCAACGTCAATCCGGCCAACCCGATCATCAACGTCCGTTCCTTCGGCGCCGACCCCCGCGAGGTCGGCCGTATGGTGGCAGCCCAGGTGACGGGCTATCAGCAGGCCGGCGTCGTGGCCTGCGCCAAGCACTTCCCCGGCCACGGGGACACCGCGGAGGACAGCCACACCGGACTCCCCGTGATCACCCACACCCGCGAGGAGTGGGACCGCGTCGACGCCCCGCCCTTCAGGGCCGCCATCGCCGCGGGCGTCGACTCGATCATGACCGCGCACCTCCAGGTCCCCGCGCTCGACCCCAGCAACGAACCCGCCACCCTCTCGCCCACGATCCTCCAGGGCGTGCTGCGCGGCGAGCTCGGCTTCGACGGCGTGATCGTCACCGACGCCCTCAACATGCGCGGCGTGCGGACCAAGTACGGTGACGACCGCGTGCCCGTCCTCGCCCTCAAGGCCGGCGCGGACCAGTTGCTGTTCCCGCCGGACATCGACGTCGCCTACAACGGCGTCCTGGCCGCCGTCCGCAGCGGAGAGATCACCGAGGACCGGCTCGACGCGTCGGTCCTGCGCATCCTGCGGCTCAAGGACAAGGTCGGTCTGCTCAGCGGCAGCCCCTACGTGTCCCCGAGAGAGGTCGATCGGGTCGTCGGCGCACGCAGGCACCGGCTCGCCGCCGCCCGGATCGCCGAGCGCACCACCACCCTGCTCGTCAACGAGAACGAGGCGCTCCCGCTGCGCCGTGGCCAGAAGAAGCTGCTCGTGGTCGGCGCAAGCCCGGCCTTCCCGACCGACGGCACCCGCACCACGGTGCCCGAACTGGCCAGGGCGTTCGACGAACTGGGCTACAGCACCACCCACCTCGCCACCGGCCGCGCGCCCGACGCGGCGAAGATCGACGAGGCCGTGGCCGCGGCGCAGGGACGGGACGCGGTCGTGGTCACCACGGACAACGTCGGCGCGACCAGCGCCCAGCGCACCCTGATGTCCCGGCTGCTCGCGACGGGCGTCCCGGTCGTCCACCTCGCGGTGCGCAACCCCTACGACATCGCCCACCTCGGCGACGTCCCGGCCTCACTGGCCTCCTACTGCTGGACCGAGGTCGAACTGCGCGCCGCCGCCCGGGTGATCGCCGGCCGGGTCGAGCCGCACGGCAGACTGCCCGTGCCCGTCCAGCGCGCCGACGACCCGACCGAGGTCCTCTTCCCCTCCGGGCACGGCCTGTCGTACGACGGCTGACGTCCGCGTCGCGGCCCTCCTTCGGCGCGGGCGCCCAAGGGGGGCACTGACCGGCCGGCGGCGGGCCGACTGGCACTGGGACCCCAGGCTGTACACCGACCACAGCCGCGGCCACCAGTACACGGCCAACAGCAAGGAGACCCGCGGCGGCCACACCATCACCGTGGACCGCAACGCCTGGGACGCCCCGGTCGCGATCATCGGCTGAGCCCGGGCCCTCCCGGGGCGGGGTCGCCCCACCGACAATGGGGACATGCTCTTCCCCTTCACACACGGCCACGACGGTGAACGGCTCAGCGGTGTGCTCGGCGGTCCCCCGTCCGGGGCCACCGCTGTGGTGCTGCACGGGGCGGGCGCCAGCAGCGCCGAACGGGTGCTCCCGGTGGTGCGGGAGTTCGTGGCGCACGGCTGTCGCGGGATCGCCTTCGACTTCTCCGGGCACGGTGAAAGCACCGGTGCGCTTAGTGAGTCGAGTTTGCGGCGGCGGTTCGAGCAAGTCGTGGCGGTGATCGACGCGTACGCGGGGGCGGACGGGCCGCTGGTTGCGGTGGGGTTCAGCATGAGCGGGCAGACGGTGGCGGATCTCGTCGCGCACTACGGGGACCGAGTGGCGGCGCTGGGGCTGTGCGCCCCCGCCGTGTATGCCGCCGAGGCGTGGGACGTGCCCTTCGGGGAGGGCAACGGGCGGTTCAGTGGCATCATCCGGCGGCCGGACAGCTGGCGGCGGTCGCGTGCGCTGGAGGTGCTGCGGGCGTACGAGGGCCGGGCGGTGCTCGCCGTGCCGGGCACGGACGCGGTGATCCCACCCGCCGTGACCGAGGCCGTACAGGATGCGCTGGCCGCGCGCGCCCGGTACGCACGCTTCGACCTTCCGGGCGCGGATCACCATGTGGGGCGGTGGTTCCGCGATCACGACGACGACCGACGGGGGTTCGTGGAGGCGGTGCTGGCCGGCCTCGATGACCGGGGCCGGTCGGTCACGCGGGCGCGGGTGGCCGAGTAGCCCGGCACAGGGTGGTGAAGGAGAAGGGCCCTCGGCGAATGCCGAGGGCCCTGGCCGCGTGTCGCCGGGGGAAACGCCCACGCGACGTCCGTTGCGGGGTCGGTGCCGGCCGACGGTGTTCGTCGGCCTCGTCACTGCGCGCCGATCCTTGCACCGATCGACGCCGACCACCGTCTTTAACAGTGACAACTAAAAGGTAGCAGCTTTCACTTGGAAGTGGGTAGAGATTGGGTCGTGCTCGCTGTATCGGAACGGCGGGGCTCCGACCTGCTCGCCTTCCGCGGCCGACCCCCGGTCGGCCGATCCCGGACTGCCCGGATCTACATCCGACCGAACCTGCGCCGGGTCTCCTCGTCGGCCGGCGGGAACGTCTCCAGATGCAGTCCTTCCAAGGCCGCGTCGGTGGCGGTGCTGAGCGTGGCGGAAGTGCCGAAGAACCGCAGCCGGGCGCCGTCCACGTCGATCTCCAGGGTGATCACCGGTCCGGTGCCGGGGATCGCGGCACCGGACCCGCCGAGGTAGCCGGCGATCTCCGCGGCCAGCTCGCGGTGCCGCCGGTCATGGGTGCGGTCGGCACGGTGGCGCACCTGCCGCAGCAGATGGCCGCCCCACTCCGCGCGATTGCCGGTCCGGCCCGCCAGTCCCTCCGGATGAAGACCGACCCGGACCACATTGACCGGCGGCTCCAGCAGCTCCGGCGCGCAGCCGGCCAGCAGCCGGTCAACGGCGAAGATGCCGGCCTGACGGCGGCGCGCGGACGGGCGCCCGGTTGCCCCGAGCACTGATCCAGCCCCGCGCCCGAGTACGTGTGCTCGGGTGCGGGGCGTGGGAGCGTGCCGGTGATCCGGGACGCCTCCGGTCCTGGTCGGTCCGTGTCACCACTCGGCGAGGAGCGGTGTGTCCGGTTCGCGGCGGCGCCAGGTCTCGGTGAGACGGGACAGGCGGGTGGGGGCGGCGATGCCGTGCACGGTGGCGATCCGGCCGTCCGCGATGTCGAAGGCGACGGCGGCCACGACCCGGTCGCCGAGCACGAGCAGGAGGGCGGGGGCGCCGTTGACGAGCGCGTAGTGGACGGCGGGCGTGCCGCCGAGCAGGCGCCGTTTGGCGGGGGTGGGCTTGAGGCCGCGTGCGACGGCGGCGACGCGCTGCGGGGTGTCGTACCGCTGCGCTGTCTCGGCCCGGCCGGCGCCGTCGGAGATCGCGGTCGCGTCGTCGGTGAGCAGGGCGACCAGGCGTTCGGTGCGGCCGGAGGAGGCGGCGGCGAGAAACTCCTCGACGATCCTGCGGGCGGACGCCGGGTCGACCTCGCCGCCGCGGCGCGCTGCGGTGACGCGGTGCCTGGCCCGGTGGAGGTGCTGCTGGCTCGCGGACTCGGTGATGTCGAGGATGCCGGCGATCTCGGCGTGGCTGTAGGAGAACGCCTCGCGCAGGAGGTAGACGGCCCGCTCCAGGGGGGACAGGCGTTCCATGACGGTCAGCACCGCCAGGGAGACCGATTCGCGTTGTTCGACGGTGTCGGCCGGGCCGAGCATCGGGTCGCCGTCGAGGAGGGGTTCCGGCAACCAGGCGCCGACGGTGCGCTCGCGGCGGGCCCTGGCCGAGCGGAGCCGGTCGAGGCAGAGGTTGGTGACGACCTTGGTCAGCCATGCCTCCGGCACCTTGATCCGTCGGCGGTCGGCGGCCTGCCACTGCAGGAACGCGTCCTGTACGGCGTCCTCCGCGTCGGCGGCGGAGCCCAGCAGCCGGTACGCCAAGGAGGCCAGCCGGTTCCGGCTGGCCTCGAACCGACCCGCGTCGAAGCGATCAGTGGTGGTGGTGCTGTTCACGCGGAACACCCTATTCCGCTATGCGGCAGCCTTCTCGGCGGACGCGTCCGGCGCGGCGGCCAGGCGACGCCTGCGGGTGGGCAGGCCGAAGGTCGGGTGGGAGACGGCCCACAGCGACATCCGGATGATGGCCGTCTTGACCCGCGCGGCCTTCAGGCCGCCCACGTACCCCGGCTTCGGCTGCGCCCGGACGTCGACCAGGTGCAGGATCCCGTCGCGCCGCCCCAGGCTGATGTGGTTGCCCAGGTACGTGAGCGCGACCGTCGGGACCTTGCGGCCGGTCAGGCGGCTCACGATCGCCTCCGTGGCCTGGCGCCCCGTGCAGCCGGCGGAGGCGCAGGACATCGGCACGGCGATACCGTTGTCGCCCACGGCGTAGGCGGCGTCGCCGACGGCGTAGACGTTCGGGTACGACACCGACCGCATGGTGCGGTCGACGACGATCCGGCCGTTCTCGGTGACTTCCAGGCCGCTGGCGGCGGCGATGGGGTGGACCGTGAACCCGCCCGTCCACACGGTCGCGTCCGACGCCAGGGTGGTGCCGCCGGAACACAGCACCTTCGTCGCCTCGACGGCTTCGACGCTGGTGTGCTCCAGGACCGTGATGCCCAGCCGGTCGCAGGCCCGGCGCAGGTGGCCGCGGGCTCCGGGCGAGAGCCGGGCGCCCAGCTCGCCCCGGGCGATCAGCGTGACCGCGAGGCCGGGCCGGGCCTCGGCGATCTCGGGGGCGGTCTCGATGCCGGTCAGCCCGTCGCCGACGACCACCACGCTGCCGCCTTCGCCCCGCCGCTCCAGGGTGTCCAGGCGCTCGCGCAGGCGCAGGGCCGACGGCCGGCCGGTGACGTCGAAGGCGTGTTCGTCCACACCCGGGACGCCGTTGTGGGCGACGTGGCTGCCGAGTGCGTAGACGAGCGTGTCGTAGGCGAGCTCGTCCTCGGCGTCGGCGAGGGCGACGACCCGGCGCTCGGGGTCGACGGCGGTGACACGGGCCAGGCGCAGCCGTACGCCCGTGCCCGCGAAGACGTCGGCGAGCTTGAGCGGCTCGATCGGGTGACCGGCCGCGAGCTGGTGCAGCCGCAGCCGCTCGACGAAGTCCGGTTCGGCGTTGACCACGGTGATCTCGGTGTCGTCCGGGGACAGCCGACGGGCCAGGGTTCCGGCCACGTAGGCCCCGGCATAGCCGGCGCCGAGGACGACGATGCGGTGTTTCATGTGGTGCTCCTGTGGTTCGCTTGCTCCCCGGGTCTTGAACGGGACAGCGCCCCGATTGCTGACAGGAACGTCCGAAATGTTCCGGAGGGCGACACGAACGGGTGACGCCGTGCGCCGCCCGGTCCTCGGACCGACCACACCGCGGGTCGGTCGTGCCGGGCGCACGTCAAACAGGTCGGCGGACCCGCGGCCGTACGCGGCTCCGGACGTCCGGTACGGGCGCCCCGTCGTCGGACGGCGGGGTCCGGCGACGGGGCGGCGGATCACCGGGGGCTTGCGGCCTTCCGGTCGTCGTCCCGGGGGTGCCGGGCGCCGAAGCCGGCCGCCATCTCCCCCAGCGTGTCGGCCACCGCACGGGCGCCGGGCGCTCCGGGTTCGATGAGCGTGTAGTGGCCGGTGCCGGGCAGTACGACGGTCCGCAGGTCGCGGTGCACGGACGCGTAGTCCGTGAACTGGGCCTGCGGAACCTCCTCGTCGACGGCGCCGTGCAGCAGTACGGTCGGGACGCCGGTCGTGCCCGCGTCGCGCAGCAGGGTGATCGGGTCCACCCGGGGCAGCCGCTCCTCGAACAGCTCAGCGCCGCCGAGGAGTTGCAGGGCGGCGTCGTCGCTGAGGCCGTCGCGGCGGGTGGCGGCGAGGTCCGTGATCGGGGCGAGCGCCAGCACGGCGGTCGGCAGGGTCCGGGTGTGCCAGCGCGAGCCGGGGGGCAGCAGGCCGCGGGCCGCGCACCACAGGGCGAGGTGGCCGCCCGAGCAGTGCCCGGCCAGGACGTACGGCCGCCCCCGCGGCAGCGTGTCCACGATCCGCGCGACGTCGTCGAACGTCTGCGGATAGCCGCCTGCGCCGCCGGACCTGCGGAAGCCCGGCAGCAGCACGTCGAAACCCTGCCCGGAGAGGTAGGCGGCGAAGGGGGTCAGGTGCATGCGGTCGTAGCGCCAGTAGCCGCCGTGCAGCAGGATCACCAGCGGGGCGGCGGGGTCCTCGGCGGGCCAGGCGTCGTAGACCTGGTGGGGGTGGTCCCCGTAGCGGCCGTGCACCGGCGCGAGGACCGGCTTCAGGCTCAGGACCCGTTTCTCCTCCTCGGCGGCGAAGGCGGAGATCGTCCTAGACGCCACCGCGCACCTCCCACAGTTCGGGGAAGACCGGGCGGGTCGCTCGTTCCTCCAGCCAGGCGAGCCCGGTGGAGCCGGCGCTGCCGCTCTTGGCGCCCATCGCGCGGCGGACGACCATGATGTGGTCGAAGCGCCAGCGGGCGACGAGCTCGGCGATGTCGGTGAGCAGTTCCCCGAGGACGAGCAGCGGGTCGTGCTGGGGGCCCGCGTAGACCTGCCGCCAGGCTTCGACCACGCCCGGGTCGCAGGTGTGGGGGACGGCCGGGTCGCGGTCCCGGACGTGCTCGGGGACGGGCAGTCCCCGCCGGTGCAGGAAGTGCAGCACCTCGTCGTAGAGGGACGGTTCGCGGTAGGTCTCGGCCAGCGCCTCGTGGACCGCGGCGTCGCCCTGGTGCATGCGGAGCATCCCGGCGGACTTGTCGCCCAGCAGGAACTCCATGTGCCGGTACATCGCCGACTGGAAGCCGGACGCCTGTCCGAACGCCGCCCGGAAGCCGTTGAACTGGGCGGGGGTGAGCGCGCCGATCGGCGCCCAGGCGGCGTTGAGGGCGGTCAGGGTGCGCCGGCTGCGTACCAGCGCGTCCATGGCGGCGTCCAGGTCGTCCTTGGCGAAGGCCGTCCGTGCGGTGCGCCACTCGTGGACGACGAGGGTGAACCACAGCTCCATCACCTGGGTGGTGATGAGGAAGCCCATCTCGTCGGGGGCCTCGGTGAGGGGGCTTTGGAGCGTGTTGAGGACGGACGCGTGCACGTACGTGTCGTAGGGGCTGGCGCCCGGGAAGGGCCGGGTCAGCGGGTCGAGGTCGTCCTCGGCGGCGGCGATGGGCGGGACGGGGGCTGACGTGCTGTCGTTCATGGCATCTCCTGGTGCTGCCGTCGGTGCCGCGGGGGCGGCTCTCTCACACGCCGAGGTGGACGCCGCCGGAGGCGTCGATCCACTGTCCGGTGATCCAGCGGGCGTCGTCGCCGGCCACGAAGGAGACCACGTCGGCGATGTCGGCGGGGGCGCCGAGCCGGCCGAAGACGGAGGCGGCCGCGTACCGTTGGCGGATCTCCGGGATGCTGAGGGTGGGGTTGATCTCGGTCTCGGTGTAGCCGGGCGCGACGCTGTTCACGGTGATGCCCCTGGGGCCCAGTTCCTGGGCGAGGGAGAGGGTGAGGTAGTCGAGGGCCGCCTTGGTCATGGTGTAGGCGGCGATCGGGGGGAAGGCGACGCGGGTGGCCACCGAGGAGACGTTGATGATCCTGCCGCCGTCGCGCAGCCGGTCCAGTCCGCGCTGGATGATGAAGAAGGGGGCCTTGGTGTTGACGGCGAAGACGCGGTCGTAGTCGGCCTCGGTGACATGCGCGATGGGGCGCGGGAGGGTGATGCCGGCGTTGTTGACGAGGATGTCCACGCCGGGGCGGGTGTCTTCCTGGTCGGCGAGGGCCCGGTCGTAGGCCTCCCAGAGGGCGTCGGCGTCGCCGGGTACGCCGAGTTCGGCGTGGACGGGGAAGGCCCGGCCGCCGTCGGCCTCGATCTCCTTGACCGTGCGCTCGGCCGCCGTCGCGTCGTGCCCGTAGTGGACCGCGACGAGGGCGCCCTCACGGGCGAGGCGCCGGCTGATGGCCCGGCCGATGCCGCGGCTGCCTCCGGTGACCAGGGCGGTCCTGCCTTCGTGCCGCAAGGTGGTGCTCAACGTCTTCTCCTTCTGGTGCGTGGCTGGTGAGTGACTGATGGGTGGGTGACTGGTGGGTGGGTGACTGGTGGGTGGGTGGCTTGTGGGTGGGTGACTTGTGGGTGACGGGTGGAGGGGGCGCGGCGGGTCCGCTCCCCCGGTCATACGTCGAAGTCGAGGGTGAGTTCGGAGCTCAGGGGCCGGGCTCGGCACACGAGCGTGTAGCCGGCGGCTTGTTCCTCGGCGCCGAGCGCGTGCTGCGGGCCCGTGGTCACGCGTCCGGTGAGGACCCGGGCCCGGCAACTGCCGCAGATGCCCTCGCGGCAGGCGTACGGCACGTCGGGGTGGGCGGGCAGCAGCGCGTCCAGGACGGTGGCGTCCCGGGACGCGGTGACCGTGCGGCTGCGGCCGTCCAGCAGTGCGGTGATGCGGGTTCCGTGCGGGGTGGGAGCTGTGGGGGGTGGTGTGCTCGGGGACGGTGTGCTGTGAGCTGGTGCGCTGAGGGCTGGTGTGCTGGGGAGTGGGGGTGCGCTCGGGGACGGGGCGTCCGCGGATGACTCGTCCGCGGGAGTGAACAGTTCCGAGCGGATCCGGGCCGGGTCGGCGCCCCACTCCGTGAGTGAACGGCGGACCGCCGCGACCATGCCTGCCGGGCCGCACAGCGCGAACGTGGTGTCGGGGCCGGGGAGCGCGTCGAGCGCGGTGAGCAGCCGGGACAGCTTCGCGTCGTCGATCCGACCGCCCGGGAGGCCGCTGCCGGACTCTCGGGTGAGCACATGGGTGACGGTGAGGCGGTCGACGAACGCGTCCTTGAGTTCGGCGAGTTCGTCGGCGAGCAGGGCGTCGGCGGCCGTGGGGACCGAGTGGACGATGCTGACACGGCAGGCCGGGTCCTCGCGCAGGGCGGCGGCGGCCAGGGCGGCGAGCGGGGTGATTCCGGAGCCGCCCCCGACGAGGACGTGGTGGCCGCCGGGATGCTCGGGCAGGGCGAACGTGCCCGTCGGCGGGGAGAGTTCCAGCACGTCGCCGGGCACCAGGCCGGTGACGGCGTGGTCTCCGAAGCCGCCGGGCGCCCCACGGCGGATCACCAGGCGCAGTGCCGTCGGGTCGGCCGGCGGGGGGCACACCGAGTAGCTGCGGCGCAGTTCGGCGCCGTCGGCGCGGCGGTGCCGGACGACGACGTGTTCCCCGGGCCGGTGGGCGAAGACGTCGCGCAGGACGTCGGGCACGTCGAGGGTCACCGCGACCGCGTCCGCGGTGAGCCGCTGGACGTCGACGACCGCGAGCCGGTGCCGGCCGGTGCGCCGCCCCGCGGCCCCGGGGCGGCCGGGAGACGCCTGGCGGGGGGTGGCCGGGGGCGAAGGCGGGGCGGCGGAGTCCTCGCGGGGGGCGGCGGGGTCCGGAGGGCCGGAGTCCCGGCAGGTGGTGGCGGCGGTGTTCACGGTCTGCCTCACAGCGCGCTCAGGTGGGGGAACAGCTCCTGGCATCCCGTGCACCGCAGTACGGACTGGCAGCGGTTGGGCCCGAAGGGGCTGTGCGGCCGGGTGGCCCGGGAGCCGCAGTGGGGACAGGGCACGGCGGCCAGGGCCACGGGGACCGGGCCGCTCGCGGCGACGGGCAGGGGCGGGGCGATGCCGTGGGCGGCGAGCTTCTCCCGGCCGGCCGCCGTGACGCGGTCCGTCGTCCACGGCGGGGAGAGCACCTGCCGGACCCGCCCCTCGGGGTGGCCGCTCGCGGCGAGGACGTCCCGGATCGCCGCGACCATGGCCGGCAGCGCGGGGCAGCCCAGGTAGGTCGGGGTGAGTTCCACCTCGAGCACTCCGTCGGCGGCCGGGGCGACGGAGCGGATCACACCGAGGTCGCCGAGGCCGATCATCGGCAGTTCCGGATCGGGCAGCGCCTCCACCAGAGCCCGTACCTCCGCCGTCGTGCGGGCGGGGCGCAGGGATACGACGGGGCGCGGCGCCGCCGGGGCCGGCCGGGTCGGGCCGTTCACCAGCGGCCTCCCGGGAACTGGCGGTGGACCGACTGCATCTCGGCGATCAGCGGGCCGAACTCCTCGGTGTGCAGGCCCGCCCTCCCGCCCCGGGCCCGCCAGTCCGGGTCCGGCACGGTCAGGCCCGCGCGGGTCACGACCTCGCCCACGGCCCGCTCCCACACCGGGCGCAGCGGGGCCGGGGAGGGGACCGTGCCGGCCGACACGAGGTGGCGTACGACCTCGTCCTCGTCGAACAGTTCGGCGGTGTAGGGCCACACCCGCTCCAGGGCCCGCTGCATGCGGCGGGAGCTCTCGGGCGTGCCGAGCCCCAGCCGCAGCGTCCAGTTGTCGGCGTGCATCCGGTGGAAGGCCACCTCCCTGGCGGCCCGCCGGCCGAAGGCGGCCAGCCGGTCGTCCGCGCAGCCGGCCAGGGCCTCGTAGTAGGGGACGGCGTAGTGCGTGTACGCGAGCTGCCGGGCGACGGTGACGGCGAAGTCCCCGTTCGGCAGCTCGGTCAGCAGGGCGTTGGTGAACTCCCGCTCGGAGCGGGTGAAGGCGAACTCGTCCTCGGTGCGTCCGGTGCCGTCCACCTGCCCGGCGAGGGTGAGCAGGGTGCGGGCGTGGCCGATCAGGTCGAGGGCGATGTTGGACAGGGCCATGTCCTCCTCGATGCTCGGGGCCCGCGTGATCCACTGGCACAGGCGCTGCCCGAGGACGAGGGCGTCGTCGCCCAGGCGCAGCAGGTGCACGGCGAGGTGGGCGTCGAGGCGTGCGTCGCGCGGGGCTTCGGCGCGTGCGGCTTCGGCGACCGTGGCCGGGTCAGTCGAGGTGGTCACCGTCGGGGCCTTTCTCGGTCAGCGGCGCGAAGTGTTCCGGGTACCGGTAGGGCTTGTGGCGTGCGCCCGCGAAGTACGGGTCGCGTTCGTCGGGGGACGCCGCGTGCACGGCGTCCGAGCGGACCACCCACAGCGACAGCGGGTCGCCGCGACGGGTGTACAGGTCACGGGCCCGCAGCAGGGCGGTGTCGGCGTCGGCGGCGCGCACGGAGCCGACGTGCTGGTGGGCGAGGCCGCGGCGGGGCCGGACGAAGACCTCCCAGGACGCCGGGGCGCCCTCCGGCTGACGGTTCACGCGCGCTCCTCCGTTCCCGTTCCCGTTCCGCCCGGTGCGGCCTCCGCCGTGGCCGCGTCGCCGGCCGTCCGCGCCTCCGAGGCCGACGACAAGGCCGACGACGGGGCCGGGGACGGGGCCGGGGACGTGTCGTCGGCCGCGCAGCGCGCGGCGTACGCGGCGGACGCCTCCCGTACCCAGGCGCCGTCCTCGTGCGCCGCGCGCCGGTGTGCGACGCGCTGCCGGGACCAGTGGGTGTCGTCGCCCAGCGCCGCGCGGTAGGCGTCCCAGTCGACGGGGGTGAAGTCGTAGTGGCCGCGTTCCTCGTTCCAGCGGATCGCCGGGTCGGGGAGGGTGAGGCCGAGGCGTGCGGCCTGGGGGACGCAGGTGTCGACGAAGCGCTGGCGCAGTCCGTCGTTGGTGTGGCGCTTGATGCCCCAGGCCATGGCGCGGCGGGAGACGGCGGCGCCGAGTGCGGCGGTGCCGGTTCCGTCCGTGCCGGTGTCGGGCGGCCCGAACATCAGGGCCACGGCCGGCAGCCACCAGCGGTTCACCGCGTCCTGGGCCATCGCCTTCTGCTCCGGGGTGCCTTCGCACAGGGCGCGCATGAGGTCGTATCCCTGCCGTACGTGGAAGGCCTCCTCCTGGCAGACGCGGCGCATGGCCCGGGCGTACGGCCCGTAGGACGTACGGCACAGGGGGGCCTGGTTGATGACGGCGGCGCCGTCCGTGAGCCAGGCGATGGCGCCGGTGTCCGCCCAGGTCAGCGCGGGGTGGTTGAAGGTGGCCGAGGCCCGCTGCCGGCCCTTGTGCAGGGCGTCGAGCAGTTCGGCCCGGTCCACGCCCAGCGTCTCGGCGGCGGAGTAGAGGTACATGCCGTGCCCGGCCTCGTCCTGGACCTTGGCGATGAGCACCGACTTGCGGTGCAGGGAGGGGGCGCGGGTGAGCCAGGAGCCCTCCGGCTGCATGCCGATGATCTCGGAGTGGGCGTGCTGCGCGATCTGCCGGAGCACCATCCTGCGGTAGCCGTCGGGCATCCAGTCGCGGGGCTCGACGGTCTCCCCCGCGGCGATGAGGCCGTCGAAGTGCGCGAGCAGCTCGTCCTGCGCGGAGGGCACGGCGGAGGCGGCGGACGCGGACCCGGAGGTGGCGGACGCGGACGCGGACGCGGAGGTGGCCGGCTGTGCGGTCATGCGCCGCCTCCGCGGCCGGTTCCCGCCACGGCGGGCACGTGCCGGTCCGCGGACCGGACGCAGGGCCTGGGCACTGGCATCACTCCTTCGGCACTGGCCGGGCCGCGGCGCGCCCGGTGCGTCGGCGGCGCCCGTCCCGGATCGGGCGGGTGGCGCTTCTCCGTCTCGCAAAGGGGCCACCCGGCGGTGGGTGGCGCGTTCTCCGTCTCGGAAAGAGGCCCCTCGCGCCCCGCGCTATCCCCGCGCCGGACGGACCGGACGGGTGAGAAAGGTCACGCGCGGAAGCGGGGATTGCCGTGCGCCGCGCAGACCTCTTGTTCGGGTGACACGGGACCCACGAGACGCGCTCGGCGGCCGTTCGCCGCGCCGGAAGGGGAAAGCATGGGCACCATCAGGGAGTTGCTGGTCGAACTCACCGGGACCGCCGAGTTCGCCGACGCCGAGCGGGTCGGTGACGACGTCGACCTCGCCGCGAGCGGCATCGACTCCGGAGACCTGGTGCGTCTCGTCCTGCTCGTGGAGCAGCGGCTCGGTGTGGAGATCACCGCCGACCACATGGAGGAGCTGCGCACGATCGCCGACTACGAGCGGTTCGTGGCCGAGCACTCCTCCGTCGGCGCCGGCGGTGCGTGATGTGGCTGACGCAGCTGCTGGAACGCAACCGCCAGTGCTGGCCCGACCGGACGGCGCTGATCGACGAGCGGCGCCGGGTCACCTGGTCGCAGTTCCACGACCGCACGCGTGAACTGGCGCGCGGACTGGCCGAGCTGGGCATCGGGCGCGGCGACCGCGTCGCGGTGCTGTCCAAGGACCGCATCGAGGTCCTGGAGACCTATTTCGCGCTCGCCCGGCTGGGCGCGCTGTTCGTTCCGCTCAACCACAGCCTGGCCGTTCCGGAGGTCGCCGGCATCGTCGAGCGCGTCGGGGCGGTGGCCGTCCTCGGCGAGTCGGAGCTGCTGGACCGGCACCCCGAACTGCCGGCGTCGGTGCGGATCAGGGTGGCGCTGGACAAGCCGGCGTTCGACGCCCTGGGCACCCTGGCCGCCGAGCGCGAGCTGCCCGAGGTGGCCGACGCCGACCCGATCGCCGTGCTGCACACGTCGGCCACCACGGGGCAGGCCAAGGGCGTCACGGTCGACAGCGCCTCGTTCCGTGCCATCGCGCTGGGCTGGCTGGTCATGGCGCGTCCCACCGACGGCATCGTCATGGTCAACTGCTGCCCGCTGTACCACGGCAGCATGGTGGTGTCCCTGACCTATCTGGCCGCCGGCGCCACGATCGTGCTCATGCCCGGCTTCACCCCGCAGCGGGCGCTGGCCGCGGTGGAGGAGCACCGCGCCACCCACATGTGGCTGGTGCCGCAGATGCTGCGCTTCATGCTCCAGGCAAAGGGCTCCGCGCACGCCGACCTGTCCTCCCTGCGCGAGGTGCTCTACGGCGCGGCCCCCATGCCGCTGGACGTGTACGCGGACGCCGTGGAGCGCCTCGGCTGCGGTTTCCGGCAGGTCTACGGCATGACCGAGGTCGGCGGTCCCTTCGTCACCCTCGGCCCCGACGAGCACCCGGCGCCCGGGGACGTCACCGCCCGCATCCCGTGCGGGCGCGTCGTGCCCGGCATGTCCGCCCGCGCGGTCGACGGCGCCGGACTCGAGCTGCCCCGCGGCGAGATCGGCGAGATCGTCGTGCGCGGACCGGGTGTCATGCAGGGTTACTGGAACGACCCGGAAGCCACGCGCGAGATCGTGCTCGACGGCTGGATCAGGACCGGTGACCTCGGCTTCGTCGACGAGGCGGGGCGCATCCACCTCGTGGACCGCACCAAGGACGTCATCATCCGGGCCGGGCAGAACGTGTATCCCTCGGAGATCGAGCGCGCCCTGATGACGCACCCCGCGGTCCGGGACGCCGCGGTCGTCGGCATGCCCGACGAGGACTACGGCGAGGTGCCGCTTGCGTACGTCGTCGCCGAACCGGGCACGCGGCCCGCGGAGCTGCTCGCCCACGTCGGGGAACTGCTCGCGCCCTACAAGCGCCCGCGGCGGGTGGAGTTCATCGAGCAGGTGCCCCGCAACCCCGCGGGAAAGATCGTCAAAAAGCTGCTGCGGGCCTGAACGGCGCGCCCGCGCAGTGCCCGGCACCGCCGAGGCCGGGGTCTTGCGAGGGCTCGCCCCACAAGGCCCCCGGCCTCATGGACGATCGGCGGCGTCGCCACGGAAACCCATGGACAGCGAGGCGCCTCCATGCATGGACAGCGGGGCGCCCTCCGTGGAGGACGGTCCACGCCGGTCACCGCCCTCGCGGCGGCTCCGGCGGGTACCGCCGGGTTCGGGCCGCGCGGGACGTCAGCGCCTGTCGCGGTAGTGCAGGAGGAACCTGGCGCGCTGTTCCGGTGGCAGCCGCATCACCGTTTCGCGTACCGAGGAGGGCAGACGGGACAGCTCCCCGTCGTCGTGTCCGAGCAGGCCGGCCAAAGGATTCGACCAGGGGTCGGACAACCTCGACGGCGCGCGGTTCCCGTACATCTGTTCCGCGTAGCGGAACCGGGTGAGATTTCTCGTGATGAGCCTGCGTGTCCCCCTCTTCCTGGCCAAGGCCGAAGCGGCTTCCAGCAGCCGGATGCTGCGCTGTTTGGGCGCCGTGGCCTCGGGGACGAGCGCCACGGCGCAGTTGTTGAGCAGGATCGCGGTCCGGTCGCTGAGCCTGGAGGCGGCGAACCGGAACTTCCACGGGGCCCCGCGCAGTTCCTCCAGCCGTGGCACCACGCGTTCCGTGAGCCGGGTGGCGGCGCGATCCGGTTCGTCGCCGCGCAGCAGTTCCTGCGCGCTGCGGAGGTCGGACACGGTCGCGTCGAGCGCCGCGATGTACGGGCCGAGGCGGGACTGCCGAGTGAGCCCGCGACGGTTCTTCCTGACGAGTTTGCGCGTCTTCCTGGTGCCCGCCAGCTTCGCCGCCTCGTCGAGCAGGTCGAAGCTCTCCCGCGCGGGTGAGGGCTCGGAGGCGGGGGACAGCGCCACGGCGCAGTTGTTGAGCAGGACGGCCGTCGCGTCGGCCAGCTGGGCCGCGCTCCGCCGCTTCTCGCCGTCCTCGCTCCGGCTCAGCTCGGTGAGCTCGGGCAGCACCTGCTTCCTGAGCCGTTCGGCGGCTCGCCGGGGCTTCTCGTCGTCCAGGAGCCTGCGCACCTCGTCCAGCGACTTCACGGTCGAGGCGAGCCCCAGAAACTTGCGGTTGTCCGTGACGATCCTGCGGGTCTCCTCCGTCTCGGCCAGCGCCAGCGCCAGTTCGAGCAGCCTGGAGTCCTCCCCCGCGGGAAACGAGGTGCCGGCGCCGGAGGAGATGACGCAGTTGTTGAGCAGCAGCGCCGTCCGGTCGCTGAGTTTGGCGGTGTGGCGCCGTACGCCGTCGGTGCCGAAGGCGCGCAGCCTGGTCAGCCGCGGTACCACCTTCTTCTCCACGACCGACACCGCCCGGACGGTGTGCTCGGGGTGCAGGTCGCGGGCGCGGTCCAAGGCGACCCGCACGGCGTCCAGATCCGGGCGCAGTTGCTGCTCGACGGCCTCGTCCAGCAGGTGCTCGCCGGCCCAGGACCAGGCGCCGAAGTGTCCGGTCATCCGTTGCGGCGACGCCGCTTTGGCGGCGAGTACCGCCAAGGGCGTGACCAGGGTGCGGCGGACCTCGCCTTCGAGCACGGGGAGCGCCGAGGGGTCCAGGCGGTGATCGTCGAGTGCGGTGATGCGGTGGCGGAGATGGTCCCAGAATCCGGGGTGGCCGAGCGCTCGCTGCCAGCCGGCGGCGGCCGCTCCCCAGCCGTCCTCCCCCTCGGCGGGCGCCGCGCGGCCCGACAGTTCCTCGTCCAGGGCCCGGGCATGGGCCCGTACTGCCGCGTCGTGCGCCTGGTGCAGCTCCCGGTCGCAGCCGCAGGAGCCGTCCGGAGCGTCCCAGAGCCAGAACAGCTCGTCGACGATCCGGCGCTGCGGATGGTCGATGACGTCGAAGGCGGCCGCGTACTGCTCCGCGCTCCGTCGGCCCGGCACGGGCAGCTCGCCCGCGGGAAGGTGCACCCCGGCGCGGGCGGCGGTGGTGATGTGCTGCTTCTGCCGGCGGATCGTGCGGCGCGTCGCCATGGTGGAGAGCCCGGTCAGCCTGAAGGCGTTGCGCTGATAGAGCTCGGGGACGGTGAGTTCGCGAAGGCGCTCCAGGACCACCGGTGCGGTGCCGTTCGGCAAGGCGTCCTCCCAGGTGTTGCGAGTTCAACGGCGCTCTTGCCGTGTCACGAGTCGGTGTGCGGGGTCAGGACCAGCGTGACGGTCCGGTTCGCCGCGTCGGTGTCGTGCGGGGCGTCCCGCTGCTCGGCGGAGGCGACCAGGAAGCCGGTGAGCGGCCGGTCGGCGGCGTCGCTGAGCACGCGGGCGGCGGTCATGGCCCGCCACAGCGAGGTGAGCGAGCCTCCGCCGGTGGGGGCGCCGGGCACGTCGGCGATGTGTCCGAGGACCTCGACGCGCAGGTTCCGCTGCCCGGCGAGGCGCTCACCCACCCGGGTCAGCTGTGCGACCCCCGCGTCGGTCGGCTCGGCTCCCTGCGCGAACAGGCCCTGCGCGAAGACCACCTCCACGGAGTCCTCGTGCCGCTCCACCCGGGTCCCCGGGGTGCGGACCGCCTGTGCGAGCGCGTCGAGCGCCTGAGCACGCCGGGCCTCGGCCGCCGCGGCGGCGGCTCGCCCGGGCTGTTCCTTCGGTTCCTGCCGTACGTCCTGTCCGGCACGGGGAACGGCCGCGGAGTCGGACACCGGCTCCCGGGCACCGGACGGCAGCTGGGTGGCGAGGACCCACGCCGCCGTGACCGCCCCGGCGCACAAGGCGACGGCCACGGCGGGCCGGCCCCGGTGGCGGGCTCGGGCGAGGGCGGCGGCCGGGCCCGTGCGCCGGAACCGCCGGATCCGGGCGAGGGCGGCCTCGGCGGACTCGTCGTCCGGGTGCTCGTCGAGCAGCCGGCGCCAGCATCGTTCGGCGGCCTCCAGCTCGCCGCGCTGGGCGTGCACGCGGGCGCGCAGGTCCGTCACGTCGCGGTGCCGGGTGACGGCGGGGTCGTCGGCGCGGTCCAGTTCGCGCAGCGCCGCGTCCAGGTCGCCGGCGCGGGCTTTCGCGGTGGCCCGGGCCACGGTGTACTCGACGCGCAGCCCCGTGGCGAGGTCGCGGTCGGTGCGGGGCCCGGACACGGTCACGGGCTGGGTTTCCGTCGCGGTCACCGGCGGATCACCCCGCCCTCGACCGGACCGCCCGGCGCGTCGAGCTGCCGGGTGAGCTCGGGGGGCAGCATCTCGTAGAGCCGCTGGAGGACGTCGAGGAGGGTGTCCCGGTCGCGGGCGGCGACGGCCCGTTTGCCGCGCGCGATCACGGCGTCCGCCTCGTTGCGGGGTGTCATCACGTGGCGCATCCGGGACAACTCCTCGAACAGCTCGTACTCCAGCTCGCCGGTGGCGCGTTTCAGGTCGACGTAGAGGTCACGCGCCTGCTCCCGCAGCCGTTCGAGTCGGGCGACGTCGGCGTTCTGCATGGCCTGGCCGGCCCGGCCGCGCAGGCGCTCCAGTTCCTGCCGCTCGGCCGCGCTTCCGCCGCGCCGGAGCAGGCCCTCGCACTCCTTGAGCGCGTCTCCCAGTTCCAGCATCAGCCGTGGCGCCTCGACGGCCTCGCGCTCGACGCGGTCGAGCCGCGCGTGCAGGTCGCGAAGGAGCTGGTCGCATTCCAGGGCCCCATTCATGTCGGTGACCGCGTGGTCGATCTTCACGCGGAGCTGCTCCGTTTCGCCGGACAGCTCCCGCAGGACGGGCTGCGCTGCGACGGCCCTGGTCTCCCGCACGCGTTCGGTGAGTTCGGCCGTCCGCCGCTCCAGGCGGCGCAGCTCGGCGACGAGTTCGGCGTGCTCCGGCTGGGCGCTTTCCAGCCGTACCCCGGCCTCGAACTCCACGCCCATCGTCTCCACGACGGCCCTGGCCTGCCCGATCTTGCGGATTTCGTAGCTCACTTCGACCTCGCTGCCCTCCGGGAGGTCGTAGCGCAGGTCGCCCCGGCGGAAGGTGACCTCGCCTACCTGCTTGTTGTTCTTCGCCTCCGCGTCCTCGCCTTCGAGGAGGGGGATGCGGATGACCGCGTCGGGATGGTCCCGGGTCAGGGCGATGGTCGTGTGGAAGGTGCTGCTTCCGTCGGTCGGCAGCGCCGCCCCTTTGCGGACGATCGCGGCGAAGGCGCCGTCGTGCGTGCCGATGCCGAGCGAGTGCGTGAGGACCGGCCCCGGCGGCAGGGTGTTCGTGTGGGTGATGGTCAGCGTGTCGGGGGTGAGCTTCTGCCTCGCGCCCGAGGCGTCGGTCAGCTCCACCGTGAACCGGGACTTGGTGTCGGGGGTGATGGTGACGGTGGTGTAGAAGGAGCCGTCCGCGCCGAGGGCGACCCGCGGGCCGTGGAAGGCAGGGATCCCGTCCGGGTTGTGCAGGGAGACGCTGTAGCCGGTCCAGTCCACCCGGCCGGTGCGGTGCAGTTTGCCGGACACGGGGATCTGGGTGGTGTCCAGCGACTGGGGCTCGTAGAACAGGTCGGCGGTGAACTCGCCGGCGCGGGGGCGCGGCCGGGTCGCGGGGGCGCGGACGGTGCCGGCGTAGATGGCGGCGCCGCGGGCGACGACCGTGGACGGGTCCTGGCTGTGGTCGAGCCGGATGCCGAGCCCGTCCCGCGGGTCGGCGAGCAGCTCGCGCAGGCCGGGGGCGAGCGTGGCGCCCCCGACGAGCAGCAGCCGGTCGATGTGGTCGGGGCGCAGCGAGCCGTCGGTCAGCGCCTTGCGGCACAGGTTGATCGCCCGGGTGTAGAAGGGAAGGGCGATGTCGTCCAGGGCGCCGCGGGTCAGCGTGTACGCGAGCTCCTGTTCTGTGCCGCTGTCGTCCTTGAGCTCGACGAACAGTGTCGCCGAACCGGCCCGGGACAGTTCGATCTTGGCGGTTTCGGCGGCCCCCTTCAGCTTGGCGAAGTTCGTCCGCCACCGCGCGTTGCCGCGGACGAACTCCCTCAGCCCGAGGTCGCGTTCGACGGCCGGCGCCAGCAGCAGGTCGACGATGGCCCAGTCGACGTCCTTCCCGCCCAGGTGCCGGTCACCGGCGTGCTGGAGCAGTTGGAGCTCCCCGTCCCGCTTGCTCATCACGGCCGCGTCGAACGTGCCGCCGCCCAGGTCGAAGACCATCCAGTGCGCGGACTCGGCGGCGTTGTCCACGCCGTAGGCGAGCGCGGCCGCGTTCGGCTCGTGCAGCAGCGGGCAGTGCTCCCCGAGCCCGGCCAGCGCCGCCGCCTTGCCGGTGGCGCTGGACTGGTTCAGCGCGAACGCCGCGGGCACCGTGATGACGGCGACGGCCGGCGGCTCCCTCAGTTCCACGTCGGCGGCGACGTCCTGGCACAGTGACTTCAGCACCTCGGCGGACAACTGCTCGGGGGTCAGGGAGACATTCGCCCGGCGGAAGCGGTACTCGGCGCCGGCCACACCCATCCGCAGCTTGAACTCGGCGTACGCGTCGTCCGGATCGGTCTCCGCGTGCTCGCGGGCCCTGCGGCCGACGTAGGTCACTCCCTCCCGCGGCATCCACACCGCGGACGGGGTGCAGTCCCAGCCCTCGTTGTTCTTGATGATCCGGGACCGGCCGTTCTCCGCCACGGCGACGGCGCTGTTGGTGGTCCCGAGGTCAATGCCGAAATCGATGGTCTCACGCATCTGATCTCCCCTGCCGAATCCACGATCGGCTGCGTGTGCGAATCAGGAAAGAGGCGGCCTGCCGACGACGACCTCACCCATCTGGATGAGGCGTCCGCGGAAGTAGACCGAGGGCAGGAAGGTCTCCAGGACGACTTCACGGGTGAGGGCCGGGTCGTCCTCGAACGACAGGACCTTCAGCGACAGGCCGGGGTCGTAGTGGTCCCCGTCGTGATCCAGGATTCTGAGCTCGACGCCTTCCTGCAGTGCCTGGCGTGCGGTACGCAGGCTGCGGCCGATCTGCCGGGAGGCGTTTCCCGGCCCGTCGTCCTGCCGCCCCAGTCTCCGTTCCGCCTTCCACACGCCGGTGGCCGCCTCGGCGAGCCGGGCGGTGTCGAACTCCTGCGCCCTCGGCGTCGCCGCGGCGGTCGCGGCGGCGCGCCGTGCGGCGGCTCCGGCCGCTTCGAGGTTGGCGAGGGCGGTGTCGAGCACGGCGAGGTGGTCGGCGATCCGCTCGCGCTGGCCGGCGTCCAGCCGTTCCGGGGCGATGCGGAACTCCCGGGGGTGCTTCCACTGCCGGTACCAGCAGGCCAAACGGTCCTGCGTGTCTCTCCGCCTCACGTCCCCACCTCTCGGCGCTCGCTGCGACGGCGCCCCTCGGTCGTGCCGGGCCCGTCCCGCACGACTGTGGCGGCACCGCTTCGGGAGGGGTCCCGAGACGGCGCCGGTACACCGGTACCGGCAGCCCGACACGGGTGACGGACGCCAGGAGCGCTTCACACGGCGCAGGGTCTTCGGGGGAGGCAGGACGTTGCACCACCTTGGGATCGACCGGCTGGAACCGGCGCTGCTGGCGGCGGCCGACGGCCTCTCGGGCGCCGTCGCCGCGGCCGTCGAAACCGGTGCCGCCCTCGTCGAGCCGTCCCACGTGCTGATCGCGCTCGCCCGGGTGCCGGGCAGCGTGACCGCGGGGCTGTTCGGTCGCAGCCGCATCCCCGTGGAGGCGTTCGTGGAAGCGCTGCGCACCCAGAGCCCGGCACACGACGGGATGCCGCCGACGGAACTGACCGACCGCACCGCTGCCTCGGCGACCCGGGAGGCGTTGGGCGCGCTGCCCGCCGGGGCCGGGGAACGGGAACTGCTGGCCTCGGTCCTGCCCCGCCTGGAACCGCCCGCCGCGCTGCTGCTGCGCGAATACGCCCGGGCCGATCTCGACCAGTGGATCAGCGAGTGCCACGCCGAACCCGGCCGGGCGCGGGAGGTGTTCGGCGACGACGGCCGACTGCTGCTCGACTGCTTCAGCCCGGGCGCGCGGCAGGTGCTGTCCGCGATGGCCGGGCCGAGGAACGACCCGGCGCCCGGCCTGCTGACCACCGCTCACCTGCTGCGGGCCATGGCCGAGGTGCCCAACGGCCTGATCGAGCAGGGGTGCCGCTTCCTGAGCCGGGACGTTCGCGTCCTGCGCCTGCGGATGGCGTCCCTCACGGGCGACGGCCGGGATGCGTCCGGGCCGGGGCTCACGGGCGGCGGCCGGGGCCCGTCCGGCCCGGGACTCGCGGGCGGCGGCCGGGGCCCGTCCGGCCCGGGCGGGGCGCTCGCCCGCGACCGCCTCCCGGAGCCGCTCGCGCGCACGCTGCAGCAGGCCGCCGCGGTCGCGGCGCAGCGCGGCAGTGACCTGATCGCCGAGCGCGACCTGCTCGCCGCGCTGCTCGACACTCCGGCCGGCCTGGCCGCGGGGCTGCTGCGCGACGCCCGTGTCGACATCACCCGGCTGCGCCGCTATGCCGAGGAGTACTACCAGGAGCTCCCCGAGCAGGCGCCGGACGCCGCGGCGCACGTGCCGCCGCCGCACGAGTCGCTCGACCGGCTGCGCGAGCGCCTGATCGGACGGGAGGCGGTCATCGACCGCCTGGCGCCCCACCTGGAGATGATCACCCGGTCGCTCAGGCGGGGCCTGCGCCTGCACGATCGCCCCCTGGGCAGGTTCCTGTTCTGCGGTCCCAGCGGCACCGGCAAGACCCTGGCCGCCCGCGCGCTCGCCGACGTGGTGTACGGCTCGGAGGACGACGTGCTCTTCTTCGAGATGGGGCAGTTCAACACCAAGGAGTCGATGAACAACTTCATCGGCGCCGCGCCCGGCTACGTCGGCTACGGGGACGGCAGGCTCACCAACGGACTGCGCGACAACCCCCGGCGGGTGCTGCTCTTCGACGAGGTCGAGAAGGCGGACGGCAGGGTGCTCGACGCCCTCCTGCGGCTGCTGGACGAGGGACGGATCAGCGATCCCGCGGGACCGGTGCGCGACGCCCGTGACTCGGTGATCGTGCTCACCTCGAACCTCGGCGCCGCCGAGTTCGCCGACGTGGCGCCGTCGCGGGACGGCCAGGAGCCGGAGGCCGCCGCGCACGTGCGGCGGATCATGGCGGGGTTCTTCCGGCCCGAGTTCCTCAACCGGATCGACGAGGTGGTCCTCTTCGAGCCCTTCCGGCGGGACCAGCTCGAAGCCATCGCACTCGGCGGGCTGAGGCGGCAGGCCGCCCGGGTGGCCGGGCAGCTCGGGGTGGAGCTGTGCTGGACGCGGGACTTGGCGGCGCGGATCGCGGAACTGGCGATGACGCGGCGCCGGGAGGAGGCCGCCCGCGGCGTGAACCGTTACGTCGACGGCGTCCTCCCTCCCCTGCTGCGGCTGCTGGACGAGGCCGACAGCCGTGGGGAGTTCGTCGAGCGGGTGCGCATCGTGCCGGACGGCGAGCGGCTGTCGGTCGTGGACATCAGTGGGGCGGGGACCGGTGCGGCGGGCATCAGGGGGGTGGGCATCGGTGGCTGAGCTGCTCGACGGTCGCTACCTGTTGCACGAGAGGCTCGGGCAGGGAGCGTTCGGCACGGTCCACCGGGCGGAGTTCCGCGTCCTCGGGCACACGCTCCGGGAGGTCGCCGTCAAGCTCTTCCACGAGGGCCCGGCGATCCCGGCGGTCCCGGTGGGGGAACTGCTCGGCGAGGCGCTGCAGTTGATCCGGACCGTGGCCGAGTGTCCGGATCCGGTGGTCCGAGACCGCTTCCTCACCTGCTACGACGCCGGCGTCGAGGGCGGCGGCACGGGACGGCCGTACCTGGTGACGGAACTGGCCCGGGGCGACCTGGCCGGGCGGCTGCGCGGCGGCCAGCTGCCGGTGGCGACCGTGCGCGACCACGCGCTGCAGATCTGCCAGGGCCTCGCCTTCCTGCACGAGAGGGGCGTCGTCCATCTGGACCTGAAGCCGGGCAACATCCTGGTCTCGGCGTCCGGTTCGCTCAAGATCGGCGACTTCGGGCTGGCGCGCCGCGTCAGCACGTTGCTGCGCCGCGCTCCCGCCTCCCGGGGGACGTCGTGGTACCTGCCGGCCGAGGTGCTGCAGCTGCAGGACGCGGGCCCCGAGGCCGACGTCTACGCCCTCGGCCTCATCTGCTACGAGATGCTCACCGGCCGCCTCCCGCGCCAGGACCAGCTCCGGGCCGCGGCGCCGGGCGACGGGGGCCGGACCGACACCGACGCGCTCGTACGGCTGAGGCTGCGCGACGTGGAACCGGCCGGCGCCCGCAACCCCGAACTGCGCGGCCACCCGCTCGAAGCGGTGGTCCAGCGCGCGCTCAGCCCCCTGGCCACGGACCGGTACCCGGACGCCGGCGCGTTCCTGCGCGCCCTGGACGCGACCGCGCCGGCGCCCCCGCCCCGCACCCCGACGCCGCGCCGGCGGGCCGAGGAGCTGGTGGCGCACACCCGCGCGGCGATGCGGCGCGGCGACCTCGACCTCGCGCACGAGCTGGTGCGCGAGGCGCTCGACGTCGACCGGGCGCTGCCGGACACCGCGATGGTCGCCGAGGTGTACCTCGTCGCGACCGAGCTGGCCCTCCTCCGCGAGGACCCCGTCGAGGCCCGGGCGATGGCGATGGAAGGGCTGGGCAGGCGCCGCTGCCGGGTGACGTACCAGGCGATGGCGACGGCCTTCGCGGGCACGGAGCTGGGCCGCGGCTTCGCCCGCCGGAGCCGGGAGGGGACGAGCCGATGACCGCCCGGAGCGAGCCGACGACGGCCGGCCGCGAGCCCACGACGGCCGGCCGCGAACCCACGCCCGCCGCATCCATGCCGACCACCCCCGCGCAGCGGCCCACGCCCCTCGGGCCCGAGCCGGGGACTCCGGCCGCGGAGCAGGAACGGCCGCGGTCCGGGCCCGCCCCGGTGCTCCCCGCCGAACCGGCGTCCGCCTACGAGGCGCTGTGGCAGGACGGGGAGCTGCAGCCTTGGACCCCTGCGGCGATCCGGCTGTGGGAACAGGAGGACGGCGACGACGTCGAGGTCGTCCACCACCTCGCCATCGCGCACCACGCCCGCGCCTACGACCTGGAGGCGGCCCACGACGACGCGGCCTTCGCCCACTTCGAGAAGGCGCTGCGGCACTGGGCCACGCTCTGTGGGGAGCCGGAGTTCTGGCGCCGGATGCACGAGCGCCTCGACGAGGCCATGGGCGCCCCGGTGCCGGACGCGATCGTGGCCGAGGTGCGGACGCGGCTGCCGTACGACCTGCTGGAACCCCATGTGACCCTGGCCGCCCGGCTGCGGCTCACCGATCCCGGCCGGGCGCGCCGGCACGTGCGGCTGGTGACCGGCTCCGCCTTCCCCGACGCGATCGTGGCCGAGGCGCGCGACGGCCTCGTGCGGGACCTGCTCGACGGCGTCCCCGCGGCGGTCGCCGAGGGCAGGTTCGCGGAGACGATCGACGTCCTGGAGTCATGGCTGCTCCTGGACCCGGACCATCACGGCCTGCTGCACGCCCTGCTCCTCACCGGCAGGAGCTGGATCGAGCGGCTGCGGGAGCAGCCGTACGCGCAGCGGCGGACGGAGGAGCTGCTCGACCGTGTGGACGCCCTCGTCCGCACCGGGCTTCCCCGTTCGGCGGCGCCCGGCGGCGAGCTCGCCAAGGAGCTGGCGCGGCACGAGTGTCTGCTCGCCCTCCGGGCCTTCGGAGCTCTCGGCGCGGTCAGGCCCTCGCCGGACGCGCTGGGCTCGCCGTCGGAGGTCGAGCAGGCCCGGCACCGCGGCCGGCGGGCCGCCCGCCACGTGGACCGGGCGCTGGAGCTGTACCCGGAGCTGGGCGAGGATCCGCGCTGCACGGAGGTGACGGAGCTGCGGAACGAGGGGCTGCCGCGCTTCCTGGCCTGGCTGGACGCGGTGGAGGCGCAGTTCCTGCTCACCGCGTTCGGCATCGGTGACCGGGAACTGTCCCGGGCCCGGCTGCTCCTCGACGCGGCGGGGACGTACGCGGCGGCCGATCCGGGCCTCGAGGAGTTCGTGCGCTCGCTGGAGAACCTGCTCTCGCTGCGGCAGGTGTGAGACGACCAGGAGAGATGATCCATGACCGACAATCCGTGGGCCTGGCGCGACGGGCACAACCCGTACCGCGCCACGCCCTTCCAGGTGCTCGCGCTCGCCCCGGACGTCGGCGGGCGGGGGGCGATCCGCAGCCACGTCAGGAAGCGGCGGCAGCGCATCGAGCGGCGCGCCGACCGCTACCCGCTGTTCGGACGCACCCTGCGGGTCGCCGAGGTGAACGCGGCGGAGGACCGGATCAAGGACCCGGCGCAGCGCCTGCTGGCGCAGCTGTGCACCCACCGGCCCGAGCCATCGGCCCGAGCCGCCGGTCCGACCGGATCGGTCCGATGACACGGCCGGCCGACGCGATGCGGATCGACGAGCGGGAACGTCCCCTCGCCGACCGGCCGGAGCCCCCGCAGGGCGTCGTGTGGCGGCTGCTGCGTGAGAAGGCGCGGACCGGCGACGCGGCGGCGGAGGAGACCCGCCGACAGGTCGAGGCGCACAGGAGCGCCCTCGAACACCTCGCCCGGGACGTCGCCGGCGTGCTGCACGGGTTGCACGGCGTCACGCCGGCCACCGCCGCCGACGCGCTGCCGTCGCTCGCGCACCGGCTGGCCAGGGCCCTGGAGGCCGCCGGCGCCCGCTACCTCGATCCGGCGGGCACGCCCTACGAGGAGGTCCGGATGTGGGCCGACGTGGAGGGCTGCGAACCGGTGGCGGGCCTGGACCGGCCCGTGGTGGCCGAGACGCTGCAGCCCGGCGTGCTGATGGCCGACGGAAAGCTGACCCAGCGAGCGCGGGTGTATCTGGCCGTCCCGCGGGCCGACGACGAACGGCAGGAGGAACAGGAATGAGCATCACCGTCGGAATCGACCTCGGAACCACCAACAGCTGCGTCGCCGTGCCCGCCGACGCGGACGTCCCCGGCAAGCGGGAACTGATCGCATCGGGCCGGCTGCGGCCGGTCGGCGGCGCGCTGATCATCACCGACGCGTACCAGGCGCCCATCACCCCGTCGGTGGTGTGGCTGGGCGAGGACGGCGCCCCGGTCGTGGGCAGCCTGGCCAAGAACATGGTCAAGCGCGACGGGCAGCCGCCGCCCGCGATGTTCTTCAAGCGCATGATGGGCACCGACCAGCCGGTGACCGCCGGCCACGCCGACCTGACGCCGCAGCAGGCCTCCACGCACGTCCTGCGCCACCTCAAGGCCCTCGCCGAGGAGGTGCTGCGGGTCCCGGTGGACCACGCCGTGGTGACGGTGCCCGCCTTCTTCGAGATGCGGGCCAAGAACGAGACCGTGCAGGCCGGCCTCGACGCCGGCCTGGCGAAGGTGGAGACGCTCATCGAGCCGTTCGCGGCCGCCCTGGCCTCCACCCACGGGCAGCGGCCGACCGAGCCGAAGACGTTCCTCGTCTACGACCTGGGCGGGGGCACGTTCGACGTGTCCGTAGTGGCCTGGTCCCCGGAAGCCGGCTTCGAGCACCTCGCGTTCGAGGGCGACCGCTACCTGGGCGGCTACGAGTTCGACAAGGCGATCGTGCGCTGGATGGCCGAGCGGCGCCCCGCCTACGACCTCCGCCTCGAACCGGACCGGCCGGAAGAGGCCCGCCTGCTCGCCCGCCTGCTGGTCCGGGTGGAATCGGAGAAGCACTTCCTCTCCCGGGAGCAGCAGACCGAGATCTACGTGGAGGGCGAGGCCGACCGGGCCGGCATCCCCATGACCATCAAACTGCCCTTCGGCCGCCCCGAGTTCGAAGAACTGATCCGGGACGACGTGCAGCGCACGCTCGCCCACTGCGACGCCGCGCTGCAACGGGCCGGGATCGCCCCCGCCGACCTCGACGAGGTCGTCATGGTCGGCGGCTCGTCGCGGGTGCCGCTGGTCGGCCGCCTGCTGCGGGAGCGGTACGGGCACGAGCCGCGCCTGATCGACCCCGACCTGTGCGTCGCCGTCGGCGCCGGCGTCAAGGCGGGCGCCACCGGTGTCCGGCAGGGCGTCCTGGAGATCGACCAGGTGGCGGCCGCCCTGCCCGCGACCGACATCGCCGGGCGGGTTCACCCGGGCCCGGACGGGACGGTGACGGGCCCCGTGCAGGTCGTGCTGCGCTCCGGGGACGGGGTCCGGAACCTGCGTCAGCGGACCGACGCCGAGGGGCGGTTCGTCTTCGAGGACGTCGCGCTGCACGACGGGGACAACGAGCTGACGGTCACGGTCGTCGCGGACGGGGAGGAGATCGAGACCCGCCGGTTCACCGTGACGCCCGACCAGGCGCCGCCGCCCACCGACGAGGGCGACGTGCTGGCGCACGACTTCTTCGTTGAGCTGGAGGGCGGGCCGCACCGCATCGCCCAGGCCGGGACCAGACTGCCGTACCACACCGGCTTCCCGCTGGAGACCGCCGGCCAGGGCGTGGTGCTGCGGGTCCGGCTGCACGAGGGGCTGATCCCCATCGGCCAGGTGGAGATCCACGACCTGCCCGGCACGCTGCCGGCCGGCACACCGGTGGAGCTGGAGCTGGAGTTCCGGCCCGACTGGTCGATCGACGCGGAGGTCCGGGTCCCCGCCGTCGGCATGCAGGGACGGGCGCTGATCTCCGTACCGCGCGAACACGTGCCCTCCTGGGAGGAACTGCGGCAGCGGTACGCGGACATCGGGTCCGGCTGGCAGGAGCGGCGGGCGGTGGCCCGGCCGGAGGACGCCATGCGCATCGGGCCGCAACTGGACGTCGTCCTGCGGGAGTGCGAGGCACTGCTGGACCAGCGTCAGGACCGGGCCAAGTGCCATCACCGGCTGCGCGAGGCACGGACGCTGCTGGACAGGGTCCGGCTCCCGGCCGCGGAGTCGATGCACCCGCCGCTGCCGGAGTTCGAGAACAGGCTGGCCGAACTCGCCGCGCTCTGCGACCGGCTCGCCCGCACCGACGCCACCGAGGCGCAGCAGCACCGCGAGAGCATTCCCGGGCTGCGGGCGGCCGGGCTCGCGGCGTACCGGGCCGGCAACGCCCTGGACTGGCACAGCATCAACCAGGCCGTCGAGGACCGCTGCGTCGCCGTGCACCGGAGGGTGAGCGCCGGTCAGCCGCCGCCCAGCCCGGCGAACCTCCGGTTCCTGCTCCACCAGGAGCTGCAGGAGCTGGACCGCGCCCTGCGGGACACCGACCGGGTCACCGGCGGGAAGTACGCCGGCCGGGTCGAGGAGTTCCTCGCCGAGGTGGCCGCGATCGTCGCGGCGGTGGGCAGCGTCGACACCAACGACGTACGGTCCCCCGATCGCTTCGCCGGGATCCACCGCAATGAGGTGCAGCCGCTGGCCGCACGGATCGAACACTGGATGGAGGAGATCACGGGCGACGACCCCGGAGTGATCCCGCTCAGGCGACGCGGAGGCGGTGAGTGGCCGTGATCGACTGCCCCCTGTGCGGCCGGACGCTGACCGCACCGGCTCCCGAGTGCCCGGTGTGCCGCGGCGACCTGCGTCCGCTGGCGCGGATCGCCGCGCTGGCCGACGAGCACTTCAACCGGGCGGTCGCGCTGGCCCGCAGGCAGCAGTGGCACGGCGCCGCCGAGCATCTGGCGGTCACCCGCGCGCTCAGCCCTCACGACGTCGACGCCATCGTCCTGCTCGCCAAGGTCCGTTACCGCCAGCGGGGCGGGCAGCGCGCCGAGGCCGGTCAACTGCTGCGGCGGGCGGTCGAACTGGCGCCGGACCGCGAGGACGTCCGCGCGGCGCTGGAGGAGGCCGCCCGCCCGCAGCGGCAGCCCGGGCAGGGGCGCAAGCGGCGCCGCCGATGAACCGTGAGAGGCAGGTGAACGTACGTGCGCGACGCGTCGTCGTCCGGGAACGGCCCCGAGCCCGGGAGCGGCCATGAACCCGGGGGCGGCTACGAGCGGCTCCGCGAGCGTGGCAGCCGGGCCTTCTCGGCGGGAAACCTTCGGGAGGCGATCGAGGCCTTCGGGGACGCCGTGCGTCTGCGCCCCGATCTGGTGACGGCCCACCTCGACCTCGGCAAGTGCTTCGAGGAGACCGGCAGGACCGAGGTCGCCCGCCGCATCTACGAGCACGCCCTGCGCACCGACCCGGCCTCGCCCCTGGCCGCGGCCGCGCTCGCCGGCCTGCCCGCCAGACCACCCGCCCGGCACGCCTTCGAGCTGGGGCAGGTGGTGCGCAGCCCGGACAACTCCTACCGCGTGCTGGAGCGCAGGATGGGCGGGCACGGCGCGGTGTCGATCGTGGAGCCGGAGGGGCGCAGCAGCTTCTTCGACCGCGTCGGGTACCGCCGCTACGTGCTCAAGACCTTCAACCTGCCGCAGCCGTGGAGCGACGAGGACCGGGAGCGCTTCGCCAACGAGGCCCAGACGTGGGTGCTGCTGGAGAGGCACCCCAACATCGTCACGGCACTGTGGGTCGAGCGGGTCGAGCACCACCACTGCCTGCTGCTGGAGTACGTCTCCGGCGGCGACCTGGACACCGCCCTGGCCAGCGGGCCGCTCGTCCTGGAGCGCGCGCTCCGCTTCGGCCTGCAGTTCTGCGACGGCATGGAGCACGCCTCCCGCACCCTCGGTGTCCTGCACGGGGACGTGAAGGCGGCCAACTGCCTGCTCACCGAGGACGACACGCTCAAGGTCACGGACTTCGGCCTGGCGCAGGTGTTCGGTCCCGCGCAGGCGGTCGGCGGACGGCTGCTGGAGCTGCGGCCGGAGGTCAGGGCCGTCTACCTGGTGCCGGGCGGAACCCGCAGCTACCGGGCGCCCGAGCAGTCCCGGATCGGGGCGCGCGTGGACGTACGGACGGACATCTACGGTTTCGGCGTGCTGCTCCACCAGATGGTCACCGGCGATCTGCCGGTCAGCGGCAGCATCGCCGCGGAGCACATCAGGGCACGGACCGGCCCGGACGACTTCCCGGCGGGATTGCGGGAGTTGATCCTCGCCTGCGTGGAACGGGAACCGCAACGGCGACCGCGCAGCTTCCGCGGCCTGCGCGGGGAACTGCAGGCCGTGTACGAGAGGGTCGTCCGGCGGCCGGCGCCGACGCCGGCGCAGCCCCTGCCCGGCGACCGGGACCTGTACATCCGCAGAGGAGCGGCGCTGGACGAGCTCGGCCGGCACGAGGAGGCCCTCGCCTGGTTCGGCAAGGCGTTGCGGGTCGCTCCGGGCGACGGCTGGGCGCTGCACAACAAGGCCCTCGCCCTGATCGCGCTGGGGCGCCGCGACGAGGCGCTGGCCTGTCTGGATCAGGCGCTCGAACGCTATCCGGGTTACACCCAGGCCCTCCAGGCCAGGGCGAGGCTCCTCACCACCATGGGGCGGCACCAGGAGGCGCTGGAGTGCCTGGCCCAGGTCCTCGAGGGACCCGGCCGGATCGGCCCCGGTCACCTCGCGGACGCGATCGGCCACGTCGGCGATGCTCTGCGGGACGGTCGCGGCGGCGACTTCGCGGACGTGCTCCGCGGTCTCGGGGATGCGGCGCGGGTCGGCAGCCGAAGCGACGGCGACCTCGACGACGTACTCCGCCGTGTCGGGGCAGTTCTGCAAGGCGGCGGCCCGGACGCGCCGCGCCGCACCGGGGAAGCCGGGCAGGCCGGTCGGCGCGACGGCGGCCTCGCGGACGCGTCCGGCGGGCGAGCCGGGCGAAAGGGCTCCCGGTATTCGCAAGGCGTCCTGCTGGCCTGGCAGATCGCGGCCGCCGAGGCCGCGGCGGGGTGCGCGCCCGCGATCGAACCGGCGCACCTCATGCTGGGGGTGTGCAAACTGGGCGACAGCCGGTTGCCCGAACCGGCGGTTGCCGTGCTGCGCACGGCTCCCGCGCTGCGGGCCGAGATCGACGCGCTGCGGGGCCGGTTCCGCCGGGCGGGGCTGGACGTCGCCCCGTTCCGCCGCCGACTGCGCAGGCGCCTCACCCGTCCCGCGCCCGGCGCGGCGCCCGACGGGTCGCCGAGCGGGGCTCCCCGCGACGGCGTCATGCACCGGACGCCCGCCGCCCGTGCGGTCTTCCGCCGGGCCGAGGAGCTGGGGGCCGGGGCGGGGTCGTCCGGCGCCGGGGCCGGGGCGTGGATGTCCGGCGCGTCCGTGGGTCTCGCCGAACTTCTGCGGGCTCTGCTGGAGACGCCGGCTCCGCCCTGGGACGAGCCGGCCGCAGAGCTGGGCCTGGAGGACGGGCTCAGGTCGCTGACGCACGACGACGGAGGTCCTCGATGACCGGCGCTCCCGACGACGGCGCCGTCGGCCTGGTCCTGATGCTCGCCCTGGGCGAGGCCGCCGTCGGCGGCGCCGACGCGGTGGAGCCGGTGCACGTCCTGCTCGGGATCTGCAAGACGTGCGAGCTGCCGGCGGCCGACGCCGGGCTCGACGGTGAGGTGCGAGAGCTCAGGGCCGCCTTCGAGCGGGCGGGACTGGACACCACGTCCTTCCGTCGCCGGCTGCGCGCCCGGGTCGCGCGACCGGACCGGGCCCGGGGCGACGACGTGCCGCCCGGGAGCGACGTCGCCCACCGGCTGTTCGCCCGGGCGACGGAACTGGCCGTGGCACAGCACCGCGACGGGGCGGGACTGTCCGACCTCCTGGCCGCCGTGCTGGAAACCCCCTCCGCGCCGTGGGCGGCGCTCGCCGCCGAGATGGGTGTCCCCGATCTGCGCGCCGCGCTGCTGCCGGGACGGCCGGAGCCGGGCGGGCGGCCGGGAGCCGTGCAGTCGGGCGGACGCTCTGCCCAGGTGTCCCTGACGGTGCTCCGAGGCCCGCTCCAGGGGCGGACGTTCGAGTTCTCCGAACGCACGACGTGCGTCGTCGGAAGGACGGAGGACTGCACGCTGCGCTTCCCCGAGGACGAGGGGACCTCGGGGCTCTCCCGGCATCACTGCCTGTTCGACATCAATCCCCCCGACGTGCGGGTCCGCGACCTCGGCAGTTCCAACGGCACGTTCGTCAACGGCGACAGGATCGGCCGACGGAACGCCCGGCCACCGTCGCAGGGGGCGGACCGGACCGCGTGGTCGGAGCGTGATCTGGCGGACGGCGACGAGATACGGCTGGGCGGCGTCCGGCTGCGGGTCGGCGTCCGCGTCCCCGCCCGCTGCGCCACATGCGGCACGACGGTCCCCGGGACCGAGAAGGAGGCGGCGGAGGGAGCGGGCAGCCCGGACGCCCGCCGGTGCCGTCTGTGCCGTACGACAGAACCGCCGTCCGCCCCCGGCGCCCTTCCGCCACCGCGCCCGGAGGGTGCGTGCTCGGCGTGCGGCGGCGGGCTCGGCGCCCAGCACATCCGCCGGCCCTTCGCCGGGGAGCTGTGCGCGGCGTGCAAGGGCGACCCGGAGCGGGTCGTGCAGCAGCTCCTGCGGGTGGCCGAGGACGGCACCGGGAACCTGAACCTGTTCGGCGGCTACACGATCCGGCGGCGGCTGGGGAAGGGCGGCATGGGCGCGGTGTACCTCGCCCACGACCCCCAGACGGACGAGCCGTGCGCGATCAAGGTGATGCTGCCGCAGGCCGCGGCGAACGAGACGGCCAGGGCGCGGTTCCTGCGCGAGATGTCGACGGTCGAGATGCTGCGCCACCCGCATCTGGTACGCCTGCACGACCACGGCTGCTGGAACGGCATCTTCTTCTTCGTCATGGAGCACTGCGACGGAGGAGACGTCGCCGGGCTGGTCCACCGGCGGGGCGGCCGGCTGCCGGACTACCAGGCGCTCGGCATCACGCTTCAGGTGCTGGACGGCCTGGACCACGCGCACCGGGCGGACGTCCGGGCCTACGACGCCGAGGGCAGCCCGCTCGCGGTCCGCGGGCTCGTCCACCGGGACCTGAGCCCGCGCAACATCTTTCTGCACGGCGGCATGGCCAAGGTCGGCGACTTCGGTCTGGCCAAGGCGTTCGACGCGGCGGGCCTGAGCGGGCTGACGCACACCGGGACCAGCGCGGGCAGTCCGTCGTACGTGTCCAGGCAGCAGGTGCTCCAGTTCAAGCACGCACGGCCCGAGGTCGACGTCTGGGCCGCCGCGGCCTGCCTGTACTACATGCTCACCGGCTCGGCTCCGCGTGACTTCCCGCCGCACGCCGATCGATGGCGGGTGGTCCTGGACAGTCCCGCCGTGCCGATCCGCCACCGGAACCCCGGGGTGCCGGAGCGTCTCGCGAAGGTGATCGACCACGCCCTGACCGAACACCCGCGCATCGGCTTCGGCACCGCGGCGGAGTTCCGCCAGGCGCTGCTGGAGGCCCGGGAGTGACGGGGGCGCCTCCGGGACCCCTCCCGGACGCCGGTGTCCAGCATGGGCACTCGGCGAGTGCGGGCGAGTACGGTCGACTGGCGCGACCGTCTCAACTCCTCCGGTGCGCAGTCCGTCAAGGCCCGGACCGCAGTGATCAACGCCATCGGGAAGATCAACACGGCCCTGGGCAGGATGACGGCCGATGAGGACGGTCTTGACGGGACACTCGTACGGTTCGCGGTCGAGCGGGAGTTGCCGCTCGACCAGGCAGGTGGGGTCGTACGGGACCGTGTGGGCTGCCGGTGTGCATGGCGGCCTCGCCACCGGGACGTCTTCGCGCGGATCCACCCCACCGACCACGAGCCCGCACCGACGGGCCGACGCCGTGGACGACGACGGCCCCGCCCATGGAGGACGGGGCCCAAGGCGTCGGTCCCCGAAGGAGTCACCGGCTCGGGCGGGGCCACTCGACGAGGGACGGACAGCAACCGCGTCAGACCCGCCACGGCGGCATCGGGTAGAGGTTGCCGCACGGCCGGACACAGGTGATCGAGCCCGGCATCAGCAGGCCGGCGTCGTCCTCGTCGTCCGCGCCTCCCGTGAAGCAGACCTCGGGAACCCAGCCCCAGCGGCCGTTGTCGGCCAAGGCCATCGTGCTCTCGGTTCGGGGCGGCCGGCGCGCGGTTCGGCGACACGGTTGCCGCGCCGCCCCCCGCCGCGGCAGCCGCCTCGGGTCTCCGGTGGCACGGCCGGCGCCGCGCGGCCCGGCGGGCCCGCGAGCGGGCTGCCGCTCGGCGACGTGCGGCAGGAGTGCCGGGGGCTGGCCCGTGCCGCGGTGCGGCTGGAGGGGCCGGAATGGGAGTCGTCCGGCGACCGCTGTGTGGAGGTCGAACACCTGCTGTCCTGGCACGTCGCCGGCGCCCTGCGCAACGCGCCACTGCGCTGCCGTGCGTCGAGCCGGTCACCGGCGCCCCGCCGGTGGTGCTGGCCTGCACGCCCGGTGAGCTGCACTCCCTCCCGCTGGAGGCGCTGACCGCTCCGCTGGCCGAGCGGGGGCTGCCGACGCGGACGCTGGGGGCCGCGGTGCCGGCGGAGGCTCTGCTTGCGTGCGTGCGGCGCACCGGGCCGGCCGCCGTCGTGCTGTGGGCGCAGGCCCGCTCCACGGCGTCGGGACCACTGGCCCGGCACGTCGCCGCCATGGAGTGGGGGCCGGCGGGCGCGCGCGGCCGGCCCCTCGTGCTGCCCGCCGGTCCGGGCTGGGACCGGCGGACGAGCGCCGGCTTCCCCCGCTGCTCGGTCTGCTGGACGCCGTGGAGACCCTGGGCGCCCTTTACCCCGGGAGCGCGGCGCCGCCCCCGGCGGCACGCTGAACGCCCTGCGCCGGGCGAACGGACCCGGTGCGTTCAGCCGGGGAACCGTCCCGAGCTGCGCAGGGCCCAGCGGCGCTCCGCGTAGGCCAGGTCGTCCCGCCACAGCCGGCCCGCGGCGGCCCGCATCAGCGGGCGCAGCAAGGGGGCGGCACGGCGGGCGACGGCGAAGCCGAGCCGTTCGGACGTGGCGACGACGGCCTCGACGACCGCCGTGCGCGGACGGCCCAGGGAGTCGCGCCCCAGCGGCGTGGCGTGCGTCTCCACGACGGAGCCCCGCCCCTCGCCCTCGGTGATCCGCATCAGGACCGTGCGCGGACCGGGCGCCGTGAAGACCGCGCGCACGGGAACGACCAGCGGTCCGGCGACCTTGAAGGACACGTCGACCGTGAACGAGTCGTCCTCGTCCCCCTCGCCGGGTGCGCGGACGACCGTCAGGTCGACGAAGGAGTACGGGTGGAACCAGGCCCCGTGCCAGGGGTCGAGACGGTTGGCGACGACGTCCTCCGGCTCGCAGACGCCCACCCCGGTGTACACGGCGGTCAGCGACCCGGCCGTCGCGGGGCGGGGCGGCACCGACGGGCCGGCGGTCGGCTCCTCCTCCCCGGCCTCGTCCAGCCGCACCCACAGCAGCACCCCGTCGTCGTGGACCGGCCACGGCTCCCAGCCGGCGAACGGCGCGCCGTCGAGGGTCAGTCCGTGCCAGTGGCACACCAGGGCGCCACAGCGCACCGGGCTGTCGCGCAGCGGGGCGCCCAGGTGGGGGCAGGCGCCCGGACCGGCCACCGGGCGCCCCCCGGCGTCCCGCCACAGCACCACCTCCCGTCCGGCGACCGTGCGGCCCAGGGGCCGGTCGGGGCGCAGGTCTCGGGAGGCGCCGACGACGTACCAGTTGCCGGTGGGGCGGGTCCGGGCCCGCTTGAGGGCGGCGGCGATGAGCCCCGGCCGGGCTTCCCGCCAGGTGGGGCGCTGGCGCTCCCAGGCGACCCGGTCACGGCTCAGGCTCAGCGGCAGCCGCCTGCGGCGGCGGTCGGGACGGGCGGGTGTCACACGGCCTCCTCGTGACGGGCGACGCGGCGGGTGTGCAGACGGGCCGCGGCCGGCTCCGCCGCGGCGGGAGGGGGCGGCCCGGCGGGGACGCGCCGGGCGGCGGCGCGGGCCGCCGCGACCCGCAGCAGGCCGTCCGCGGCGACCAGGGCGCGGCGCCGCCGGGGCACTACCGCGCGGCGGTGCAGCACCGCGTAGCCGTCGGCGGCCACCGCGTCCAGAATGCCGCCGTACAGGACGCACGCCGTGCGGATGCAGGGCCGGGAGACGGGGTCGAGCATGTCGATGCCGGGCACGGCGCGCCGGTAGGCGGCGCGGGTGAGCGACGCGAAGTCCTTCAGCGCCGCGGTGACCCGGTGGTCGCGGCGGCCGGTGTCGCGGCAGTGGCGCAGCAGGTCGTGGTGGACGCCGTGGGCGCCGAGGAGGTCCTGCGGGAGGTAGACCCGTCCGCGGTCGAGGTCTTCGCCGACGTCCCGGAGGAAGTTGGTGAGCTGGAAGGCGACGCCCAGTTCGGCTGCGTGCGGCTCGGCCTCGGCACGGGGCGTCACGGTGCCGAGGACCGGCAGCATCTGCAGGCCGATGACGGCCGCCGAGCCGTGCATGTAGGCGCGCAGCGCGGCGTGGTCGGCGTACGAGGTGACGGTGAGGTCGCTGCGCATCGAGGCGAGGAAGTCGGCGAGGTGGCGGGGGTCGACGGCGTACCGGCGGACGGTGTCGCAGACCGCCCGCACCACCGGTGTGGCGCCCGCGCCGCCGGCCAGGCCCCGGGCCAGGTCGTCGTCCAGCCGGTCGAGGGCCCGGGCGCGTTCGGCCGGCCCGGCGGCGCTGTCGAGGGAGTCGACGATGTCGTCGGCCCAGCGGGCGAAGCCGTACAGGGCGTGCACGGCCGGGCGCCGGTCGGGGGTGAGCAGGCGGGTGGCGAGGAAGTAGGTGCGGCCGTGCCGGGCGTTCAGCTCGCGGCAGCGGGTGTAGGCGGCGCGCAGCGCCGGCGCGGTGATGCCGGCGGCGTCCAGTTCCCTGGCGGTCACGGGCGGGCTCCTTCCGAGCGGGGGTACGGGACGCGGGGATGCGGGGCGGTCGCCCGGCGGCGTGGCGGCGGACCGCCGGCCGGCCCGGCGGCGGTCGCCCGGGCCCGCCGTCCGGGCCGGGTGTCGGGCAGCGGTCCAAGGGAGCCCGGTGGCGCCGGGACGGCGGGCGGCCGGAGGGCGGGCGCGGGGGCCCGCGACCTCACGCCGGGGCTCCTTCCGGACGGCGACGGGCGCCCGGTGCGCGCCCGGTCCCGGCGGTCGTGCGGCTCGCGCCGGTGATGCGGGCGGCGGCCAGCCTGCCGGACAGCAGCACCGGCGGCACCCCCACCCCGGGCGTGGTGCCGCATCCGGCGAGGACGGCGTTGGTCGTGCCGCGCACCAGGTTGCGCGGGCGGAAGGGGCCGGTCTGCGCGAAGGTGTGGGCGGCGGAGAACGGCGTTCCCGCGGCGTGCCCCTGCGCCGTCCAGTCGGCCGGCGTCACCAGGCACTCCTCCTCGATCGCCGCGGCGATGCCGTCGAGTCCCCGGCGTTCCAGCACCCGCAGCAGCGTGTCGCGGTAGCGGGGCCCGAGGTCGCGCCAGTCGGCCGCGCCGGGGCCGATGCCGGTGTGCGGGCAGGGCGCCAGGACGTAGTGCAGATGCCGGCCCGGAGGGGCGAGGCCGGGGTCGGTCGCGGTGGGACGGGTGATCAGCAGGGAGGGGTCGCTCATCAGCTCGCCGGTGCGTGTGAGCTCGTCGAAGGTACGTCGCCAGGCCCGGCCGAAGGACAGGGTGTGGTGGGCCAGCTGCGGCCAGGTCCGGTCGCAGCCGGCGTGCAGGATCACCGCCGACGGCGCGTGCCGCAGCCGCGCGGGGCGGCGTGGGGTGCGGCCGAGGAGGCGGTACGTCACCGGCAGGTCGGGGGTGAGGACGACGGCGTCGCAGGGGATGCGCTGCTCGCCGGTGACCACGGCGGTGATCCGCTCGCCGGAACGTTCCAGCCGGGTGACCGGGCTGCCGTAGTGGAAGACCGCTCCCGCTTCCCGGGCCGCCTTGGCCATCGCCCGCGGCAGGGCGTGCATGCCGCCGCGCGGGAAGTACACACCGGCGACGGTGTCCATGTAGGCGATGACGGCGTACGCGGCCAGGGCCCGCGTCGGCGGCACCCCCGCGTAGAGCGCCTGGAAGGTGAAGACCCGGCGCAGCCGCTCGTCGCGCAGGTGGCGGGCGACGCCGGCCTCCCAGCGGCCGAATCCGCCGAGCGCGGCCAGCCGGAGCAGGTCGGGGCCGAGCAGTTGCAGCGGGGAGTCGAAGTCGGCGTCCAGGAACCGCTGCCGTTCGGCCCGGTACAGCTCGGTCAGCCAGTGGCGCAGCCTGCGGTAGCCGCCCGCCTCGGCGGGACCGGCGAACCGCTCCACCTCCGCCTCCATCGCGTCGGCGTCGGTGTGCACGTCCAGCGTGCTGCCGTCGGCGAAGGACGCCCGGTAGGCCGGGTGCAGCGGGATCAGCTCGACGCGGTCGCGCAGCGAGGCGCCCACCGCGGCGAACGCCTCGTCGGCGATGTCCGGCATGGTCAGCACGGTGGGCCCCGTGTCGATGCGGTAACCGCCGCGGTCCAGCATCCCGGCGCGTCCGCCGGGCCCGGCGTCGCGCTCGACGACGGTCACCCTGCGGCCCGCGCCGAGCAGGTGCAGGGCGGCCGACAGCCCGGCGAGGCCGGCCCCGACGACGACCACGTGATCGGTCGGCCCCTTCAGCGTCCTGGTCACCGGCCGCCCTCCGTCCGGGAATCGCCGGCGAGCGCTACGGCGCACGGCGGAGCGTCCACGGCCGAGGGGCCGGCGCCGAACGTGCGGGCGGAGCCGGGCTCGCGGGCGGAGCCGGGCTCGCGGGTGGGGCCGGTGCGGCCGGAGGCATCGGTGGACGCGCCGGAGCCGGACGCACCGGTCACGCCGGTGCATCCGGCGGTTCCGGCCGACCCAGCCGACCCGGCAGGCCCAGCGGACCCGACCGACCCGCCGGACCCGACCGACCCGCCGGACCCGACCGACCCGGTGAACCCGGTAATGCCCGTGAACAGTGCGCGCAGCGCTGCGGCCGGGCCGGGCTCCAGCGCGGCGGCGGCCAGGATCCGCAACGCACGGTCGGTCAGCCGCTCGATCTCACGCCGCACCAGGGCCCGGGCTCCGGTGCCGGTCAGGACGTCGCGTACCCGGTCCAGGTCGTCCTCGGTCAGGGCGGTGTCGCCGGACACCGCATCGAGGACGGCGAGCGCGGCCGGGTCGTCGGCGGCGCGGGCGCGGGCCGCCGCCATGAGGTAGGTCGGCTTGCCCTCGCGCACGTCACCGCCGGACGGCTTGCCCGTGACGGCGGGGTCGGCGAAGAGGTCGTCCAGGTCGTCGCGCAGCTGGAAGGCGAGCCCGGCGCAGCGGCCGGCCCGGCGCAGCGCCTGCGTGACGGCCGGGCGGGCGCCCGCGAGGGCGGCTCCGAGACCGAGCGGGCGCTCCACCGTGTAGAGGGCGCTCTTGAGGCGGGCGGCGCGCAGGGCGTGCGACGTCGAGCGCGACCCGCTCGCCTGACCGTGGACGTCCAGATACTGGCCGGCCACCATCTCCGTCCGTGTGGCGCGCCACAGCTCACGGACCCGCGCCACGGCGCCGGGCGGCAGGGCCGCGCCGTCCAGCAGCAGGTCCGTGATCTCGTCGTCCGCCCAGGTCAGCGCAAGGTCGCCGGCGAGCACGGCGGCCGCGTCGCCGAGCCGCCGTGCCGAGCCGGGCGGTCCGCCCGCGTACTGGCGGGCGACCGCGGTGTGCAGTGCGGGACGGCCCCGGCGCGTCTCGGCGGCGTCCATGACGTCGTCGTGCACGAGGGCGCAGGTCTGCAGCAGCTCCAGCGCCGCGCCGGCCCGCAGCGCCGCCCGGACCTGCGCCGGGTCGCCGCCTCCGCAGGCGCGCAGCGCCCACCACAGCATGCGGGGGCGGATCCGGCGCCCGCCGTGCAGGGTGAGGCCGGCGACGCGTTCGGCGAGGTCCCGGGCGAAGACCGGGTCGAGCCGGCGGGCATGCTCCAGCCGGGCGGCCAGCAGCCGGGCCAGCACCGGCTGGAGGGCCGCGGCCGGGCCGGCGTCGACGACCCCGGCGTCCACGGCGGCGGGGTCCGCGGAGGTGACCGCACCGGACCGGGCACCGCCCGGACCGGCGGTCGCCGAGGCGTCGAGGGCTCCTGACGCGGCGTCGGCGAAGGCGACGGCGACGCCATCAGCCGCGTCGCCACGGCCGGAGACGCCCGGCGGCGAAGCCGAGCCGACGCCGACGCCGCGGCCGTGGCCGTGGCCGTCCGACGCTCCCGTGCCGTCGGAGCGGTGGGCGTCTCGGCGGGCCGGCCGACGACGCGGAACGCCGCGGCGGTCGGCGCCGGCCCCGGGCGTCTCCTCCCACGCGGCGCCGGGAACGGCGTCACGAGCGGGACCGTCGGCGCCGGGCCGGCCGGCCGAAGCCTCCGGGGGCCCGCCCGGCGGGTCCGCCGTGTGCCGGAAGGTCGCCTGGCTGGAGCGCATCGCGGATCCTCTCACCCGTCGTCATTGCCGTCGTTCTCTCCGTCGAGACACATTCCGCGCCGGACGCCGGTCCGGATGCGCCGAACGGGTCTGGAGCGGACGGGCCGGGTGCGGAGCACGACGACACACCCCGCGCTGCATCCGTCCGCGCCGCCCGCCCGGAACACTGGACGTCGGGCCGCCGTGCGCAGGGCTCGCGCGCCGTCGACCCGCCGGTGATCCGGGCACGCGTTCCCGGTCGGGGACGACGTATGCGGGCGGGAACGCGCGGGAAGCCGGATGCGGCCGGGGAGTTCGGGAAGGGAGCAGCGGTCGTGGAACTGCAGGCCGACGTCGCCGTGGTGGGCGCGGGCGCGGCGGGGCTGTCGCTCGCGCTGCGGCTGGCCCGGCCGCCCGCCGGCGCGGCCCGGCTGGACACGGTGCTGCTGACCGCCCCGCCGGGCCCGGCGGCCGCCCCGCCGCGCACCTGGTGCTTCTGGGAAGCGGGCGAGGGCCCTTACGACGAGGCGCTGACCGCGTCCTGGCAGCGGCTGAGGGTACGCGGCGCCGACGGCACGGCCGTGAGCGCGGCCATCGCGCCGCTGCGCTACAAGATGCTGCGGTCGGACGCCTTCGAGGCGCTGGCCGGCCACGCGATCGCGTCGGGCGGGCGGGTGCGGCGGGTCGAGGCGGCGGTCGACCGGGTGGAGCAGACGGCGGACGGCGCCCTGGTGCACGCGCGCGGCGCGAACGGCCGTCGCGTCGTCGTCCGGGCCCGCTGGGTGTTCGACTCGCGCCCGCTGCCCCGCCTCCCGCCCGCCCGCACGACCCTCCTCCAGCACTTCCGCGGCTGGTTCGTCCGCACGGCCCGGCCCGCCTTCGACCCGTCGGCCGTGGAGCTGATGGACTTCCGCACGCCCCAGCCCGCGCACGGTCTCTCCTTCGGCTACGTGCTGCCGGTCGGCCCCGCCGAGGCGCTCGTGGAGTACACCGAGTTCTCCCGCCGCGTCCTGTCCCGCGAGGCGTACGACCGCGCGCTGCGGGACTACACGGGACGCGTGCTCGGCCTCGGCGGGCCCGGCGACTACGAGGTCACGGAGTGCGAACAGGGGGTGATCCCGATGACGGACGCCGTCTTCGCCCGGCGGACCGCGCCGGCCGTGTTCCGCATCGGCGCCTGCGCCGGCGCCACCCGCCCGTCGACCGGCTACACCTTCAGCGCCGTGCAGCGGCAGACGGACGCCGTGGCCGCCGCGCTGCACGCCGGACGGCGCCCGCTGCCGCCGCTCCCCCACCCGGCCCGCGCCCGCCTCATGGACGCGGTCCTGCTGCACGCCCTGGACAGCGGCCGGGTGGACGGCCCGGCGTTCTTCACCCGCCTGTTCGCCCGGGTGCCCGCCCCGCGGCTGCTGCGGTTCCTGGACGGCCGCACCAGCCTGCCGGAGGACCTCGCGATCGGCGCGCACGTCCCCGTCGCCGCGATGCTCGCCTCCGCCCTCGCCCTGCCCCTCATCCCGCGCCGGGACCCTCCCGCCGCCTGACACCGGAGCCCGACCGTATGCCCCTTCTGCGCGACGCCGACCTGGCCGGCGCCTTCGACCACGCCGCCCGCAGCTACGACGCGCTCGTGGCGGCCAACCCCGGGTACCACGCCCATCTGCGCCGGTCCGCCCGCCGGCTCGGCCTGCCGCCGGACGGCGCCGGGCTGCGGGTCCTGGACCTCGGCTGCGGCACGGGCGCGTCCACGGCCGCCCTGGCCGCCGTGCTGCCCGGCGCGGACATCACGGCGGTCGACGCCTCCTCGGGAATGCTGCGGCGTGCGGCGGCACGGCCCTGGGCGCGGCCGGTGCGGTTCGTGCACGCCCCGGTCGAGCGGCTGGCCGAGGCGGGGGTGAGCGGCCCGTTCGACGCGGTGTTCGCCGCCTACCTGCTGCGCAACGCCGCCGATCCGGACGCCGTGCTGGCCACGGCCCTGGAACTGCTCGCGCCGCACGGCCGCCTCGCGGTGCACGAGTACGCGCTGAGCGGGCGGCCGGTGCACCGCGCCGTGTGGAGCGCGGTCTGCGGCGGGCTCGTGCTGCCCGTCGCCGCCCTGCTGGGGGACGGGCCGCTCTACCGGCACCTGTGGCGCAGCGTCCTCGCCTTCGACACGGCGGGCGACCTCGGCCGGAGGGTGGAACGGGCCGGTTTCGAGCGGGTCCGGGTGCTGCCGCTGCCCGGCTGGCAGACCGGCGTCACGCACACCGTGGTGGCGCGCCGCCCGGCGAAGGAGCGGTGCCCGGCGGACGCGGGAGGCGTCGGGGCGGGGACCGGGGCTCCGGGGAGTGAGGGGAGCGCGCGATGACCGGCTGTGCGCCGCGTACACCGCCCCGTCCCGGCCGGGACCGGCGGGCCCGGCTGCTGCCCGCCCCTCCTGGCGCGCCCCGCGCCGACCCCGCGTCCGCACCGCGCGTCACGGTGGTCGGGGGCGGCATCGCCGGGCTGACGGCCGCCACCGCACTGGCCGAGCGCGGAGTGCGGGTCACCCTGTACGAGCGCCGGGAGCAGCTCGGCGGCAGGCTGGCCGGATGGAGCACTCGGCTGTCCGACGGCAGCACGGTGACGATGAGCCGGGGCTTCCACGCCTTCTTCCGTCAGTACTACAACCTGCGCGCGCTGCTGCGCCGTACGGACCCCTCCCTGTCCGGGCTGACCGCCCTGCCCGACTACCCCCTCCGGCACGCGGACGGAGGCCAGGACACGTTCCGGCGCGTGCCGCGCACTCCTCCGCTGAGCGCGCTCGGCTTCGTGGCGCTGAGCCGTTCCTTCCGGGCGCGCGACCTGGCCCGGATGAACGCCCGGGCCGCACTGCCCCTGCTCGACGTGCGGGTGCCCGGGGTGTACGACCGGCTGGACCACGTCAGCGCCCATGACTTCCTGGAGGAGATCCGCTTCCCCGCGGCGGCGCGGCACCTGGCGTTCGAGGTCTTCTCGCGCAGCTTCTTCGCCGACCCGCGGGGGCTGTCGGCCGCCGAGATGGCGCTGATGTTCCACATCTACTTCCTGGGCTCGTCCGAGGGGTTGCTGTTCGACGTGCCGGACGAACCGTTCCCGCGGGCCCTGTGGGACCCGCTCGCCGGCCACCTGGCCGGACTCGGCGCCGACCTGCGCACCGCTGCCCCGGTCGAGGCGGTCACGGCCCTGCCGGGCGGTGGCTTCGCCGTGGCCGCCGCCGACGACGAGGAGCACTGCGACGCCGTGGTGCTGGCCCTGGATCCGGGTGCGGCACGGGATCTGGTGGCCCGCTCGGTCGGGCTCGGGGACGGGGCGTGGCGGGAGCGGATGGCGCGGCTGTGCACCGCCCCGCCGTTCCTGGTCTCCCGCCTGTGGCTGGACCGGCCGGTCCGCGCCGACCGGCCCGGATTCCTCGGCACCGGCGGTTACGGATGCCTGGACAACGTCAGCGTCCTGAACCGCTGGGAGGGCGAGGCCGCCCGCTGGGCCGCGCGTACGGGCGGTTCGGTGCTGGAACTGCACGCCTACGCGCTGCCCGGCGACGCCGACCGGGAGCGGCGGCAGAAGGAAGTGCTGGCGGAACTGCACCGCGTCTACCCGGAGACGCGGCAGGCCCGGGTCGTGGACGCCCGCCACGAGTGGCACGCCGACTGCCCGTTGTTCCCGGTCGGCGGCTACGGCGACCGCCCCGGCGTGCGCACGCCCGTCCCGGGGCTGGTCGTGGCGGGCGACGTGGTGCGCACCGGCCTGCCGGTGGCCCTGATGGAACGGGCGGCCACCAGCGGCTTCCTCGCCGCCAACGAGCTGCTCGGGCGCTGGGGCCTGCGCGGCCATCCGCTGTGGACGGTGCCCGACGGGGGCCGTAGCGCCCTGCTGCGGCGGGCGGCGGGAGCGGTCGGCGGGAGGTGAACGCGTTCTGGGGCGGGCCCCCGGGGCGCAGCCGGCGTCTCGGAGCCGCCGCTCACTGGCCTGCCGGAACCGCAGCGGGCCCGGGGCGCCAAACGGCCTCTCAGAGCCGCCGCTCGCGGGCCTGCCGGAACCGGTGCAGCCCTTCGGCCAGTTCCACCACCGGCTCCGGGTAGTCGAGGGCGGCACGCAGCGGGGCGGGCAGCGTCCACGGCTCGTGGACCTCCGGGGCGCCCAGGCCCGAGAGTTCGGGTACCCAGCGGCGCACATAGGCGCCGTCCGGGTCGTACCGCTTGGCCTGGACGACGGGGTTGAGAACCCGGTTGGGCCGGGTGTCCGTGCCGGTGCCGGCCATCCACTGCCAGTTGAGCTGGTTGTTGGAGATGTCGCCGTCGACCAGCCAGTGCAGGAAGTGGGCGGCGCCGATCCGCCAGTCGACGTAGAGGGTCTTGGTGAGGAAGCTCGCCGCCGGCAGGCGGGCGCGGTTGTGCATCCAGCCCTCGTGGCGCAGCTGTCGCATCGCCGCGTCGATCAGCGGGTAGCCGGTGCGGCCCTGCCGCCATGCCTCGATGTCCTCGGCGGCGGTGCGCTCGGTGCGCCACCGGTCGTGCCGGGTGCGGTAGTCGGCATGGGCCGCCTCGGGCCTGGCGGCGAGGACCTGGCGGTGGAAGTCGCGCCAGGCGAGCTGCCGTACGAAGGCGTCGGCGCCGGGTCCGGCGCGGCGGCGGGCCCGGTGGATCAGCTCCACCGGGGACAGGGTGCCGAAGTGCAGGTGGGCGGAGAGCCGGGAGGTGGCGTCGGTGGCGAGGTCGTCGCGGGTGTCGTCGTAGGCGTCGAGTCCGCGCCGCCAGTAGGCGACGACGCGGGCGCGGCCCACGCTCTCGCCGCCGGGCGGGAGGCCGGGCGAGACGCCGGCGATCCCGGCGCGGGCGGGCGGTGGCTCGCCCCGCACCCGGTCGGGGACGGGCACCCGGCGCGGGGCCGCGAGGACGGGGCGGAGCCGGGCCCGCGCCCACTGCCGGTAGTACGGCGTGAAGACGGCGAAGTGACCGGAGGAGGCGGGTGTCACCTCGCCCGGCGGGACGGCCACGGTGACCGCGTCGTGCACGAACAGCCGGCGGCCGGCGGCCTCCAGCGCGCGACGCAGCCGCTCCTCCCGCGAGACGGCGAACCGGCTGTGCGCCGCCGACATGTGCACCTCGTCGGCGTCCGCCTCGGCCACCACCCGGCACACCTCGTCGACCACGTCGCCGGAGCGCACCACGAGCCGCCCGCCGCGATCGCGCAGACAGGAGTCGAGGTCGGTGAGGCAGTCGGCGAGGAAGGCGCTGCGGTTGGGCGGGGCGAAGCCGGCCGCCGCGACCGCCCGGTCCCGTACGAACAGCGGGACCACGGCGTCGGCGGCCTCCAGGGCGGCGCACAGCGGCGGATTATCGTGCAGGCGCAGGTCCGAGGTGAACAGGACGACCGAGACGTGCATGGTTCAGCCTCCCTCCGGCGGGTGGCGGCGGGCGGCGCGGGCCGCACCGCCTTCCGGCCCGGCGGTGGCTCCGGATGCGGTGGGGCGGCCGTCCGTGGCCGGGCCGGCGGCTCCCGCACGTCCCTCCCGCACCCGGGACGCGGCGCGGACGATGTTGCGGGCCATGCCGCCGAAGACGACTGCATGGAAGGGGGCCACGCTCCACCAGTAGAGGTGCCCGAGCAGGCCGCGGGGATGGAACACGGCCCGCTGCCGGTACCGGACGGGCCCGCCGTCCCCGCCCTCCACGCGCATCTCCAGCCAGGCCGGTCCGGGCAGCCGCATCTCGGCGCGCAGCCGCAGCAGTCGGCCGCGCTCGATCTCCTCCACCCGCCAGAAGTCCAGCGAGTCGCCCACCCGGAGCCTGCGCGCGTCCCGCCGGCCCCGGCGCAGGCCCACTCCGCCGACGAGCCGGTCCAGCCGGCCGCGTACCGCCCAGGCCAGAGGGAAGGAGTACCACCCGTTCTCCCCGCCGATGCCCTCCACCACCTCCCACAGGGCGTCGGGCGGCACGTCCGCGTCGAGTTCCCGCACGTCGGTGTAGAGGCTGCCGCCCGCCCAGTCCGGGTCGGTGGGCAGCGGGTCGCTGGGCGCGCCCGGCGCCGAGGCGGAGGACCAGCGGGTGGCGACCTGGGCGTCGCGGACGCGTTGCAGGGCCAGGGCGACGGCACGGTCGAACCCGATGAGGCGGTCGCGCAGACCGGGCACGTACCGTTCGAGGTCCCGCTCCCGGCAGACCACCTCGTGGCGCAGGGACTCGGTCAGCGGGCGGGCGATCGAGGCCGGCACCGGGGTGACCAGGCCGACCCAGTGGCTGGACAGGCCGGGCGTGAGCACGGGCACGGGCACGATGAACCGCCGGGGCAGGCCGGCCACGGCGGCGTAGCGGCGCATCATCTCCAGGTACGTGAGCACCTCCGGGCCGCCGATGTCGAAGGTCCGGTTGACGTCGGGCGGCAGGCCGGCGCAGCCGACCAGGGCTCGCAGCACGTCCCGGACGGCGATGGGCTGGGTGCGGGTGCGCACCCAGCGCGGGGTGACCATGACCGGCAGGCGCTCGGTGAGGTGGCGCAGCATCTCGAAGCTCGCGGAGCCGGAGCCGATGATGACGGCGGCGCGCAGCACGGCGGTCGGCACGCCCGAGTCGAGCAGGATGCGCCCGACCTCGGCGCGGGAGCGCAGATGCGGGGACAGGCGGGACTCGGGCACCGCGGCGGGGGTGAGACCTCCGAGGTAGACGATGCGGCGGACCCCGGCCGCGCGGGCCTGCTCGCCGAAGACGCGGGCCGCGTCGCGGTCGGTCCGCTCGAAGTCGCGGCCGGTGCCCAGCGAGTGCACGAGGTAGTAGGCGACGTCCACGCCGGTCATGGCCCGCGCCACCGAGTCCGCGTCCGTGACGTCGCCCCGGACGATCTCGACCCGGTGCGCCCAGGGGTGGTCGCGCAGCTTGGCCGGCGTACGGACCAGGCAGCGCACCCGGTGACCGGCGTCCAGCAGCTCCGGTACGAGCCGGCCTCCGATGTACCCGCTGGCGCCGGTCACCAGGCAGGTCGCGGCGCCGGCGACCGGCCGTCCGGTGTCCGCCGCCGTGGTGATGTCCTCGTCGCCCATGGTCCCGTCCCGCCTGCCGTCGTCCGCGGTGCGCGCGTCCGTGGTCTCGCGCCCGTGGCCTCTCCGTCCCTGGTCTCCACCGTGCGGACGACCGCACCGGATGCGCCCGGCACACGGTGCGGTCGGGTGAAGCGGCGGACCGCCGCCGCGGTACGTCGCACCGGGCGACGGCAGGGGGCTTCCGACCGGCGCCGGCGTTCGGCAGGCGAACCCGGCCGTTCAGAAGGCGTACCTGATCCGGAGCCACGGTGCCCGCTCCGCCACCAGCTGCCGCATCCGCGCCAGGGAGCGCTGTTTGATCTCCTGGGCGTAGCGGACGTTGAGGGCGCCGTTCTGCGACCGCTTGGTCTCCTGGACGTCCGGCTGCCACAGCACCTGCTCGGCGCGCGGGTGCCAGCCCAGGTTGACCTCGTGGAGCGCCGCGTTGTGGGTGAGCATGATGATCTCGGCCGCCGCCTGCCGCTTCACCCGGTCGGGCAGGACGTCGTCGAGGTGGGCGAGCAGGTCGGCCCAGTCCTGCTGCCACCCCGGCCGCAGGACGACGGGCGAGAGGTTGAAGTGGACCTCGTAGCCGGCGTCGAGGAAGTCGGAGGCCGCGGCGATCCGCTCGGCGACCGGGCTGGTGCGGATGTCCAGCAGGCGGGAGTCGTCGGCCGGCATGAGGGAGAAGCGCACCCGGGTGCGCCCCTGGGGGTCGAGTGCCAGCAGGTCGGGGTTGACGAACTTCGTCGCGAAGGACGCCTTGGCGGTCGGCAGACCGCGGAAGGCGGCGACGAGATCGGCCGTGTTGTCGCAGAGCAGGGCGTCGACGGAGCAGTCGCCGTTCTCGCCGATGTCGTAGACCCAGGCCTCGGGGTCGCACTGGTTGGGCTCGGCCTTGGGCCCCTGGGCCCGTACGTGCCGTCGTACGTGGGCCACAATCGCCTCGATGTTGGTGAACAGCGTGATGGGGTTGGCGTAGCCCTTGCGGCGGGGGACGTAGCAGTACACGCAGGCCATCGCACAGCCATTCGAAGGCCCGGGGGCGATCCAGTCGGCGGACCTGCCGTTGGGGCGGGTCGTCAGGGTGTGCTTGACCCCGAGCACGAGGGTCTCGGTCTTGACGCGGACCCACCGGGCGGTGTTGCCGTCGTTGCCGTGGAGGGAGGGGATGTTCCAGTGGCTGTCGACCTCGGTCACCCGCACGCCCGGCAGCCGGGCGAGGATCTGCTGCCCGCGCGGGGTGTCGAGGGCCGCCGGCTCCGCGTAGACCTCGCGCACGTCGAGCAGACGTCGGGCCTGCGGACTGTCCCGGAACGCCCCGTGCGCGGCGGCCCGGGGCGGCGCGGTGTCCGACCAGTCGAAGAGCGTCTGCTGCCCGGGCTCCGCCGAGGCGGCTGCCGCCGCCCGCCGATCCATGTGCTTCTCCTGTCCGTGACGGTACCCCCGTCCTCTTCCATGGTGCACCAGTGGGGGCGGCGCCGGGTCCCGCCGGGACGCCCGCGCGGATCACGCGTCCTGACGGCGCAACGCAGGGCGATGGATCCGGGACGGGCCGTGTGTGGCGCAGGGGCACATTCGCCGGGCGGGGTCGTCCAGGAAGACGTCGCGCCGCACGCAGCGGTCGTCGCAACCGGCCTCCTGTCCCCGGACGTACCCGTGGCTTTCCAGGAAGGCCTGATGCGGGAACGGACAGGCAGCCAGTCGTGTCCGACAGTCATCACGCGGAAGGAGGAGGCGTCGCGGGTGTCGAGCACCGATCTGATCGTACGCGTGGGCTTGCGGACGGTTCGAGGACCGTCGGCGAGCCTGGTCCGGACACGTTCCTCGGCGTGGTGAAGGGCCGACCGGGCAGTCCCGGCTAGGCCGCGCTGAACTCGTGGGCGTGGCCGCCTCGCCATTCCACCCAGCCCGGATCGTCCAGCACGCCCTCCGGGTCGTCGACGCCTGCGTTCTGCAGGAACACGACCAGGTCGTGGTCGCTGTAGGCGGTGCCGAGGATCTCGTCCCGGCCGTGACTGCGCACGCTGACCCTGCGGCCGCCCGTGCCGGCGGGCCGGTGCACGACGATCGGCGCGCTGCTCACGCCTTCCAGCCTGCCCCCGGCCGGTCCGCGGGGCGACTCGGCCGATGCGGTCAGGGGGCGTCGCCGGTCCAGTCGAACCGGGCCGGATCACCGGGACGCGGATCGTACAGAGCTCGGCCGCCGGCGCCGAAACGCCCCAGCTCGGTGGCCAGCGCGACGCCGACGCCGGTCTCGTCCGGCGTCCGATCGGTGATGTCGAGCAGGAGACCGTCCAGCGGCCCGCCGATGAGTTCGGCGTAGCGACGGCCCGGTACCGGGCCCGGCCGCTCGTGGTCGGCGCCGTAGACCCGGCCGCGCAACAGCTGCTCGTCATCACGGTCCATGCGCGCAGCCTCTCAGCCGCCACTGACAGTGCCCTCCGGAACGGGGTCTGCCCCATGTTCGTGCGCAGCACAGGCCGCCTGAAAGCGCGCGTGCACGATGAGCCGTCGCGGCTGCGGCTGCTGCACTTCGCCCGCCGGACGCCGGCCCAGCAGGCGACGGCTGCTCCGGGACGCGCGTGCGCCGTTCCCCTGGAACGGCGCACGCAGACCGTTCGTCACCAGGGCACCTCTCCCCCGTCGTCGAAGAAGCGGCCTGTCGGCCCGTGGCCCTCCACGGTGGCCAGCCGGATCGCGGCGGCTGCGCCTCGCCGCGGGGTGCGCACTCCCCGGAAGCCGTTCAGGTCGGTCGCGGTGAAGCCGGGGCAGACGGCGTTGATCAGGATGTGCGTGTCGGCCGGTTCCTTGGCGTACTGCACGCCGCATCCGCCCGGTCCTGTCTGTTCATACCGCCCGCTCCATCCGGATACCCGCCCATCCCACCCGCTCCGAGGCGACGCGGATGAACAGCGGCGAGGCGCTCGGTGGCGGGGCATCCGCGTGGGGCGGTCAGTCGACCGCGCGCAGTACCAGCCGTACGACGCTCATGATTCCTCGCCCGACCCATCCGAGCAGTCCTGTCTCCGCGGCCAGCTCGGCAGCGTCCGCGGCCGTGTCCCCCCGGTCCGACCGGGAAGGGCACCGGGTACAGGAACGAGGCCAACGGCGCTTCTGCGCACCGCACTTCCCACACATCGCCATGGCCTCATTCTCTCCTTCCCCCGGACCGCCCGTCCGCGCACATGTGCTCACGCCTCGAAGCAGCCGGAGCGGCGTCGTGACCGCGAGACGACCGGTCGTGCTACGGAGCCGCCTGCGGTCAGTCCGGCGGTGACGCCCACCAGCTGCAGTGCCTCACACGGCGGGCCCGTTCGCCGTCAGCCGGACACGCGCGAGGTACGCGGGTACCAGGACAAGCCCGAGTCGGTGTCGGTTGGTGGGCAGGCTCGGCGATGCGCCGGCATCGTGGTGGCGTCACCCGGAGTTGTAGCCCCACCGAGCCTGGCCGTCCCTGCCCATGAAGCACTTCGCCGGCCGCCCGTCGCCGGTCGTCGCGGTGGCGCCGACGGGAGAGCAGTACTGGCCGAACTGGACACCCGCCAGGCCGCCGCCGGCGCCGCCCGAACCGCCCGTGCTGCTGCCCGACCCGCTGGAGGAGCCGCCGTTGCCGGAACCCGTGCCCCTCGACGGGCCCGCACCGGTTCCGCCCGCTCCGCTGCCGCCGCCCGTGGCACCGTAGGACGGCTGAGGACGCGGCTTCGGCTCAGGTTTCGGTTTCTGGCTCGGTTTCGGGCTCGGGCTGGGTTCGGTGCAGGAGACGCCGGGACCGGTCAGCCACAGGTCGGGCCGCGTCGTGGTCGAGACCTCGCTGCCCGCTTCCGGGCGCTGCCGGCACACCTGCCAGTCGGCCAGGTTCTGCGAACCTCCCTCGTCCAGGCGCTCACCGGTGTGGGCGTGGATGGCGTCGACGAGGTCGAGCCCCCGGTCGTCGAGGGCGCGCGAGGCGTCGTCGAACCGCTCGCCGACCAACCCGGGCATCAGGATCCGGCGGGAGTCGTGCAGCCATGCCGGGCACGCCTCCCGTTCCGGCACCGCGTAGAGCGTCAGCGTGGTGAGGGACGGCCAGGTCGGCACGCCGGCGGACGGGCTCTGGAAGCACACCCGCCAGCCCGGCGCGGTGGGTTTCACCGGCCGACGGTCGGAGGAGGCGTCGGCGGCGGACACCTTGCGCCACCCGTCGAGGCGCGCCTTCGCCACCGCCGGGGCCAGGGGCGTCCCGTTGAAGTCGGGCACGTCCACGGTGCGGTACGTCCGGTCCTGCGCCACGGTCTTCTCCCCGCCCGAACCCGGGTTCAGTCCGGCGACGGCGACCACGGCCGCGGCGGCGGCCACCGAGACGGGGTGCCTGCGCACCCATGTGGACAGCCGCCTGCCGCGGCCGGGGCGCAACGGCGAGTCGGGGGGCAGGAGCCGCCCCAGCGCGCCGAGGAGCTCTCCCTTCGGGTCCAGTCTCGAGCCGTGCAGCTTGTGCGGCTTGCCGTCGACCAGGACGTCGACGGAGCCGAACATGCCGTACGCGGGGCGCAGGATCAGCAGGGGCGCGGGAACGCGGGCCGTCTTCGGCGCCGGCAGGTTCCGGACGAGAACGAGACCGCGGGTGGTGAGTGCGGCGTAGCCCCAGCCGTCGTGGTACAGGGCCCTGACCACCTCGCCGGACGCCAGCTCGCCGAGGAGCGCCTTCGCGCAGTCGTCGGGAAGGGAGATGCTCTCGCCGGCGGCGGCCCTGGCGGTGCGGTGGTCGTTCTTCAGGAGGCGCTGCGCGGCCGTTTCGGACATGCGGGGATGTTAGCGGTCCTTGATCCTCTCCCGAACACCAGTGCATGACCCGACCTGGTCCCGCATCCCTCGACCCGCCCGATCAGGCAGTTTCGCCGACGGCAGGACTGCGGCCCCTGTCGGCTCGCGCTCCCGCCCACGTCACAGACCGAGTGTTTTCAGACAACGGGCGTGTGGGGCGACCCGGAGGAAGGAGGATGGGATGGTGTGACGTTCCGGGGGTAGGCGGAGTGCGCAATGACGAGTGGCGCTTCGGAAGTGAGGCGGGTCCATGAACATGGCTGCCCTGGAGCAGGGCCTCGAGCCGGTTCCCGACCGTCCGGTCGCGGCCTGCGCCGCGTACGACGGCAGCACCGGCATCGCCGAGGCCCGGGCCCTGGCCCGCACCTTCCTCACCTCCCTGCAGGCTGAACACGGACTGCCGGTCCCCGAACAGGCGATGGGCGCCGTGCAACTGGTGGTGAGCGAGCTGGTCACCAACGCCGCCAAATACGCGCCGGGCCCGTGCCTGCTGGACCTGCAGATCATCGACGGCGCCGTCCGGATCAGCGTGTGGGACAGCAGCACCAGCCTGCCGTCCGTCCGGGAACCCGACCCCGGACGGATCGGCCAGCACGGCCTGGAAATCGTCATGGCCGTCTCCCACGCCTTCGGCATCCACCGCGAACCGGTCGGCAAACGCATCACCGCCTCCGTCGCACTCGCCGACGACCCCGACGCGCATCCCGTCGGCCACCAGACCCCGTGATGGTCCGCCAAGCCGATCGGTCCACCCCGCCCCGAGCGGATGCGGGACAGGAATCGTCACCAGCGGAGTCGTATGAGCTGACGAACGGATCGGTCGAAACAGTCTGATTGTCGCAGGCGAGGCATCCGACTTGTCACACATGCTCATCCAGCAGTCCTTCTGTCACCACAAGCGGAGATCGGGAGTCTGCGGGCCTCGATGGCGGTTCCATGGGTCATGGCCGCTGCACGCGCCGGATCGGCGTGTGTTCCCAACGGTCAGGTAGCGGCATCCATTGGACAGGCCCGGGATCCTCGGGTTGCAGAGAACAGGTGATGGACATGCGAACCGAGGCCGCCCAGCGGGTCGAACTGGTCTTCTCCCTCTTCGACGCCAACGGCAACGGAGTCATCGACTCCGCAGACTTCGACCTGATGACGGACCGTGTTCTCGAAGCGGCGGCCGCGTCGGACGACGGCGCCAAGGCCGCCATCCGGGCCGCGTTCCGCCGCTACTGGACGACGCTGGCCACTGAGCTGGACGCCGACGGCGACGGCGTGATCACCCTGGACGAGTTCCGTCCCTTCGTGCTCGACCCCGAGCGTTTCGGTCCCACGATCGCCGAGTTCGCCGAGGCCCTCGCCGCACTCGGCGATCCCGACGGCGACGGCCTGATCGAACGTCCCCTCTTCGTGTCGCTCATGACGGCGATCGGCTTCGAGGAGGCGAACATCCACGCCCTGTTCGACGCCTTCGGCCCGGACGCCGAGGACCGCATCGCCGTGGGTACGTGGGCCGCCGGCATCGAGGACTACTACGCGCCGGACCTGGCCGGGATCCCTGGCGACCGGCTCGTCGCCGCCCCGTCCGTCTGACACGGCCGGTCAGTGGCAGCACCGGCGTGGGCGGCGACCGCTGCGACGCAACCGAGCTGCCACCACCCCCGTCGGAAGGCGTCCCACCGTGCGGGGCCTGCGGCAGGCCCCGCCCTCAGCCCGCGTGCGTGAGTCGTCGTGAGCACTGCCGGTGTCATGGCCGGGGCTTGTACGCGAACACCCACCGGTTTCCTTCCAGAGCGTCGTTCGGCTCGGGAAGGGGGCCACGTCCGTGCCGGCGGGTGAACTCGAAGGGCGTGTGCATCGAGGTGGACCAGCCCTTGGCCGTCAGTGCGCCCGCGGAGTCGGGCCGTGGCCCCTTGTCGAAGAGGTGGAGCAGGTCGATGCCGGTCTGCTCTCGCGTCGCCGTGTAGATCGGGCTGTCGCGGTACGCCAGCAGGTCCTTTTCCAGCTTGGCCTCGAAGCCCAGAGCGCTGCCCTTGGCGGTCAGCCCGTCCACCGCGTCCATGAGAGACGTCTCGGCGGGGCCCGGTAGGTAGAAGAGGAGTCCCTCGGCCAGCCAGACGCTCGGCGCGGCGGGGTCGAAGCCGGCGGTGGTCAGCGCGCCGACCCAGTCCGCGCGCAGATCGACCGGTACGGTGACACGCTTCGCCTTCGGGGTGGCCGCCAGGTCCGTGAGCACCTGCTCCTTGAACTCCAGCACGCCCGCCCGGTCGATCTCGAAGACCTCGCAGCCGGACGGCCAGTCCAGCCGCAAGGCGCGCGTGTCCAGCCCCGCTCCCAGCAGGACCACCTGCCGGGGGCCCGTACGGACCGACCGGAGCAGGAAGTCGTCGAGGACCCTGGTCCGCAGGCCGAAGTAGCGGGTGAACCGCCCCCACAGCGGGTCGCCGTCCCCCTCCGGGACCTGCTGGATGCGCACCGGCCAGTGCGTGCACGCCGGGGCGGCGCGCACGAAGTGTTCCGCGTAGGCGTCCTGGGCCAGGCTGTCGTCGCGGTGGGTCTCGATCGCCCGTGCCGCGGCGACCAGGAGGGCGGTCAGGCCCACACCCCCGTCCACGCCTTCCGCTTCCGTGTGCTGCGGCGCCGTGCCGGTCATGTCTCCTCCGTTGACGGGAGTGGGGCCGCGAGCTTTCTGCTCGTCGGATGCGGTGGGTCGTCCGCAGTGCCGGGGGCCGCGCTCACCGGCTTCTCCCGGTCGGGAGCAGGACGGGTTTGACCACGCGGCCGGCGCCGCAGTCGCGCTCGGCCTCGTTGATGTCGGCCAGCGGATAGGTGCGGATGAGCTGGTCGAAGGGGAAGCGTCCGGCCTGCCAGAGCCGGATCAGCAGCGGTATCAGCAGTCCGGGGACGGCGTCCCCTTCGCAGATGTGGCGGATGCTGCGGCCCCGGTCGAGCGTGCCCGGTTCGAGCGGCAGCGCGGTGCGCAGCCGTGCCACCAGGCCGAGGCTGCCGGTGGGGCGCAGCGCCCGGAGTGCGTCGTTGATGAGCGGGGCGGAGGCCGTGGTGTCGAGCGCGTACTGCGCGCCGCCGCCGATGACCTGCCGGATCCGCTCGGCCAGTCCGGTCGTTTCGGCGGGCAGCGGGATCGCGCCGAACCGCTCGGCCAGGGCCAGCCGTCGGGGGTGCCGGTCCACGGCCACGGTCAGCGCGCCGGCGGCGGTGGCCGCCATCACCGCGGCCAGGCCCACGGCTCCCGCGCCGAGCACGACGAGGCTGTCGCCCGGGCCGGCGGCGAAGGTGTTCAGCACGGCTCCGGCGCCGGTGAGGAAGCCGCAGCCGAGCGGCCCGAGCAGTTCGACGGGCAGCGCGGGGTCGACCCGGACGGCGTTGCGGGCCGAGACGAGCGCGTACTCGGCGAAGGCGGACTGACCGAACCACCGGGGGGCCAGCGCTCCCCCGGCCGCGTCGGTGAGCCGCGGCGCGTCCTCCCGGCGTCCCCCGAAGAGGTTGAGGGAGGCGAAGGAGTCGCAGTAGGCGGGGGCGGCGGCGCGGCAGTTGCGACAGTGCCCGCAGGAGTCGAAGCTCAGCACGACGTGGTCACCGACGCCGATCGTGGTGTCCGGGCCGCCGCCCGTCCGCACCACGACCCCGGACCCTTCGTGGCCGAGCACCGCCGGCAGCGGGCTGCTGCCGGCCGATCGCCGGACCGCGAGATCGGTCCGGCACATCCCGCAGCCGGCGATCTCGACCAGGACCTCACCGGCGGCGGGCTCCGTCCGCAGGGCCACCTCCTCGAGCGTGAACGGATCCTCGTACGAGCGCAGTACCGCCGCCCGGAACCTCACCGTCACGCCTCCCGCGGGCGGTGGACGACGAACGGCCGCAGGTTGCCGTACAGCCCCCACGGTCCGCCCGCCACACCGACCCCGCTGTCCTTGGCGCCCGCGAAGGGCTGGGCGAGGGACAGCTCGGCGTGGTGGTTGATCCAGGCCGTGCCGCATTCGAGCCGGTCGGCCACCGCCTCGGCCCGGTCGAGGTCGGCGCCCCACACGGAGCCGCCCAGCCCGAAGCCGGTGCCGTTGGCGGCGTCGACGGCTTCGTCGAGGTTCCGGTACGGCAGCACCGGCAGGACCGGCCCGAACTGCTCCTCGGTCACCACCGGGCTGTCGGGCGGGACGTCGGTGAGGATCGTGGGGGCGAAGAAGTACCCCGGCCCGGCCGCCCGGTGGCCGCCGGCCGCCGCCCGGGCCCCGTCCGCCAGGGCCCGACGCGTGATCCGCTCGACCCGGGCCAGCTGGGGTGTGTTGTTGACCGGTCCCAGCCGGGTGTCCGGATCGAGGCCGGGACCGACGGCGACGGTCCTGGCCCGCTCGGCGAGGGCTTCGACGACCCGGGCGTGGAGCCGGGCCGGGGCGTAGACGCGCTTGACCGCCATGCAGACCTGCCCGCAGTTGCGGAAGGCGGCCCAGAACAGCCGGTCCGCGATCCGGTCCACCTCCACGTCGTCCAGCAGGACGGCGGCGTCGTTGCCGCCCAGTTCCAGGGTCACCCGGGCGAGCGAGGCCGCCGCCGCCTCGGCGACGGCCCGCCCGGTGGGCGCCGAGCCGGTGAAGGTGACGTGGCGGATGCCGGGGTGGGAGGCGAGGCGGGCGCCGAGCGGTTCGCGGCCGGTGACGACGGTCAGCACGTCCTCGGGCAGGACGGTGGCGAGGACGGAGCCGAGCAGCCGGGTGGCGAGCGGGGTGAAGGGGGACGGTTTGAGGACCACGGTGTTGCCCGCCGCGAGCGCGGGCACGAACTTCGCCGCCGCGAGCTGGAGGGGGAAGTTCCACGGCACGATCGCGGCGACGGGTCCGAGGGATCGCCAGCGGAGCTCGCTGTCCACGGGCCGGCCGTCGGTGATGCGCCGGGTCCTGGGGGCCAGGTCGGCGAAGTAGCGCAGGCGGGCCGCCGTACGGGCGATCTCCGCATGGGACTCGGCCAGTGGTTTGCCCTGTTCCCTGGTGAGCAGCCGGGCGAGGTCGTCGGCGGCCGCCTCCACGGCGCCTGCCGCCGCGTGCAGAGCGGTGGTGCGGGCGGCGGGATCGGCGCGCCAGCCGTGCCAGGCCCGGCGGGACCGGTCGACGACGGCGTCCAGTGCGTCCGGCTGCTGGTCGGGGACCTCGTCGAAGACCTCCCCGGTGGCCGGATCGACGACGGCGAGACGTGCGGCTCGGCGTCCGGGGACGCGGCCGGGCTCGAAGGTCGGCATGCCGGCGGTCAGCTCACGGCGGTGACGCCGGCCGCGTGCTCCCGGGCCTGCCGGTCCATCTCCGCCCGGAAGGCGGCCACCAGGTGCGGCCGGATCCGTCCCGCGTTGCGGTCGCCGCCCTCGCAGACCGCTCCGCGGACCCCGACGATGTCCGTTCCGATGCGGGTCAGCGGGCCGAGGTCGGCCTGCTCGACACTGCCCGCGAGGGCGGCGAGCAGGCCGGCGGCGTGGGCCAGCCGGACGAACTCGGCGCAGGCGTCCGGCGGCACGTGGTCGAACAGCCGCGTCCCGTCCTTGATCGCGGTGTCGAGCATGGCGGCGTCGGCACCGGAGCGGGCGGCGATGTCGGGCAGGGCCAGCGGGTTGACGCAGCCGATCCGGCGGGCGTCGGCGTAGCCGGAGGCGACGACGAGCGCTTCGGGGCGGTGGTCCTTCACCGCCCGGACGACCGCCCGCATGACGTCGATGCCCTGGTCGGGCGTCGTGCATCCGTAGAGGCCGACCTTGATGTACGTGGCGCCGGAGACGACCGCGCCGAGCGCGGCCTGTGCCACCGTACCCGGCTTGTACGGGACGTCCCCCACGGTCGCGGACACCGGCTTGTCCGCCGGTACCGCGTCGCGGATCTCCCGGATGACCCAGGGGAAGTTCGCGCCGAGAGAGCCCTCGTCAGGCTTCTTGACGTCGACGATGTCGAGATGCTCCGCCGACTTCGCACAGTCGAGAGCCTCCTCGACGCCGTCCGGGGAGATGAGAAGCAACATCGCGAACTCCTTCCACCGCCAGTCCGTCCGGCCGAGGGACAGGAGACCGCGGATCACCCGGCTCATGTGCGGTGCGCTCATCATTTCCCTCACCCTCGGAAACCGGGAGGGCGCACAGAGTGCCCATTGATGCTCGCGTCCACGCCTGCGCGCCGTGCATAGCGGATCAAACCGGCCGCACGCGCAGCACATGCCCTCCTAGGCGCCGGCGCAGGGACCGTGAAGCGCCCCTCCGGGAAGATTTCCCTGTGCAGGGGCACCGAGGATGCGGTGTGCCGAGGTCCGACGGTTTGAGCCAAGCCCTTCCGCTGGACGACGGCCCCCTCCAGTCCTCGCCGTCCGGTGCGCAAGGGCAGGATGACGACGACCAGAGCGAGGTGGTGACAACTGGTCCTTCGCGCAGGTGCCATGTGCTCGTGACGGTTGGGACCGCGGCCCTCACCCACCAGCCCCGGCGAAGGGAACCTGGGCCGGGGAGGCGGCCGGCTGCCCGAACGGGTGCTGCCACAGCCCTTGCGCCTGGAGCTTCGGCAGGACGCCCTCGCCGAACCAGTACGCCTCCTCCAAGTGCGGATATCCGGAGAGCACGAACTCCTCGATGCCCAGGGCGGCGTACTCCTTGATCCGCTCGGCGACCTCCTCGTGGCTGCCGACCAGGGCGGTGCCCGCGCCGCCGCGTACCAAACCGATGCCCGCCCACAGGTTGGGGTGGATTTCCAGGCGGGTGCGGGTTCCCCCGCTCGAGCGGCGTCGGGAGTCAAGGGGGCTGCCGCCGCCGTGCAGGGCGAGCATGCGCTGCTGTCCCTCGGACTCGCTGCGGGCGAGCCCTGCCTGGACCGACTTCACCGTCTCCGGATCGAAGCCGTCGAGCAGCCGGTTCGCCTCGGCCCAGGCCTGCGCGGAGGTGTCCCGGGTGATGACGTGCAGACGGATGCCGAAGCGGAGGGTGCGGCCCTCCTTCGCTGCCAGCGACCGGATCCAGGCGATCTTCTCGGCGACGGCGGCGGGTGGTTCGCCCCAGGTGAGGTACACGTCGACGTACCGGGCGGCGACCTCTCCCGCCGCGGACGAGGAGCCGCCGAAGTACACCTCGGGCACCGGCTCGGGCAGCCGGGCCAGTCTGGCGTCCGCCACGCGCAGATGTTCACCGTCCAGGTCGACGCTCTCGCCTTTCCACAGTCCCCGTACGATCTGGAGGAATTCGCCGGTGCGGCGGTACCGGGCGTCCTTGTCGAGGAAGTCGCCGTAGGCGCGCTGCTCGTGGCTCTCCCCTCCTGTGACGACGTTGAGCAGGAGCCGTCCGTCGGTCTGCCGCTGGAAGGTGGACGCCATCTGCGCGGCGAGCGTCGGTGAGACGAAGCCGGGGCGGAAGGCGACGAGGAACTTCAGCCGCTCGGTGTTCTGGCTGACCATCGCGGTGGTCAGCCACGCGTCCTCGCACCATGCGCCGGTGGGCGTGAGCGCGCCGACGAAGCCCAGGTCCTCGGCGGCGTGGGCGATCTGGCTGAGGTAGGCGACCGTGGGCGGCCGGTCCCGGCCGGTCTCGGTGGCGGGGGTGCCGTGGCCGCCGCCGACGACGTGGCGGCTGTCGCCGTTGGTCGGCAGGAACCAGTGGAAGGTGAGGGACACTCGGGGCTCCGATCCGGGGTGTGCGTCGGCGTTCGTCACAGGAGGCCGTGGCGGGGCGGCCTGGTGCCGCCCAGGACGTAACGGCCGATGTGCTGGACCTTCCAGCGGGCGGGGTCGTGCAGGGAGTGAGTGCGGGCGTCGCGCCAATACCGGTGGAGATTCAGAGAGCTGGCCGCGGAACGGGTTCCGGACACCTCGAACAGCGCGCTCGCCACCTCCACCGCCGTCTGGGCGGCATGCACCTTTGCCGCGGCGACCGCGATGGACGCCTCTGCAGCCGAGTCGTCCGTGAGGTGGGCCTGCGCCCCGTCCACCACTCGCGCGGCCTCGCGCAGAAGGGCCTCGGACGCCCGCACCTGAAGGGCGAGTTCACCGAACCGCTGGATCAGCAGCGGATCCTCCGCAGCCGTGTCGACATCGCTCTCGAACCAGGGACGGCTCTTGGTGCGCACGAACTCCGCGGCCTCGGCGAGCGCTCCCGCGGCGATTCCGGCGTCAATGGCGGCGTGCAGCAACTGCGCTACGGCACCGTGCAGCTGAGGCCCTCGAAAGGTCAGGTGGTGGGGCAGCACCCGGTTCGCGGGCACCGGGACGCCCGCCAGACGGACGGTGCCGCTGGCCGTCGTACGCTGCCCCAGGCCTTCCCAGTCGTCGATCACCGTGAGGCCTGGGGCGCCGGAGTGCACGTACGCCACATGCAGGTTGTCGTCCTCGGCGCGGGCCAGGACCGGGATCCAGTCGGCGAAGAGGGCTCCCGTGGAGTAGTGCTTGAGTCCGTTGAGGACGTACGAGCCGTCCGGCCGGGGTTCCAGACGGGTGCGAATGTCCTGGACGTGTTTCGTACCCGCCTCCGACTGGGCGTTGCCGAAGCGGCGGCCGGCGAGCAGCTCGGCGTAGAAGAACTTCTGCTGCTCCTCGGTTCCCTGGCGGCGAATCACGTTCACGTAGACGAAGTGGCTCTGCGGGATCTGAGCGAGACTGGCGTCGGCGCAGCCCAGAAGCCGGAAGATCTCCGCGAGCGTCTCTGCGCGGACGTCCGCACCACCGTGCTCCGCCGGCACGGTGACGGCGAGCAGCCCCGAGGCGGAGAGCCGGTCCAGCTCCTCACGGGGAAGCCGGCGTTCGGCGTCCCGGGCCGAGGCGCCCACCCGGAACTCGTCGGCCAGGGCGGACGCGACAGCGACGGCCTCGGCGTCGTCGGCGATGACGTGTGCGGTCATGGCTCAGCTCGCCGCGGCCAGGAGGGGCGTACGACCCAGCGCCAGCGAGAACTGGTCGACGACCTGGGTGAGGGCCTCGGCGGCGGCCGGTGCGACGGTGACCGAGCCGTCGTCGTGGGCGGTGATGTCCTTGTCGAGGGTGAACCAGCCCTGCACGATGTGCGCGGCGCCCATGGAGCTGAGGACCGGACGCAGCGCGTAGTCGATGGCGAGGACATGCGCGATGGAGCCGCCGGTGGCGAGAGGCAGGACCGTCTTTCCGGTGAGTGCGTACTGCGGGAGCAGGTCGAGGAGTGCTTTGAGGACTCCGGAGTACGACGCCTTGTAGACGGGTGTTCCTACGACGACGCCGTCGGCGCTCGCGAACAGCTCGGTGGCCTCGACGATCGCCGGGTGCCGGAAGTCCGCGCCGAGCAGGGCCTCGGCGGGGATGGTGCGAACGTCGAGCGGGACGATGTCGTGCCCCTGAGCGGTCAGTCGCTGGTCCAGGTGGCGCAGCAGGCGGTTGGTGCGGGAGGAGGCGGAAGGGCTGCCGGAGACGGACAGGACAGTGGCCATGGGTCCTCTTTCGGGGAGGAGGGAAGGGGGCGCCTCCGCCGGGGGGAGGCGCCCCCGGGGCGGTCAGGAGTACCAGGTGGGTTCGGGCAGTTCGCCCTCGAGGACCCAGCGGCCGACCTCGCGCCGCTTGTAGGCGACAGGGTCGTGGAGGGTGTGGGTGCGGACGTTGCGCCAGAAGCGGTCCAGGCCCTCGGACGTTGCGGTGGCGCGGGCGCCGGTCACTTCGAAGATCCGATTGCCGATCTCCAGGGCGACGTCGGTGGCGCGGGCCTTCACGGCGGCCACGCGTACCTCGAAGTCGCCGCGGGTCTGCGCGGTGACCGCATCGGGGTCGTCGTGCAGCTTCTGCCCCTCGGCGGCGACGGCGTCGGCGAGGGCCTCCGCCGCCCAGAGCTTGGCGGTGAGGTCGCCGTAGACGTCGATGACGTACGGCTCGTCGACCGCCCGCTCATGACCGCCGTGCAGCCACGGACGGGATTTGGTGCGGGTGTAGGTGGCGGCCGTCTCCAGCGCGCCGCTCGCGATGCCGAGGTAGAAGCTGACGAAGACGAGCTGGATGGTGGGGACGTTGAGGGTGTTGTAGGTGCGCGGCTGGAATTCCTTGCCGACGTAGCCGAGCGCCGACGACCAGGGCGTGCGGACGCCGCCGATGGTGACGCTGCCGCTCTCGGTGAGCCGCTGGCCGATGTTGTCCCAGTCGTCGTGGAAGGTCAGGCCCTCGCTGTCGGACGGCACGATCGCGAAGACGTGCAGTTCGGTTCCCTCCAGGACGCCTTCGAGGACGGTGACGTCGGAGACCCTGCTGCCGGTGGAGAAGGTCTTGCGGCCGGTGAAGACCAGGTCGTCGCCGTCGTCGGTGACGACGACGTCGTTGTCGCGCGGGTTGACGGCCCCGCCGAAGAACCAGCGCTCCCGGGTGGCCTCGGCCTCTGTCCGCTCCCACTGTTCGCGGGTGCCGACCAGGCGGGCGGCCCAGAACCACAGGTAGTGGTAGCCGAGGAGCTGGCCGATGGAGCCGTCGGCCTTGGCGACCTCGCGGACGACCCGGTAGGCGGTGGTCCAGTCCTGGCCCGCGCCGCCGTGCTCGACGGGGCCGAGCAGGGTGACCAGGCCGGCGTCCTTCAGGAGCCGTACCTCGGCGTACGGGGTGGCGCCGGCGCGGTCGCGTTCGGCGGCGTCGGTGGCGAGGACGGCGGCGACCTCGGCCGCCCGGGCGATCCACTCCTCGACGGTGACGGGGGCGGGGCGGGTGGCCCAGTCGGCGGGCGTGACAGTGCTCATGCTGATGACCTCGTTCGGGATGCGGTGCGGTGTGGAAAGGAGGGGTTCAGGCGCGAGCCGGGACGGGGTCCGTCTCGCTGTCCGGCAGTTGGGCCTCCAGCTCGCGTACGAGCGGCAGCACGCGGCGGCCGAAGTACTCGACCTCCTCGTGGTAGTGGAGGAAGCCGAGGAGGAGGAGGTCGACGCCGAGCTTCTTGTAGGCGACGATCCGCTCGGCGATCTGCTCGGGCGTGCCGATGAGGCCCGTGCGGAAGCCGTCGTTGTACTGGACGAGGTCTTCGAAGGTCGAGTCCTGCCACATGCCCTTGCCGTCGGCCGTGGACTGCCCCGCCTGCTTCACCGCGGCGCCGAAGCCCTCCACGGCCTCGCTGTCGGCACGGGCGACGATCTCGCGCAGCGTCTCGCGGGCCTCGGCCTCGGTGTCGCGAGCGATGAGGAAGCCGTTGAGTCCGAACTTCGGTGCCGTACGGCCGGCTTCGGCGGCGGACTTGCGTACGTCGGTGATCTGCTCGGTGACGCCGTCGAAGTCCTTGCCGTTGCTGAAGTACCAGTCGGAGACGCGACCGGCCATGGCGCGGGCGGCGCTGGAATTGCCCCCCTGGAAGATCTCCGGGTGCGGGCGCTCGGGGGTGTTGAGCGGCTTGGGCTTGAGGGAGAAGTCACGCAACCGGTAGAAGTCCCCGGCGAGTTCGGCGTGGTCCTCGGTCCAGATCTTCCGCAGGGCGCGGATGAACTCCTCCGAGCGTCGGTAGCGTTCGTCGTGCTCCAGCCAGGGCTCGCCGAGGGCGGTGAACTCGCCCTTGAACCAGCCGCTGACGACGTTGACGGCGAAGCGGCCGTTCGACAGGTGGTCGGCGGTGGCTCCGAGTTTGGCGAGCACACCCGGGTGCCACAGACCGGGATGGACGGCGGCGATGACCTTGAGCCGCTGCGTGGCGAGCAGCAGGGCGAGGCTGAAGCTGGTCGACTCGTGCTGGTACTCGGCGCCGTAGCTGGCCATGTAACGGACCTGGCTGAGGGCGTAGTCGAAGCCGTTGTTCTCGGCGAGGACGGCGAGTTCCCGGTTGTAGTCGTAGCCCCAGTCGGTGCGCTGCTCGATGGTGCTGGTGACCAGGCCGCCGCTGACGTTCGGCACCCAGTAGGCGAATCGGACGGGATCAGGTCCGGAAGATGCGGGCATGGAAACTCCAGGCGGGAGAATACTGCTGCGGGCAGGAAGAAGGAGCTCCTGGGGAATTAAGGGCACGCCGGAGCGTCGCTCCCGGAAGGTTCGTCACCGCTACGGATGGACGGAATCAGCCGGGATCAGAATGCGCAGCAGGAGATGGCGGACGGAGCCCGTGGGAGGGTTTCCCTCGGGTGCGCTCAGGCCCGACAGCGACAGCAGGAGCTGGAGACACGCGCGAGGTCGACGTGGCGTCGACGCGTGAGGTCCTGTCGCTTCATGTCTCCGATGGAACCAGCGGGAGTCCTGTCGGTCAAGAATTCCTCGCTGTGATTCCACATCCTGGGAGTCGTTGTTCACGAGGTTGTGACAGGGTTTCCCTTGAACGCCGCGCGGGACGGGCGGCAGTCTCCTGCCGTGCGTATCGAACAGCTGGAATACATCGCCGCCGTCACCCGGTTCGGTTCGCTGCGGCGCGCCGCCGAAGAACTCCATCTGTCCCAGCCGGCGCTCAGCGAGACCGTCCGCAATCTGGAGCGCGAGCTGGGCGTCGATCTGCTGGAGCGCAAGCGGTCCGGGGCGAAGATCAGCGACGAGGGCCGGGAGCTGCTGCCGCACATCATGACTGTGCTGGACGCAGTGGACCGGTTGCGCGGCGCGGCCGGCGACCAGCACCGCATCAGCCGCATGGTCCGACTCGGCACGGTGAACACGGCCACTGTGCCGCTGGTCATCCCGACGGTGCGGGAGTTCCGGGCCGCGCACCCGGTCACCCAGGTCGAGATGGTCGGCGCGCAGCAGGCCGACATCCACCGCGGGCTGTTGGAGGGCGCCTTCGACCTGGGCCTGGTGAACTACCTGCGGGGCGACGACATGCCGCCCGGCTTCGAGACGACGGAGCTGCTGTGCGGCCGGCCCGTGGTGTGCGTGCGTCCGGACAGTCCACTGGCTGCCCTGGAGGCGGTGGACGCCGACAGCCTCCTGACCGAGCCGCTGGTCGTGATGCGGTCCGGCTATGTCATGCACCGTTTCGTGCACCGGCTGCTCCGCGGCCGTACACCGTCCTTCTCGTACTCCACCGACGGTGCGGAGATGGGCAAGCTGATGGTCGCCGAGGGCCTGGGTGCCACCGTGCTGCCGGACTTCAGCGTCGTCGGCGACCCGCTGGAGCGACGGGGCGTGATCACTGTGCGGCCCCTCGCGGGGGTGGCGACCGACGTACTGCTCGTCCTGCAGCGCCGCCATTCCGGCTCCGTTCCCCGGGCGGTCCGCGACCTGCACGAGCTGTTCGTGCGCAACGCCCGGGCGCACGGCGCCTCCGCACGACGGCTGACGCAGGGGTGATCCCCGGCTCATGGCCATGCGCGGTCTGCCCGGTGCCGGCGACACCACGCTCGCCCGTCTCCTGGCGGCCCGGATCGGTGCGGTCCGCACGGCCTCGAAGGGCTCAGCCCCGACGGCGCCACTCCTCCGCGAGCAGCTCGTACGAACGCACCCGGTCGGCGTGGTCATGAGTGATCGTCGTGATGAGCAACTCGTCCGCACCGGTGGCCTCCTGCAGCTGCTCCAGCCGGTCGGCCACTTGGGCCGGTGAGCCGACGAACTGGGTGTCGATGCGGTCCTGCACGAGGGCCCGGTCCGCGTCGCTCCACGTGTGAGCACGCGCCTCCTGCGGGGTCGGGAACTCGATGGCGCCTTCGGCGGTGCGGATGCTGCGGACCCACGGGCCGTATCCGGTGGCGAGTTCCCGGGCGGTCGCGTCGTCGTCGGCGACGACGACGTCGGCGGAGACGCTGACGTACGGCTTGTCGAGGAACTCGGAGGGCTGGAAGAAGGAGCGGTAGCCTTCCACCGCCTCCAGCACCGTGGCGGGACTGACGTGGTAGTTCGCGGCGAAACGCAGACCGCGCGCCCCTGCCACCTCGGCGCTCCGGCCGCCGCTGCTGCCCAGGATCCACACCTGCACGTCGGCGCCCTCGCCCGGCACGACGTGCACCTCGATGCCCTCCGGGGAACGGTAGGTGCCGGCCAGCAGCGCGAGGATGTCGTGGATCTGCTCGGCGTAGTCCTGCGACTCGGCGCCCGGGAGCAGGAGCAGCTTGCGCTGCAACGCGACGCGGGGTGAGCCGAGCAGGTGCTCGAAGGAGAAGCGGGGCGGGATGAGCAGGCCGTTCGGGGCGCGGCCGTCGACGACCGGGGTGGCCGTCGGCACGTTCGCCTTCTCCCTGGGCGGGCGGCCGCCCGAGCGGCCCAGGCCCAGGTCGAGGCGGCCGGGGTGAAGGGCGTCGACCAGGCCGAACTCCTCGACCGTGGACAGGGCGGTGCGGTGTCCGAGCTGTACGGCCCCTGAGCCGAGCCGGATCGTGGAGGTCGCGGCGGCGGTCAGGGCGAGCACGACCGCCGGGGACGTACCCGCCACGCCCGGGTTGAGGTGGTGCTCGGCGAACCAGTACCGGGCGTAGCCGAGCCGCTCGGCCTGCTGGGCGAGGTCGATGGAGTTGCGCAGGGCGTCCGCGGCCGTCGACCCCGACGGGATCGGGACGAGGTCGAGGACGCCGAGGGGGATGTCAGACACGGGCGGACTCCTGGGTGAGCGGTGGTGCCGGAAACACGGGTCCCCATGCGAACGGCGGGTCCGGTATCTCGCGGCGCAGCACCGGTGCGACGTGGGACTGGAACAACTCGAGGGAGGCGCGGTGCCGGGCGTCCGTCAGCCCGCCGGCGTCGGCGTTCACATGCAGTACGGTGTGGCCGAACTGCTCGTGGTAGCGGTGCACCTTGTCGATGACCTGCTGCGGGCTGCCGATCAGGGCGGAGCTGCGGGCGACGAAGTCTTCCAGGGTCTCGAAGACGACGGGCAGTCCCGCCTGCTTGGAGAAGGCCAGATTGGCTTCGAAGACCGGCCGGTAGGCGGCCAGCGCCTCCTGAGAGGTCGGCGCCACGAGGATGCCCGCCGTGCCCGCGCCGATCGCGATGCCGGCCGGGTCGTGGCCGTAGTGTTCCCAGCGTTCGCGGTAGTGGCGGATCAACTCGGCATACGGCTCTATGGGGTGGGTGACGTTCGCGGAGAACAGCGGGTCGCCGTGGCGGGCGGCCAGGTCGACCGACTCCTTGCTGGTGGCGCTGCCGTGCCAGACACGGACGGGCTGCTGGAAGGGCCGGGGCCACACCTCGGCGTCCGTCAGCGGCGGGCGGAAGCGGGTCTGCGCGGTGACCTTGTCCTGGCGCCAGATCCGCCGGAACACCTCGTAGCTCTCGGCGTTGCGGTCCCACTGGTCCTCGGCCGTGACGTGGAACAGCTCGCGCTGGGCGGTGCCGTTGCCCTTGCCGATGATCAGGTCCAGTCGCCCCTCGGAAAGGTGGTCGAGGGTGGCGTAGTCCTCGTAGGCGCGCACCGGGTCGAGCAGACTCAGGGTCGTCACGGCGGTGAAGAGACGGATGTGTTTCGTCAGCGCGGCCACATGGCTCAGTACCACGGTCGGCGAGGAGGAGATGAACGGCCGCTCGTGCCGCTCTCCCACCCCGAAGCCGTCGAAGCCCAGCTCCTCGGCCAGCACGGCGTTGTCGAGGACCTCGCGGAAACGCTCATGGGTCGATCTCTGTACGCCGGTGACCGGGTCCGGGCGGTGCACGATCAGAGTGATGGCGAGGAACTTCACGACGCCACCCGCTCGCCGCGGACGCCGTCCGGGTGTGCCAGGCCCAGGTGGTCGCGCAAGGTCGTGCCCTCGTACTCCGTGCGGAACACGCCCCGCTCCTGCAGCAGCGGGACCACCTTGTCGGCGAATTCGTCCAGGCCGCCCGGGGTGATGTGCGGGACGAGGATGAAACCGTCGCTCGCGTCGGCCTGCACGAGGTCGTTGATGGTTTTCGCGATGGTGGCCGGGGAGCCGACGAAGTTCTGCCGGTTGCCGGTGTTGATGACCAGGTCGCGGATGGACCAGTTGTTGGACGCGGCGAGTTCGCGCCACTCGCGGGCGACGGCCAGCGGGTCCCGGTACATGCGGACCTGGGCGCGCCCCTTGGAGATGTGGTCGTCGCCGACGTCCGGGTCGATGTCGGGCAGCGGCCCTTCCGGGTCGTACGCCGACAGGTCCCGGTTCCAGACGAACTCCAGGTGCTTGAGTGCGGTGGCCCCGCTGACTTGCCGCCGGCGCACCTCGCGGGCCAGTTCCTCTGCCTCGGTGTCGGTGTCGGCGAGGGCGAACGTCGCGGCGGGCAGGATGAGCAGCTGGTCGCGGCGGCGGCCGTACTTGGCCAGGCGGGACTTCACGTCCGTGTAGAAGGCCTGGCCCGCCTCGAGGGTGCCGTGCCGGCTGAAGATGGCGTCCGCCTCGGCGGCGGCGAACTCGCGGCCCTCGTCGGAGTCGCCGGCCTGGAAGATGACCGGGCGGCCCTGCGGGGAGCGCGGCACGTTGAACTGCCCGTGGATGTCGAAGTGCCGTCCGGTGTGGACGAAGGCGCCGGCCTTGGCGTCCCGCAGGAAGACGCCGGTGGCCTGGTCGGCGAGGATCTCGTCGCCGTGCCAGGAGTCGAAGAGTTCGTTCGCCGTGGCCAGGAACTCCTTGGCGCGGGAGTAGCGCTCCTCCTGCGGCAGGAAGCCGCCGCGGCGGAAGTTCTCGCCGGTGAAGGCGTCCCAGGAGGTGACGACGTTCCAGGCGCAGCGGCCTCCGGAGAGGTGGTCGAGGCTTGCGAACTGGCGGGCGACCTCGTAGGGCTCGTTGAACGTGGAGTTGATGGTGCCGGTCAGGCCGAGGTGCTCGGTGACGGCGGCGAGCGCGGCGAGGACGGTGAAGGTGTCGGGGCGGCCGACGACGTCCAGGTCGTAGATCCTCCCGCCCTGTTCGCGCAGCCGCAGCCCTTCGGCGAGGAAGAGGAAGTCGAACTTGGCGCGTTCGGCGGTCCGCGCGAAGTGCGCGAAGGAACTGAACTCGATGTGGCTGCCGGCCCGTGGGTCGCTCCACACGGTGGTGTTGTTGACGCCGGGGAAGTGGGCGGCCAGGTGGATCTGCTTCAAGGGCTTGGTCACGGCTGTGCGGTTTCCTTCCGACGGCTCAGGCTGCCGCGTAACGGTTGGCGGGGCGGGCGAGACCCAGCAGGCCGCGCAGGGTGCCGGCCTCGTAGGCGCGGCGGAACACGCCCCGCCGCTGGAGTTCGGGGACCAGCGCCCGGGTGATCGCCGGGAGGTCGTGCCCGGCGACGGCGGGGCGCAGCCGGAAACCGGACAGGCCGGCACCGTGCCACTCCTGCAGGAGGTCGGCCAGTTGGACCGGTGTTCCGGTGAAGACCGGGGCGTCGCTCGTGTACGGCCGTCCCGCGAGCGCGTCGAGCCGATCCCGGCGTGCCCGCGCGGCGCCCGGGTCGTCGTCGAGGAGGACCACCAGGTCGCCGAAGACGTGCAGCGGGTCGGCAGCCCTCCCGGACGCGTTCTGCTCGGCATGGATCCGAGCCACGATCGCGCGGGCCTCGTCGGCGTCGTACGGCGTGACGTAGCCGATGTCGGCGGCGCGGGCCACGAGCCGGTACGGAACGGTGTCGTGGGCGAGCGCGCTGACGATCGGCTGGCCCTGCGGCGGGCGGGGTGTGATGGAGGGGCCCTTGACGCTGAAGTGCCCGCCCTCGAAGTCGATGTAGTGCAGCTTGTCGGCGTCGATGAAGCGGCCGGTGGCGGCGTCCCGGATCTCGGCGTCGTCCTCCCAGCTGTCCCACAGGCGGCGCACCACCTCCACGTAGTCGGCGGCCTCGTCGAAGAGATCGGCGACCAACTCCCGTGTGTCCGGGTGGTCGTAGGCCTCGATACGCGGGATCGTACGGCGGCCGAAGTGCGCGGCCTCGTTCGGGCGGGCGGTGATCTGCACCCGCACGCCGGCGCGGCCGGTGCTGACGTGGTCCAGGGTGGCGATCGCCTTGGAGATGTGGAACGGCTCCGTGTGGGTGGCGACCACCGTCGGCACCAAGCCTATGTGCCGGGTCAGCGGTGCCACGCGGGAGGCGATGAGGACGGCGTCCAGACGACCGCGCACCTGGTCGGTGCGGTCGTCCGGGTCCAGGAAGTGGGACGACTGGAGGCCGAGGCCGTCCTCGATGGTCACGAAGTCGAGCAGCCCGCGCTCGGCCTCCGCGACCAGGTCCGCCCAGTACGCGGCGGTGAACAGGTCCCGGGGGCGGGCCACCGGCTCGCGCCAGGAGGCGGGATGCCAGCCGGTGCCGTCCAGGGCGACCGCAAGGTGCAGCAGTGAAGTAGGTCTTGAGGACACGGCGGAGGTGCCTTCCTGGAAGTTGGTGACGAGAACACCGGCCCTCGCGCGGAGCTGGGCCAGTCTGCGGCCTTCTTGAGGTCGAAGGCGGTCCGGGGCAGTCGTGTTGCGCACGAGGACGGTTGAGGTCGCGGAGCCCGTGCGTCTTCGCGCCCTGGACCGGCTACCTGCTGGTCCTGGGCAGGCCGGGCGGGTTGATCTCCGACTTGGTCACGGCCTCGTCGGACAGACCCCAGCGCTCCAGCACCTTCGCGTAGGTCCCGTTGTCGATGATGTGGTTGAGTGCGTCGGCGAGCGGCTCGACCAGGCCGCTGTCCTTCTTGGTGGTTGCGGCGATGAGGCCCTGGAGGGTGGCGCCGGCGCCGGACTAGGTGCCGACGACCTCGGTCCTGCCGGTGGTGGCCGCGTGGTGGGCGGCGGTCGGGTTGGGGCCGAGGTACAGGTCGATGCGGCCGGACTGGAGGGCGAGGTAGGTGTCGCTGTCGTTCTGGTAGTACTTGATGTCCACCGGCTTCCGGCCGGCCTTCTCGTTCTCCTTGCTCCACTCGATGAGCAGCTTCTCCTGGTTGGTGCCGCTGCTCACGGCGACCGTCCTGCCCGCCACGTCCTCGGGGCCGGTGACCTTCAGGCCGCTGCCCTTCTTCGCCTCGAAGGCGAGGTTGTCCTCGCGGTAGGTGGCGAAGTCGTACTTCTCCTTGCGTTCCTCGGTGACGGTGATGTTGGTGAAGCCGACGTCGTACTTGGCGCTGTCGAGGCCGACGAAGATGTTCTCCCAGGAGACGGAGTTGATGTGCGGCTCGAGGCCGAGGACGTCGGCGACCAGGTGGGCGATGTCCGGCTCGACGCCGATGACGGTCTTGTTGTCGGTGGCGTAGAAGGTCAGCGGCGCGGCGGAGCCGGACGAGGCGACCAGTTCCAGGGTGCCTCTCTTGCGGATCCTTTCCGGGACCTCGGCGGCTATGGAGTCGACCTTGGCGGTGGTGATGCGGTTCTGGTCGGCGCTGAGGTTGATCTTCGTCTTGGCGCCCGACGTGTCCGCGACCTCGGTGGTGCCGCCGTCGGTGGGGTTGCTGCAGGCGGCGAGGACGAGGACGGTGGTGAGTCCGAGCGCGGCTGCGGTGGTGCGGCGGCGGGCGAGGGTGGTGGACACGGTCGTTCTCCTTGCGTGTGGAATGGGTGAGGGGCGGTCAGAGGACCTTGGAGAGGAAGGCGCGGGTGCGCTCGTGGTGCGGGTTGTCCAGGACCGCCGCGGGCGGCCCCTGTTCCACGACGACTCCGCCGTCCATGAACACCACGGTGTCGGCGACCTCGCGGGCGAAGCCGATCTCATGGGTCACGACGATCATGGTGGTGCCGGTCCCGGCCAAGTCCTTGATGACGTCGAGGACTTCACCGACGAGTTCCGGGTCCAGCGCCGAGGTGGGCTCGTCGAAGAGCAGCACCTTCGGTTCGAGGGCGAGCGCGCGGGCGATGGCGACGCGCTGCTGCTGGCCGCCGGAGAGCTGGCGCGGGTAGGCGTCGGCCTTGTCGGCGAGCCCGACCCGGTCGAGGAGCGGGCGGGCCGTCTCCTCCGCCTCCTTGCGAGGGCGGCGCAACGCCGAGACCGGGGCCTCGACGAGGTTCTCCAGCACGGTCAGATGCGGGAAGAGATTGAAGTTCTGGAAGACGAACCCGATGTGGGTGCGCTGCTTCAGAACATGCTTCTCCTTCAGCTCGTGCAGCCTGCTCCCGGCGCGGCGGTAGCCGATGAGCTCGCCGTCGATGCTGATCCAGCCGCTGTCGACCTTCTCCAGGTGGTTGATGGTGCGCAGCAGTGTGGACTTGCCGGAGCCGGACGGGCCGAGGATCACGGTGACCTCGCCGGTGCGGACCTTGAGGTCCACGCCGCGCAGCACCTCCAGCGGGCCGAAGCTCTTGTGGACGCCGTGGACGTCCACCATCACCTGACTCATCGGCTGTCTCCCAGGGGTCCAGGGGTCGTCAGAGGTACGACAGGCCGGCTGCGCTGGGCCGCCGCCGCGCGCAGGGTGAGCAGAAGGCGCCGGGCGCGCTGGAGCGGGGTGGGCGGCGGGGTGCGGTTGGCGCCTCGGGCGTAGCGGCGCTCCACGTAGTACTGGGCGACCGACAGCAAGGAGGTGAGGACGACGTACCAGGCGGTGGCGACCAGCAGCAGCGGGACCACGCGGCCGTTGCGGCCGTAGATGACCTGCACCTGGTAGAACAGCTCGCCGATGGACATGACGTAGACCACCGAGGTGCCCTTGAGGAGGCCGATGATCTCGTTGCCGGCCGTGGGCAGGATGGCGCGCATGGCCTGCGGCAGCACGATCCGGCGGATCTGCCGCAGCCGGGGTATGCCCAGGGCGGCGGCTGCCTCCAGCTGCCCGTTGTCGACCGAGATGACGCCGCCGCGGACGATCTCGGCGGCGTAGGCGGCCTGATGCAGCGTCAGCCCGATGATCGCGGCGCCGATGGTGCCGATGAGGCTGTTGCTGTCGACGGACCAGAACACCGGGCCGAAGGGGATGCCGACCCCCAGTTCCTCGTAGAGCGCGCTGAGGTTGAACCAGAACACCAGCTGGACGATCATCGGGATCGACCGGAAGACCCAGACGTATGTCCAGGCGACGGTCTGCAGCACCGGGCTGCGCGACAGCCGCATGAAGGCCAGCACGGTGCCGAGGAGGAAGCCCAGAACGGTGGCGTAGGCGGTGAGCTGGAGGGTGACCCACACTGCCTGGACGATCGTCTCGGACAGGACGTAGTCGCGGAAGACCTTCCACTCCCAGACGGGGTTGGTGGCCAGTCCGTGCACGAACTGGGCGACCAGCACGACCACGGCGACGGCCGCCGCCCACCGGCCGTAGTGGCGGGCGGGTACGACCTTGAGGGAGGCGGGGTCGTCCGAAGCGGGTGGGGCTTGGGGGCGGGTGCCCGGGGAGGCCGCGCCGGGCGGCGCGGCGTCGGTGGTGGATGCCATCGTGATGTTCCTGCTCAGCTCTTACGTGTGCTCGGGCGGGTTGATTCGCGATCTCTCGATCGCGGAGGCGGAGGTGCCCCACTTCTTGAGGATCCGGGCGTATGTGCCGTCCTTGATGAGCTCGTTGACGGCCGCCTGGAACGCCTTGGTGAGCGGGGAGCCCTTCTTGAAGGCGAAACCGACGTCGAGGCGGTGGTACTCGCCGAGGAAACTCGTCTGCGAGGCGGGTTGTGCCGCCTGGTGGCGCAGGCCGTTGATCGTCGACATGATCACGTCGATACGGCCCTGCTGCAGCGCGGTGAGCGTCGCCGCGTTCTCCGAGTAGACCTTCACGTCGTACGGCTTCTTGCCCGCCTCGGCGCACACCCCCTTCTGTGCGGTGAGGGTCGCCTCGAAGGTGGTGCCGGCACCGGTGCCGATGGTCAGCCCGCACAGCCGGGTGAGGTCGGTGACCTTCGACGTGAGCTCGGTGTTGCCCTTCTTCACCGCGAAGCCCTGGCCGTCGTTGATGTAGGTGACGAAGTCGATGGTCTTCAGGCGCTCGCTGGTGACGCCGAAGTTGCCGGTGCCGAAGTCGTACTTGCCACTGCCGAGGGCGGGCAGGATCGTCTCGAAGGACGCGTCCTGCCGCTCCAGCTTGACGCCGAGGACCTTGGCCACCGCGTCGGCGAGGTCGATGTCCTGCCCCGCGGGCGCCTTGTCCGTGCCGTTCGGGTAGTACGCGCCCGGCGGGAACCCGATCGAGCTACCGACCCTCAGCGTGCCCGACGTGCGGACGTCGGCCGGCAGCAGGGCGGCGACGGAGTCCACCTTGCGTACGGCGGCTACCGGGTCGTCGGTCGGCGCGGGAGAGGCCTGAGCGCCCACCGTCGCCGTGCCGCCGGTGTCACCCGAGCCGCAGGCGGTCAGCGCCAGCAGGGGAAGCAGGGCGAGGACGGCGGCGCTGTGCAGACGAGTCGTCAGGGTGCGGATGTTCACTGGTCGGGGGCCTTTCCCGTGCGTTCCCGGAGGGCGAGGTGCTTCTCGAAGGGCAGCGGGCCGATGGATTCCGGGTCGGCCTCGGTGTCGAAGAGCGGCGTGTAGCCGGTGGCCAGGTACAGGCCGCGGGCCTCCGGTTGGCGTGGGCCGGTGGTCAGGTAGATCCGCCGGTAGCCGCGGGCACTCGCCTCGCGCTCCAGCTCGGCGATCACGCGGCGGGCGAGGCCGCGGCGGCGGTGGGCGGAATGGGTCCAGATCCGCTTCAGTTCGGCGGTGGTCGCGTCGTAACGGCGGAAGGCGCCGCCCGCGACGGGCTCCCCGCCCTCCAGCAGCAGGAGGAGAACGCCTCCGTGGGGCGGGGTGAATTCCTCGTCGGGGTAGCGGGAGATCTCGGCGTGGGCGTCCTTGCCGTAGCGCGTGGAGTACTCGTGGCCGAGTTCGCGCAGCAGGGGCCTCACGCGCGGGTCGCCCACCGAGACCGGAACGACCGTCGCTTCCACGGCGGAGGTCATGCGTTCACCACCGCCGGAGTCCGTGCCTCGCGTGCGGTCCGCTCGGCGTCGCGTTCGGGGATCTCCTCGCGGACGAGAGGAACGATGTGCCGGCCGAAGTCGACGGCGTCGCCCAGCAGGTCGAAGGTGGTGCCGGAGCGCGACATGGTTGCGCAGCCGTCGTTGGTCGCGGCGATGCCGAGGAACGGCACGGGCATGGGCATGGCCTTTCTGGAGACGCGACGGCACGCGGGCACGACTGAGCTGCCGGGCGCGGAAGTCGCGGACGGTGACCGTCAGAAAGATGGGTCGATACGGGTGTGACGACGCCGGGCGTCGAAAGAGGCGGAGCTTCGGCAGCGTGCGCGAGGGCGGAACCAGGCCCGCGACGGAATCACCGAGGGAGGGAAGGGCCGGTCAGACGGCCCGCTGCCGAGTCAGACGCAACACGCTGCGGACCACACCCGACCGAAGTCGATGTGGTGGCGCGAGACCAAGCGCTGCTGGGCAGTCATGCGGCCAATTGAGCAGCACATCCTGCTGTTCGTCAAGCAGCGCCCGGATGCCGGACATCGCCTCGCCCTGTCTGTGCCACGCGTTGTTGACACCTCTGTGCTGTGGGCGCATACGATCGACGACAGATCGGCTCCGCCCCGCGCGGCAGCCCTTCCGGCCGCGTTGAGGGACGCGGCGAATGTGACGACGCCCCAGGCCCCGGCCGCACCGTACCGCGTGGCGCCCATGCCGTCGCGCTCCCCTGCGAGTGCCACCGGGTGGTCACCCACGCCAGCCATTCCCTCCCCCCGGAGCGCCTCCCGATGGTCACGCCTTCCGATGTCACACCAGCCCCTGCCACGAAGCCCTCACAGCGAGCCGGCGGCCCGCGCCCCGACCTGCCGCGCATCGTGCCGCGCCGGCACGTCGGACGCTGGGCGACCGCCGCCGCGGCACTGCTCGTCTTCGTGCTGGTGCTCAATTCCGTCGCCCGCAACGACGCCTTCCAATGGGGCGTGGTGGGCCGGTACTTCACCACCGCCGCCGTGCTCGACGGGCTGCTGCTCACGCTATGGCTGACCGGTGCGGTGATGGTGCTGGGCTTTCTGTTCGGCACGGTGCTTGCTGTGATGCGGCTGTCGGCCAACCCGGTGCTGCGCACGCTGGGCTGGGGCTACGTTTGGATCTTCCGCTCCACACCACTGCTGGTGCAGCTGCTGTTCTGGTTCAACATCGGCGCTCTGTACCCGACACTCGGCCTCGGCATCCCGTTCGGCCCGGAGTTCGTCACCGTCAAAACGGTCAACCTGCTCGGCCCCACCCTCACCGCCGTCATCGGGCTGACCCTGCACGAGACCGCCTACGCCGCCGAGGTGGTGCGCGGCGGCATCCTGTCCGTCGACTCCGGCCAGAACGAAGCCGCCCAGGCGCTCGGCCTGAGCAGACGCCGCACCCTGCACCGGATCGTCATCCCGCAAGCGATGCGCTCCATCGTGCCGACCGCCGGGAACATGCTGATCGGCACCCTCAAGGGCACCAGCATCGTCAGCGTGCTGGCCGTGCACGACCTGCTGTACTCGGTGCAGCTGATCTACAACCAGACCTACCAGGTCATCCCGCTGCTGATGGTCGCCACGCTCTGGTACATCGCGGTCACCAGCGCACTCAGCGCAGGTCAGTACTACGTCGAGCGGTACTACGCGCGCGGCGACTCCCGCGCGCTGCCGCCCACGCCACTGCAACGGCTGCGCGGTCAGCTCTCCGCCGTGCGCACCCGGCTGAGTGCGGCGACGGCCGCCGATGCCCGCCCCGCGGTCGGCGGTGATCGATGAGCGGCCTCCTCCGCGGCCGTCCCGGTGACTTCAGCGCGGGGCCGTCCCGGTGTTCGCCGGTTCCCCCTCCGGGAGGTCGCACCGGGCAGGGGCATGTGTGCCGTCCGTGCCCCGCAGCGTCACCGGCGCGCTGCCGGCGGCGCTCTCCGCGTACGCCACCGTGCAGACGAGCTGCCCTTCGGCGCGTTCGGTGAGCCCGTCGAGAGGCGCTGCCAGGTCGAGTTGCACCCTGCCGCCGGATGCCGTGATGCCCACCCGGGTGCTCGGGTCGGGCAGCGACGGCTCGTTGCCCATCCCCGCGCGCCTCTCCGGCGGGGTCGGCCCGCTCAGCAGCGCGGCGACCGTCTCTTCGGTGGAGGGCGGGGCAATCTCCTCCGCGCTGTCGGGCCCTTGCCCTCCACCTTCGAATCCGCCGCCGGCGACGATGCGGGACGACGGCATCAGCTGACCGTCCGGGGAGAGGAAGAACAAGAGCATCCTGACCTCACGGGCGGGAAGCACGTCGACCGTAGCGCCACCGCCCGCCCCGATGACGTCCGTCTCCTGGATGCCGCACGCGGTGAGCGGGAGCAGCGCCGTGAGCGCGGCGGCCGCACGCAGGCGTGCCCTCATGCCGTGGCCCCCTTCGTGGCGCCGGACGCGTGACCCGTTCGCGCCGTCGCCGCGTCCGTGCCGGATCCCTGTGCACCGTCGTCCGTGCCGGACCGTTCGGTGCCGCTGGGCCCGCCGAGCGGGATCTCGACCGTGAAGACGGCGCCGCCTCCCGGTCCGTTCCCGGCGCGCACGGTGCCGCCGTGCAGCCGGACGTTCTCCTGTGTGATCGCGAGGCCGAGACCGCTGCCCGCCGACCGGGTACGGGCCGCGTCGGCCTTGTAGAAGCGGTCGAAGACATGGGGCAGCACGTCCGGCCGTATGCCCGGCCCGCTGTCGGCGATCTCGACGACCAGCAGGCCGGTCCCGTCGGCGGCCGTCTTGCTGCCCAGGCGCACGGTGACCGGTTCGCAGCCGTGCCGCAGGGCGTTGCCGACGAGGTTGGCGATGACGACGTCGAACCGGCGCGGGTCCAGACGGGCCCGGATTCCATCGGGCAGCTCGGTGCGCACGCGGTCCTTCCAGTGCCGGTGCAGGAGGGTCTTGCGGATCGTCTCCGCGGCGTCGACCTCGTCGGTGTTCAGCTCGGCCGCGCGGGCGTCGAAGCGCGAGATCTCCATCAGGTCCTCCACCAGCACCGCCAGCTTGCCGGTTTCCGCGCTGATCAGCCGTACGGCCCGCGCAGTGTCCGGGTCGAGGCCGTCCGCGTCCTCGTCGAGGACCTCGGTGACGGCGAGCATCCCGGCGAGCGGGGTGCGCAGTTCGTGCGAGACGTCGGAGGCGAACCGGCGGGCACGGGCCTCGGCATGCTGCAGTTCGTCGACCGACCTCTCCAGCTCCGCCGCCGACTCGTTGAACGTGCGGGCCAGATCGGCCAGTTCATCCCTACCGGAAACCTTGATCCGGGCGTCGAGGCGGCCGCTGCCCATGGAGCGGGCGGCCTTGCGCAGTTCGCGGACCGGACGCAGCACGCTGCGCGCGGCGATCAGCGCGGGCACGAGGGCGATGGCGAGACCGGGCAGGGCGCCGTCGCGGGCGGCGGTGACCAGGGCGCCGACACTGGCCTGCTCGTTGCTCATCCGCATCACGGCGAAGAGGACCAGCCCGGTGGGCATACTGCCGCTCGCGCCGGTCCTCGTCAGGACGGGTACCGCGATCGTGAGGTAGGGGACACCGTCCTTCACCACCCTTTCGAAGCTGCTGTGCGACGTCGTCAGGGCGGTGCGGCGCAGTTCGGGCGTGATGACGGAGGAGGTGGGGCTGGTGCCCGAGGAGACCCTCAGCGAGCCGTACTCGGCGAAGACGATCCACGGTTGCGGCTTCGCCTTGCTCGCGATGACGTACAGCAGTTCGCGCAGCACCTCCGGATCGACGGGCAACGAGGGCGCGAGCGTCCCCACCTGTTCGCGGAAGGAGGCGACCGCGGTGTCCTGGGCGCTGACGAGGACGGCGCTGCGCGCCTCGCGGTAGGTCAGGGCCGCGGTCGTCCCCGCGCTGACGGCGGCGACCAGCAGGAACGCCAGGACGAGTCGCGTGCGCAGCCCGAAGGGGGCGATCCGGCGCAGGCGGGTGCGGGCGGCGGTCACAGGGGTCCGAAACGGTAGCCGAAGCCCCGCAGGGTCTGTATGTAGCGAGGGCTGCCGGGGATGTCCTCGATCTTGTTACGCAGCCTGCGGACACAGGCGTCGACGAGGCGGGCGTCGCCGTGGTAGCTGTGCTCCCAGACGTGCTCGAGCAGTTGCTGCCGGCTGAACACCTGCTCCGGCGCCGCGGTCAGGTGGAGCAGCAGCTTCATCTCGGAAGGGGCCAGGGCGAGGCGTTCACCGGACTTGGCGACGGTGAGGCCGGCGCGGTCCACGGCGAGGTCTCCGTGGAACTCGACGGCGGGCCGGCCACTGCCCGGGACCTCCATCCTGCGCAGCACGGCCCGGATGCGGGCATCGATCACCTCGGTGCGGGCCGGCTTGACGATGTAGTCGTCGGCGCCGGCCTCGAGACCGATGACGACGTCGAAGTCGTCGCCGCGGGCAGTGAGCATGATGATGGGCAGCTGGCTGTCCTCCCGTACCCGTCGGCAGACCTGGACCCCGTTCATGCCGGGCAGCATCAGGTCCAGCAGGAGCAGGTCGGGCCGGAACTCACGGAGTGCGGCCAGGCCGGCCTCTCCGGTGGCGGCCGTGCGGACCTCGTGGCCGCGGCGGCGCAGTCCCAGCTCGACGCCCTCGCGCACGGAGGGGTCGTCTTCGATCAGGAGCACGCGGGGCATGTGCGGGGTATCCCTGGGGTCGGAAACGGGCGTTCGGGAAGGATCACGGTGTCGGAGGCCCTCACGGTTCCGGGAATCTCACGACCTGCGGCGGAGCCTGGCGGTCGCGCCGGTGACGAGGGCGTCGACCTCGGCGAGGCGCAGGGGACGGGCGAGCACGGCGAAGACGGCAACGATCACCAGTGCGCCTGCTCCGGCGGCGACGGCCGGCCCGGCGGAAAGCGACCAGCGGGCGGCGCCGAGGCCGAGCAGGGTGGCGGGCGCGGCCGCGGCAAGCAGTCTGGCCTGGGAGGCGACGGTGGCGGAACGCCACGGCCGAGGACTGTGCCGACGGGCGGTCGGCGGGCCCGCGTCGGCGTTGCGGGGCGTCAGCCGGCGATGCAGCACCAGGGCGGTGACGGCCCAGCCGGCGAACAGCGCCAGTGAGTAGGCCCCCGCCATGCCGGTCACGGCCCAGCGCGCCGGCAGCAGTTGGTACGCCGTCCACGACAGGCCCGCGTTGAGGCCGGCGATCACCAGGTTCAGCAGGAAGGGGGTGCGCGTGTCGGACAGCGCGTAGAAGGAGCGGGACAGCACGTACTGGCCGGAAAAGGCGATCAGTCCGGGGGCGAAGGCCATCAGGACGCCCGCGAGCACGGCGACGTCCTCCGGGCCGGTCCTGCCGTGCTGGAAGACCAGCGCCGTCGCGGGGTGCGCCAGGGCGAACAGCGCGCACGAGGCGGGCACGATGACGGCTCCGCTCGTGCGCAGCGCGTACCCCGTGTCCCGGCGGACCGCCGCCGTGTCGCCGTCGGCCGCCGACCGGCTCATCCGCGGCATCAGAGCCGTCACCAGGGAGACCGTGACGATGCCGTGCGGCACCATCCACAGTGTGTAGGCGTTGTTGTAGGCGCTGAAGCCCGCTCCCTCGATGTGCTCGGCGGCGGCGCGGGCGCCGGCGGAGGTCGCGAGCCTGGTGGTGACCCAGTAGACGGCCTGGTTGCTGAGCACCAGCAGCACCAGCCAGCCCGCGGAGCGCAGCGGACGGGTCAGACCGCTGCCGCGCCAGTCGAACCGGGGCCGGTAGCGGAAACCGGCGGCCCGCAGCGACGGCAGCAGCGCGAGCGCCTGGGCGACGATGCCGGCCGTGGTGCCCCACCCGAGCAGTGCCCGCTCCCCCGCGGTGAGCGTCCCGCCCGCGCCGGTCGCCAGATAAAGGCCGAACACCGCTATGACCACGACGTTGTTCAGAGCCGGCGTCCACATCATCGCGCCGAAGCGGCCCCGCGCGTTGAGCACCTGCCCCAGCAGCGTGAACAGGCCGAGGAAGAAGATCTGGGGCAGGCAGTACCGGGCGAACGCGACCGTCGTCGCGTGCTGGTGCGGCGGGTAGTCCGAATAGAACCCGACGATCGCCGGCGCCGCCCACACCGCTGCCCCCGTCAGCACGAGCAGTGCCGGCACGCACACCGTCAGCAGCCGGTCGGTGTAGGCCGCACCCCCGTCCGCGTGGTCTTTGGCGGCCCTGACCAGTTCCGGCACGAAGACGGCGTTGAGCGCCCCGCCGAGCAGCAGGATGTAGACGATGGTCGGAACCGAGTTGCCCACCGCGTAGCCGTCGGCGACGATCCCGACGCCGAGCGCCGCGGCGACGACCGCGGACCGCAGGAACCCGGTGGCGCGGGAGACGACCGACCCGGCGGCCATGATGGCGCCGCTGCGCAGCGTGGACGCCGGCTCCCCTTTCGGCCCGGCCGCGGCGATGACGCTCATCGGCGCGCCATATAGGTCTGGAACGCGCGGTACAGCGCGTGGTTGGCCGTGCCGTCCATCGGTCTCTCCCACTCCCCCAGGGTCTCGACGACCTCGCCCCCGGTGCCGAGCTTCCAGCGCAGCAGCCCGTACGGACGGTCGCCGGGGTCGAGGGTGGAGGGTACCCCGCGCATGTCGTAGACGTCGGCGCCCAGGGCGTGGGCGTCGAGCAGCATGCGCCACTGCAGCAGGTTGGAGGGCCGGACCTCGCGGCGGTGGTCGGCGGAGGCGCCGGTCTGGTACCAGATCCGGCGGCCGACGCGGATCATGGTGTGGGCGGCGAGGATCTCACCGTCGTGGCGGGCCAGGTAGAGCTGCATGCGGCCCGGCTCCTCGGCGTTGAGGGCCGCGTACTGCCGCTCGTAGTACTGCAGGGACCGTCCGAGGCGGAACCCGTCGCGCTCCTCGGTGATGCGCAGCAGCCGGTAGAACTCCGGCAGGTCGGCCGCGCTGCCGACGACCACCTCGACGCCCGACCTCTGCGCCCGGCGGACGTTGCGCCGCCATTCCTGGTTGAGTCCGGACCACAGGTCGTCCTGCGTGCGTCCGGTGAGCGGTATGCGGAAGACGTGGCGCGGCTGCGCGTCTCCGTCGTCCTCGCCGCCGCACCGGTTCCAGCCGCGGGCCCGCAGCCGCTCGGCGACGGTGGTGCCCAGCGGGTCCACTTCGGTCGCGAGCACGTCGGCGAGCCTGCGGCCCGGTCCGGTCGCCGCCTTGAGGCGCGCCGCGCTCCAGCGGCGGTACACGGGCGAAGGGCCGATCCGCACGGCGAACACCCCCGAGGCGCGCAGATGTCTCAGCAGCGGGCCGAGCCAGCCGTCGATGCCCGGGTCGGCCCAGTCGGCGACCGGTCCCTCCGGCAGGTAGGCGAAGTACTTGCGGGTGCCCGGCAGTTGCCGCAGCAGGACGAGAGCGACCCCGGACAGCCGGCCGGCCTGCGGATCGGGCCCCCAGCCGACCGTCCGGGCCTGCCAGCCGTCCTTGACCTGCGCCCATGACGGGCACTGCAGGAACCCGGCGCCCAGGTGCGAGCCCGCGTCGGAGGAGAGAAACGAACGGTAGGTCTCGGCGGTGATGGGCCCCAGCGGCATTTCCTGGCCGGGGGCGGCCGTCACGAGCATCGCTGACACGGTGTGAGCCTCTCTGTGGGAATGCAGAGGATGCTCACAGCGGTCCGTGACCGCTGTGAGCGGCCTGTGTGACCGGACCATGACCGTTGCTCTGCAGTCGCCGTCACATGGCCCGCATCACCGCTCACCTGCGTGTTCTCGGCCCTAGAGTCGCCGTATTCCACCCCGACCACCATGGACGGAGGCTCCGTTGAGCCAGATACGTGTGCACATCGCGGCGGTGGCGGTGCTGCTGGCGCCGCTCGCCGCCTGCTCCGCCGGCGCGGGACCGAGTGATGCGGCGGAGGACGCCGAGGGCGGCGGCGCCCGGGCCGCGAAGGACCGTCCCGCGACGGTGGCGGTGGCGCCGAAGGGCGACGGTGTACGGGCCGGCGGCACGGTGCGGGTCACCGCGGCCGGCGGCACGCTCACGTCGGTCAGGGTGACCGACGACGAGGGCCGTGAACTCGTCGGCAGGATGGCCGCCGACGGCACGAGGTGGGTCTCGAAGCGCAAGGCGGTCCCCGGCGCCTCGTACACGGTCACCGCCGTGACCACGGCGAAGGCCGGCACGAAGAGCACCACCACGTCCGCGTTCACCACGGCCGAGGCCGACAAGGTCAACAAGGTGGACTGGCGCCCCGGCGCGAACACGACCGTCGGCATCGCCCAGCCGGTCTCCCTCGTCTTCGACAATCCGGTCACCGACAAGGCGGCTGTCGAACGGCAGTTGAAGCTCACCACCTCGAACGGCACCGAAGGCTCCTGGGCCTGGCTGGAGGACCACTCCGGCCGCGACCGGATCGACTGGCGCCCCAGGCAGTACTGGAAGCCCGGCACGAAGGTCACCCTCGAAGCCGAACTGAACGGCACCGACTCCGGCGACGGCGGCTGGTTCGTCCGTGACTACACCACCCGCTTCACCGTGGGGACGGGTCAGATCGTCAAGGTCGACCTCGACGGCAAGCAGCTCACCCTGGAGCGGGACGGAAAGGCGGTCCGCACGATCCCGGTCTCCGGCGGGACCCCCGGCGGCGACAAGCGCTCCTGGCGGGGCACGGCGGTGCTGATGTCCAAGGAGGGCACGATCAACATGAACTCCGAGACGGTCGGGCTCGGCGACGCCTACGACAAGATGGTCGACAAGTCGATGCGGCTGACCTGGTCCGGTATGTACGCGCACGCCGCGCCGTGGAACGACAGGTGGTTCGGCAAGGCCAACATGAGCTCCGGATGCATCGGCATGAGCGACGCGAACGCCGCCTGGTTCTACGACCAGGTCCGCCCGGGCGACCCGTTCGAGATCAAGGGCAAGGACACCAAGGGCGTCGTCGCACCGGGCAACGGCTTCGGCGCCTGGAACGTTCCGTGGGCCGAGTGGCGGGTGAAGAGCGCGCTCAGCTGACGGCCGCCCGGCCGGACGATTCGCCCGGCCGTCACCTCCCGGTCGGCACCCCGGCAGGGGCGCCGGCGGCCGTTCCCGGCCCTGGCCCGTCCGCAGCCGGTTCACCGTCGGCGCCGGCTGAACTCCTGCACCGTCCGCTTCCTGCTCGGCGTCCCCGCCTTCGAACATCGTGGCCGTCCGCCGCCCGTTCCCGGCTCGACCCCCTACGTCTGCCCTGACAGCCGACGCGGCGGCGTTTCCCGGAGGCGGACGCCGGCGTGGACGACCCCCATCGCCGGCGCTCGACGCCCCGAGGACGCTGGGACCACCGATGGTGGACAGGCATTCCCGGCCCGGCCTGCCTAGCCCGCACCGCCTTTTGAATCCATGATGGAAATGATTACCATATGCGTCAACTCGGGGAGGTGGGCAGCCTTGCGCGAAACGTCGACCACACAGCTGCCGGCGCCGTTGCGCACGACACGCCAGCGGAAGGCCGTCATGAGCGCCCTGCATCAGCAGGCCGGCTTCACCTCCGCCCAGGAGTTGCACGAGGCGATGGAGGCCGACGGCATCACCATCGGTCTGACCACGGTGTACCGGACCCTGCATGCCCTGGACCGCTCCGGACAGGTCGACGTCGTACGCGAGAGGAGCGGAGAACGGCTCTACCGGCCGCGACCCGCCGACGGGCACCGCCACTACCTCGTCTGCCGCGACTGCGGCCTGAGCACGGAGGTGGAGGCGGACCCGGTCGAGCGATGGACCGAGAAGGTGGCCGAGGTCATGGGTTTCGCCGAAGTCGAGCACACGCTCGAACTCAGTGGCGTGTGCGACCGGTGCCACTCGACCAGGAACACCGCACCGGCCCCCGGAGACCGGCGCGCCTGAGCCAACCCCGCCCCGACGGGCAGGCCGGTTCCCAGCCCGGCCGTCACCCGCCGCGGCGGCCGCCCGGAGCGCCGTACCCGTGCCCCTGCTCAGCGTGGTCTTCGCGGTCGTCCCGACCGAGGGCGCGAGCGCGGTCGCCCTCGGCGGCTCCCTTCCCGTCGGCCCGCACGTCACGACGGTCTCGTTGACCGTCTCCGGATCGCCAGTCCGTCGGTGGCTACCGGGACCGGCGCCGCGCGGCACGCCGGACCTCCATGACGCTCGCGTGCCCCCTCCGCTAAGGCAGCACTGATCGCCCGCCGACGGAAGGGCCGGCCTGCCCCTGCCCGAGGGCCCTTGTCGGCGTCCCGTGCTCAGGAGGGGGCGGTGAGCACGCGGTTGAGCGCGCTGTCGGGGCGGCCCGTCAGGTCCTCCCAGGTTCCCTCTTCCGTGACGCGGCCCTGCTCCAGGACGGCGATGCGGTCGGCACGGCGGATGGTGGCCGGCCGGTGGGCGATGACGATCGTGGTGCGGCCCTCCTCGCGCAGCGCGGCGGCGAGCTGGGCGTCGCCGGTGTTGTCCAGGTGGGCGGTGGACTCGTCGAGGACGAGGACACGCGGGCGGACCAGCAACGCGCGCGCGAGGGCGATGCGGGCCCGCTGCCCTCCCGAGAGGGTTGCGCCGCGTTCCCCTACGAGGGTGTCCATCGCGGCGATCCGGTCGACGCCGCACCGGCGCGCTGTCGTGGCGAGCAGGTCGTCGTCCGCTTCGGGCGCGGCGAGCCGCAGGTTCTCGGCGAGCGTGCCGTGGAAGAGGGGGGTCTCCTGCCCCACGAGGACCACCGCCCGCCGCAGTTCGGGGTCGCTCACCTCCCGGATGTCCACGGGGTCGCCGTGGGCGGGCACCAGCTGGACCGCTCCCTGGGAGGGGTCCCAGAACCGGGCCAGCAGGTGGGCGCAGGTCGACTTGCCGGCTCCCGAGACACCGACCAGGGCGAGTGTCCGCCCCGCAGGGACGGTCAGGTCGACGCCGTCCAGCACGGGCTGTCCGCCGTAGTCGAACCGCACGCCGTGCAGCCGGACGCCCAACGGACCGGGTGGCAGGGAACGGGGCGCCGCGGGCGGCGGGGCGAGGGCGGGAGCCTTGACGGCCGCGCCGACGCGGGCCGCCGCGGCGCGCAGTGCCACCGCCTGGCTCAGGGCGCGGGCCGACTCCGCGACCGGACCGAGGACGGACAGGGCCAGGGCCATCGCCGCCGGGGCCCATGCGCCGGGCAGCCGTCCGGAGGTCACGGACTGCGCCGCCGCGGTGACCACCCCGAGGACGGCGGCCACGATGAGCAGGTCGCGGACCGATGCGGCGATCGCCTCCCAGGTGGCCTCGGCGCGCTGGGCGTCGCCCACCTGCCGGCCCCGCTCCGCCAGCGTGCGGCGGCGTTCCGCGAGCCGGCCGAAGGCGAGCAGTTCGCGCAGTCCGTCGACGGTCTCCACCGTGTCGGCCGACAGCCTCGCCGCGGCCGTCCTGGTGCGGCCGCCGAGGGCCGCGCGCCCGCGCGCGTCGGCGAAGGGCGCCGCGACGAGCAGGGCCGCGACCGGGAGTACGGCCACCAGCAGCCACGGTTCCACCGCTGCGAGGACCAGGGAGCCGCCGGTGAAGATCGTCGCCGACGCCAGCAATTGGGCGGTGGTGTGGGCGTAGAAGAATTCCAGCGCTTCCACGTCGGCCATGGCGGTGGCGGCGAGATCGCCGCTGCGCCGGCCCGCGATGCGGGCGGGCGCGCTGCGGGCGAGTCCGTCGAAGACGCGTACCCGCAGTACCGCCAGCACCCGGTAGGCCAGGTCGTGCGAGAGGTCCATCTCCCGCCAGGTCGTCACGGCGCGGGCGACGACCAGGGCGACGAGTGCGGTGACGGTGGCGGCCGAAGGGGCTCGCCCTCCGATGACGGCGGTACCCACGGTGTGCGCGGCCAGGGTCACCAGCGCGACGAGGGACCCCTGTTCGAGGAGGGCGGCGGCGCAGGTGCGTGCCGTCATGGCCCGGTGTGCGGCGAGGGCGGGGACGAGGGCCCGCAGTGCGCCTCGTGCGGGCACGTCCGCTTCGGCAGGGGCAGTGGTGGTGGCGGTGCTCATGCGGCGAGTTCTCCTCGGTGGGCGCGGCCGGCGTCGACGAGCCGCGCGTAGACGCCGCCGGCCGCGACCAGGCCGGCGTGCTCGCCGACGGCGTCCACCCGTCCTTCGTCGAGGACGACGATGCGGTCGGCGTGCCGGACGGCGGCCAGCCGGTGGGCGACCACCAGGACGGTCCGGCCGCTCGCGGCGTTCATCAGTTCCCGGAGGATGTCCGCTTCGCGGCGCTCGTCGACCGCGCTGGTGGCCTCGTCGAGGACCAGCACCGGCGCATCCGCGAGCAGGGCGCGCGCGAGGGCGAGACGCTGGCGCTGACCGCCCGAGAGGGTGGCGCCGCGCTCACCGAGGACGGTGGCGTAGCCGTCCGGGAGGGCGGCTATCTCGTCATGGACTCCGGCGACGCGCGCCGCCCGGGTCAGGTCGTCGTCCGTGGCGCCGGGCCGGGCCAGACGCAGGTTGTCGGCGATGCTGGCATGGAAGAGGTACGTCTCCTGCGAGACGACGGCGATGTTCTGCCGCAGCGAGTCGAGGGTGTACTCGGCCGTGGGGCGCCCGTCGAGCGTGATCCTGCCCTCCTGCGGGTCGTGGTGGCGCAGGAGCAGGGCCAGCAGTGTGGATTTGCCCGCGCCGGAAGGGCCGACGATCGCCGTCGTCCGTCCCGCCTGCGCGCTGAAGGAGACGCCGTCGAGGGCCGGCGCCCGTGTGCCGTCGTAGGTGAACCGGACGTTGTCGAAGCGCACTTCCGGCGGGTTGGTCCAATGGGCGGGGGCTTCGCCCGTGTCGGGGACGGCCGGCTCGGCGGTGCGCAGGGCCGCGAGGCCGTCCGCGGCCGACGCGCCCAGATATCCGGCGTGCCATTCGCGGGCCAGGTCGCGCACCGGCCGGAAGCACTCGGAGGCCAGCAGCAGCACCAGATAGGTGCCGGTCGCCGTGGTGGATCCGGTGACGGCCGACCAGCACGCCAGGAGCGCGGCGGCGACGGTGCCGCCCTGGATGGCGAGGTCGGTGATGGCGGTGTCGACCAGGGACACCCTCAGTTTGGCGACGGTCGCCCGGTGCAGCGCGGCGGACCGTTCCTCCAGGCGTGCGCGGGTGCGCCCGACGGCGCCGGCGGCACGCAGGGCGGGCATGCCCTGGAGCGCCTCCAGGTAGTCGGCGCCGAGCCCTTCGTAGGTGTCCCAGTGCTCCTTGCCGCGGGCGGCCAGGAGCCGGTCCCAGGCCCGCGGGCCGGCCAGGGCCAGCAGCAGGGCGGGGACGAGGCCGAGAAGTGCCCACGGTTCGACCACGGCCAGGGCGGCCAGTACCAGGGGCGGCACGGTGAGGGTGATCAGCAGCTGGGGCAGGTAGCGGGAGACGTAGGCGTCGACGCCCTCCACCCCGTCGACGAGGGTGGTGCGGACGGCTCCGGCCCTCGCGGTGGTCAGGTGGGCGGGCCCCAGCCGGCCCAGGTGGGCGAGGAGTTCGTCCCGCAGGGCCACCCTGACCCGGGCCCCGGCACGGGTGGCGGTGCGCCGCTGCCACAGGGCGAGCCCGGCGCGGACGACGACGACGGCGAGCACCGCGGCCAGCAGCCACGGAAGCCGGCCGGTGTCCCCGCGGGCCAGGTGGGCGAGCGCGAGGGCCAGCAGTGCGGCCTGCGCCAGGTGGGTCAGGGTCACGGCGCCCTGCAGGAAGGTGGACGCGAGCAGGGGGCGCCGGGCGGCCCTGGCGGCGCGGCGCAGCTCGGGGTGGACGATCATGTGGTGTTCTCCTCGTCGGCGTGGCGGGCGCCGAGGGCCAGTCCGTGGACGATCCAGTCCCGGCCCGGGGCGGCGCCGAGGGCGGCGCCGAGGTCCGCCTGCTGCCACGAGCCGACGGGTCGGGCAGCCAGCCCGTGGCGCAGGGCGGTGACATGGGCCAGGTGGACGGCGAAGCCGGCCCGCAGGTGGGCGCGGCGGATGTGCGCGGCGTCGGCTTCCGCGGGGCAGCCGTGGGCGAGCAGGACGGCGCCCGCGTCCGCGATCCACGCCTGGCCGGCGGCCCAGGCCGCGAGGGTCGGGCGGGCCTCCCCCGCCGCGTGCCGCCGCAGGGTCGTGCCGTCGGCGGACAGCGCCATCAGGGCGGGTCGCGGCGGGCCCACCGCGGCGCACCAGCGCAGGTCGCCGTCGCCCGGCCGTGCGGTGGTCGCGAGGACCTTCCGCGGCGCGCCGGCGACCGCCCGTTCCGCAGCGGTGAGGACCGCCAGCAGCGCGTCCTGGGAGGGCGTGCCCGGCAGAGGCGGTGGGGTACTGCGGCGTGCCAGCAGTTCGGCGGGGGTGGCCGGGCCGCCCGGCGGGTCCGGGACGCGGGCGCCGCCGTCCGGGTGCGCCCGGCCCCGCCCGCCCTCCTGGTGCGCCGGGCCGCCGCGCCCGCCGGGCGGCGGGACGTGCACGGCGGCCAGTGGGCTCTCGGCGAGACCGTCCAGCCGTACCTCGGGCGCGTCGGTGCCCAGCGCGCGGGCCGCGAGGAACAGGGCCGCGGCGGCGTGCCCGGTGTCCAGCAGCAGCAGTGGCCAGGCTCGGTGGCCGTAGTGGGAGACCGTGCGCCGTGCGGTGACGGAGAGTTCGGCGGTCACGCCGGGCGGTGTGCCCTCGGGTTGCCGGCCGAGGCGGTGGACGCGGTGGCGCAGCGGGTCGTAGCCGTAGTGGCCGGGCGGCAGGGAGCAGCCCGGGCCCACGTGCAGTTCGGCGTCCACCGGGTGCAGTGCACCGGCGGAGGACACGGGCCTGAGGCGTCCGGAGTCGTCCGCCGCGGACAGCGAGTAGCGCAGCAGGGCCCCCAGGTCGAGGCCGGCCGGGCCGGCCGGCGGGAGGGGGCGGGGCGGTCCGGGCCAGGCCCTGACCGCTCCTCCGGCGGGTGTGTCGGGTCCGGGTGGCTCGGCAGAGCGTGCGCGAGCGAGGGCGGCGACGAGGTCCACCGGGCGGTCCTTGCGGAGGTCTTCCACGGGTGCGGCCCTCACATGTGCGGCGGAGGCGCCAGCGTGAAGTCCTCCGGCGCGCTCGGCGGGCTCGTGCGCCACCCCCGGGCGACGGCGGCGTCGGCGAGGCGCGGGCAGCCGAAGTAGCCGAAGGCGGCGGGGGCGTTGGGCAGCAGTCCGGAGACGAGCACCCGGGCGACGCGCAGGGGCGTCTCGGCCACGTCCTCCGTGGTGAGGTCGAAGGTCATGACCCGGTGGCCGCCCGCGTGCAGCGTGCTGTCCAGCCGCTGCCGGCTGCCGCGTTCGACCTCGTCGAGGGACACGGTCCCGAGCGCCGGCTCGGTGAACCGCCTGGCCTCGGCTGCCATCCTCTCGTCCAGCCACACCTGCACATGGGCGCCCAGGTCCCTCACGTGCTCGAACTGCTCGCCACACGCGTCGAGATAGCGGCCGTCGGCCCGGTGGTCCAGGTACAGCCCGCGGGCGAGCAGCCCGGCCTCCACGGCCCGGAACACCCAGCCGTCAGGGTCGGTCAGGCCCTGGGTGAAGACCCAGGTGTGGACGGCTTCCAGGACGGCCTTGCGGGCGGCCTCGGCCGGGTCGTACTTGCAGGCGAACCCGGCCGCGTACAGACCGAGGCGCGGGTCGTGCACGAGCGCGGCCATGCAGGGGGCGAATTCCGAGTGCATCTCGACGATGTGGACGTCGAACGCGGAACCGGCGAGGTCGTCGGCGAGGCCGGGCACGCTCGCCGGGTCGATGCCGCGGGCCGGGCCGTCCAGATGCCACCACAGTTCCAGGGCGTCACGTTCGACGATCTCCAGCAGGCCGCGTTCGACGGCGTCGTCGAAGCCCTGTCCGGTGGCGATCCCGGCGTAGTTGAGGTGGTGGGTGCGGGGCAGCTCGCGCAGTTCGCCCTGGCGCCAGTTGAGGTGGGTGAGCGCGACGGGCGCCCAGACGTCCGCCGTCCGTCCGCCGGGCAGCAGTTCGGTGCCGCGCGTCCACAGGGCCGGGGTGTCGGGGGTGAGGGGGCGGTAGGGGAACTTCTCCCGGGCGTACTGCCAGTCGGCGTACGCGGGCAGGTCCCTGGGGCCGTAGAGTCGCAGGCCCTTGTCGGCCAGTTCGGCGGCGGTGGCCCGCACGGGGGCGTCGGGGTGGCCGGGCGGCGGGACGCGGTTGCCGCAGTACCGTTCCACCCCCTCGGCTATCGCGGCGACACGGGCTTGGCCGGGGTCGCCGAAGGTGGTGCCGAGGGAGACCCGGTCGGCGGGCCACAGGCCGTGTCTGCGGGCGTCGGATATCTCGGCCGTGAGCGCGGTGTAGCGGGGCGGGGCGCCCGCGGGGTGCTCGACGGGCTCGACCTTGCGGACGATGCCGCAGACGGGGTCGACGAGTGCTTCCAGTGGCAGCGTCGTCATCTCAGGATCTCCTGCGCGGGGTCGACTGGGGTGGGGCGGGACGGGAGCACGGGCAGGCTCAGCACCACGCTGTCGGGATCGATCTCGCGCCGGGAGGCGTGCAGTCGGTCGGCCGTCACCGGGTCCTGTCCGGTGTGCGGGTTGCGGGCGTGGGCCGGGAAGTGGTGCCCGGCGATCTCCAGGCGCAGCCGGGTGCCGGCGCCCAGCCGACGTGCGATCCGGCCGAGGGCGACGGTGAACGCGACCTGGCGGCCTGCCGGTTCGTCGCGCCGGACGATTCCGACGGCGAGTCCGTCGGCGGCCCCTTCCGGTGTGAGGGCGACGAGCCGGGCGGCCCAGTCCGCGGACGGCGTGTGGGCCGTGGCCCGCAGGTGCACGCTCACAGGGCCGACCACGTCGAGCGGACGCGGGAGCGGCGGGGTGACGAGCAGGCAGCGGTCGGGCGGGCCGTCGGCGGGGACGGTCAGATCGTCGGAGCGGACGGGCCGGCCGGGATCGGCGGTGAACGCGGCCCCGAGCAGCAGCCGCGGCCGTCGGGTGCGCGGCTCGCCCTCCGTGCCGGCGGGCAGCCACAGATCGGCCCCGCCCAGCGCTTGTGCGCCACGGTGGCCGGGGGCCAGTTCGCCGGCCAGGGCGCGGCGGGTCCAGCGCACGTACAGCTCGCCCAGGTTCACCCGGTGGGCCGGGCCGGCGTCGGGGCCGGGTGTGGAAACGAGGCCGTGGCCCCAGGGGCCCAGCAGCAGCCGTGCCGAGGGTCCGCCCCAGGCGTGCCACAGTGCGACGGTGTCCTCGGTGAAGTGGTCGTGGTGGCCGCCCACCGCGAGCAGGGGCACGACGGCGTGCGCCGCCCGCGCGATCAGGCGTCCGCGGTCGCGGTGCCGCCACAGGCCCGCCCAGGAGGGCAGCGCGCGGCCCAGCCGTTCGGGGAGGCCGGTGAGCGGCAGGCAGGTGAGGAGAGCGGGGTCGGCCGTGAGGGCCTTGTCCAGCGCGCTCTCGTCCGAGTCCGGCCGGTCGCCGTGGGCGGCCCACCATCCGGCGCGGGACAGCAGCCGCTCCACGCCGGACGCCTCGCGCGCCGTCTCCGCGGGCCCCAGGGCGGGTACGGCCGCGAGAACGGCGTCGGGCCGGGCGTCCTCGGGCGCGTCGAGGGCGAGGACGAGGGCGCAGTGCGCCGCGTAGGAGGCGCCGACGGCCACCAGCCGGCCGTCGCTCCACGGCTGCCGGCGGATCCAGCGGACGGCCGCCGAGCCGTCGGCGGCTTCGTTGGCGTAGGGGCGCCACTGCCCCGGTGACGCGAACCGGCCGCGCACGTCCTGGACGACGGCGGCGAATCCGCGGCGGGCCCAGGCGTGCGCCTCGGCCCGGTGCCGGGTCCTGTCGTAGGGGGTGCGCACCAGGACGGCCGGGAAGGGGCCGTCGCCGGCCGGAAGGAACACGTCGGTGGCGAGTTCCTCCACGGTCGTGTCGAACGCTGTCATCCGTCCTTCTCCGGCATCGCTGCGACGTCGGGCACCGGGAGGACGGGGTGCTCGGTGACCGTCAGCGTGCGCAGGTCCACGCGGCGGAGCCGGCGGCGGGCCGGGAGGCCGGCCGGGTCCGGGGCGCCGGTGGCCCACCGGCCGAGATCGTCGGCGAGCAGCGCCGCGAGCAGCGTGGCGGCGGGCAGGGCGAGCCGGACCGGCGCGCCGGAGGTACGAGGTCCGCGCCAGTACGCGGCCAGTTCGCGGTGGGCGGGGGTGGCGGCGAGCCGGCGGGACCGGATGTGCGCCGAGGTGACGTCTCCGGGAGCGGCGGCCACCGGCTCGACGTACGCCTGCCAGCCCTCGCGGTGGCAGCGCAGCCACGCGACGCCGTGGTCGGGCAGGGTGTCGGCGGCGTCCCACAACCGGTACGGCACGGGGCCGTCGAGGCACCACACGACCGCGCAGGGGTTTCCGTCGAGCAGGTCCTCGACGGGAACCGGTGCTCGGCCCGGGGCGGTGACGGCCTCGGTGGTGAGAGGCCGGGCGCCCAGGGCGGCCAGCTGCGCGGCGAGCGGTTCGGTCAGTACCGGGTCGCCGAGGACGCGGATGGTGCGGCGGGCGGCGGGCCACCGCGAGTCCTGCGGTTCTCGCGCCAGATAGCCCGCCTCCTCGAACGCCCGCACCACACGGTCGAGTTCCTCGTCCGACGAGCCCGTTGTCGCGCCGGTGAGCCGGGAGAGCAGGGCGTCCTCGTCGACGCCTGCTGTCCTGACGCTGAGGAACTCTCCTTCCTGGGTCCGGACGGCGAGCCCCCGCCCGGGCGCGGCGACGACCTCGACACCGGGGACGAGTCGGCTGCGGGACACGGTGATCTCCTGACGAAAGGTGGGTGGATGGGCGTGGGCCCGCCCGGAAGGCAACGGGCGGGCCCACGGTCGAGGGTGCCGGTCCTCGCTTACTCCTCGTTGTCGTCGAAGGGGTTCTCGACGAGGGCGTTGGAGTGGGAGGCCGAGGCGTGGGCCAGCTGGCCCTGGTCGGCGATCGGCGTGAAGATCTGCTCGTTGTCCATGAACTCTCCTCGTGTACCTGGGCGTTGCGGCGTTCGGGTGAGCGCCGCGGACGCCACATTAATGAATGCGATTTTCATATTCAAGATCTGGAAGAGGGTGATCCGGGTAACACACCGGCCAGCCCCCCTCGGGGTCCCGGCCGACTCGTCCCGCCACCTTCAGCACGTCCGCCAGCAACCCGGGGGTCACCACCTCGCCCGGTGCTCCGTCGGCCACCACACGGCCGTCGCGCAGGGCGACGACACGTTCGGCGAACCGGGCCGCGTGGGCCAGGTCGTGCAGCACCATCACCACGGTGAGCCCGCGTTCCCGGCGCAGTCGGACCACCGTCTGCAGCACGTCGAGCTGGTGGTGCAGATCCAGGTAGGTGGTCGGCTCGTCGAGCAGCAGGACGCGCGTGTCCTGGGCGAGCGCCATCGCGAGCCGGACCCGCTGCCGCTCGCCTCCGGACAGCGCGTCGACGTCACGGTCGGCCCACTCCTCCACCCCGACGTCCCGTAGCGCCCGGTGCACGACGGGGTCGTCGCCCTCGCGCAGCATGCCCAGCGGTCCGCGCGCCGCGTACCGCCCCTGGCGGACGAGATGACGCACCGTCATCCCCGGAACGGCCGGAGCGGACTGGTGCAGCAGGGCCACCCTCCGGGCCGTGGCCCGCCGGGACAGCCGGGCGAGGTCGTCCCCTCCGAGGCGAACGCGCCCTTCGTCAGGTTGCAGCAGCCCGGCGGCCAGCCGCAGCAGGGTCGACTTGCCGCAGCCGTTCAGCCCGATGAGGGCGGTCAGTTCGCCCGGTTGGACGGTCAGGTCGACGCCCCGCAGCACAGGTCGCCCGGGATAGCCGAAGTGGACCCCCTCGACGTGGATCCCCACGGACTCGGTCATGCTCTGTCCTCGATTCGACGTCAGAACGAACGGCTCGGCGTGCGGCGCACGACGACCAGCAGCAACGCGGCGCCGAGACAGGCGGTGAGCGCCCCGACCGGCAGCGTGAGCCGTCCGGCGTCCAGCGCCCCCGCCAGCAGCCGCGAGGACAGCTGCGCCGCCGCGTCCGCCCCGCACACCACCACCGCGCCCACCAGGGCGGTGCCGGGCAGGCTCACCCGCAGGTCCGCACCGAAGACGGCCACGGCCAGATGCGGAACGAGCAGTCCCACGAAGCCCAGCGCCCCGACGGCGGCCACCGCGCCCGCCGTCAGCGCCACCGCGCACAGCAGGGCCAGGCTCCGGGCAGGGCGGGCCGAGAGGCCGGCGGCCAGGGCGATGTCGTCCCCGCAGCGCAGCAGGGTCAACGGCCCGGCCAGCAGCCAGGCCGCGACCCCCCACACGAGGGCCCACGGCCACAGCAGGTGCCAGTGCTGCCACACCCGGCCCTCCGTGGTGCCCACCAGCCACTGGACGACGCTGCCGAGTTCACCCGGCTCCACGAGGAGCACCATGGCGGTGAGTCCGCCGAGCACCGCCGACACCAGCACCCCGTGCACGGCGGTCTGCGCGGGGTCACCGCGCCCGCGGCCGGCGAGCAGCCACAGCAGCGCGGCTCCGGCGCACCCGCCCGCGCACGCGGCGAGGACCACGGACAGGGGCGAGTCCCACCCGGCCAGTCCCAGGGCGGTCGCGGTGACGGCTCCGAGCACCGCCCCCGGGGTCACGCCCGTCACCTCCGGCCCGGCGAGGGGATTGCGCAGGGCGGACTGCAGGACCAGCCCCGCGACGGCGAGACAGGCACCGGCGACGAGAGCCACCAGCAGCCTGGGCAGGCGCAGTTGGAACAGGATGTGGCGCTCCGTCGCGTCACCGCCGCCGTTCATGACGTCCCAGGCCGCGCCCGGGGACATGCCGCGCCCGGCCACCAGTTCCACACCGGCGCACACGAGGGCCAGTGCCGCGAGAGCCGTGAATCGCCGGGTCACCGTACGTCCTCCGATCCGGTCGCCCTGGAAGGGGGCGGGCAGGCATCCCCGGGGCCGCCGCGCCCGGGCGCGTCCGCGCCGACGTCGCCCTGCGCCCCGGCACGAGGGATGTCGTCCGCGGCGCCGGAAGCCGTCCTCCTCGGTCCGGGCAACGGCTCGCGCACCGCGGCCGAGGCGGCCGGCCGGCGCCGGACCGCTCGGCCGCGACCGCCCGACCGCATCAGCGCGACCCCGGCCGGCACCCCCAGCAGGGCCGTCCACGCACCGGCCGGTGTCTCCACCGGCGCCAGCGCCAGCCGGGCCGGGAGGTCGGCGACGACCACGGCGACCGCGCCCCAGGCGGCGGACCACGGAAGCCAGCGCGCCGCCCCGGCCGCGGGGTCGAACGACCGCGCCAGGTGCGGGGCGAGGAAGCCCACCCACGCGACCGGCCCGCACACGGCCGTCACCGGGGCGATCAGCACCACCGCGATGGCCAGCGCCGCCAACCGGGCGCGCTGCGCGCGCACGCCCAGCGCCTCGGCGTCCTCGTCGCCCAGCCGCATCACCGACAGCACCGGCACGCACAGCAGGAGTGCGGGGGCCGCGACGAGCAGCCACGGCCACAGACCCGCGACGTCGTCCCACGTCCGGGCGGACAGGGAGCCGAGCAGGTAGCGGTAGATGAGCTGGAGGTCCAACTGGTCGGCCATGACCATCATCACCAGCAGCGCAGCCTGCAGGGCGGCCGCCACCGCGGCGCCGGTCAGCAGTACGGCGGACGGACTGCGGCCGAGCCCGGCGGCCAGGAGCGTGAGCCCGCCGCCGAGCGCGGCCCCGCCGATGGCCAGCATCGGATGGACGACGGCGGGCAGTGACAGGCTCAGTACCAGCGGCGCGGCCACCCCCAGAGCGGCGCCCGACGACACGCCCAGCATCTCCGGCACCGCCAGGGGATTGCGCAGCGCCTCCTGGAGTACCAGCCCGGCCGCACCCAGACAGGCGCCGGCGAGGAGCGCGAGCACCAGTCGCGGCACGCGCAGTTCGGTGACGACGATCCCGGCGAGCGTGGTGTCCCCCTCCAGCACCGCGGCGACCAGCCGGTGCGGTGGGACGTAGGGGGTGCCGAGGCTGAGCGCGCAGACCGAGCAGACGGCCAGCAGGACGACCACCAGGAGCGGCTGCCACCTCCGCGCGACGCGCGACGCCCGCTGTCCGCCCGCCGCGACGGGCTGCGTGTGGGGCGTCCTCACCGCAGGGCGGCCGTGGCCTCGTCGAGGACGATGCCGAGTGAGCGGGTGCCGCGGCCCTTGGCCCACACCTCCGAGTTCACCTCGTGGACGTCGCCGTTCTTCACCGCCGGGATCTTGCCCCAGAGGGGGTTCTCGGCGAGCTTCTCCGACAGCTTGCCGTCCGCGTCGCCGAAGCTCAGCGTCTCGACGAACAGCACGTCGACGTCCTGGGCAAGGATCTCTTCGAGGCTGTAAGTGCCCTGCACGCCACGGGACTTCCACGGGTATTCGGCGATCTTGGGGAAGAGGCTGGCGGCCACGTCGGTCTCCGGGGTCGCGACGCCGAAGTTCTCGTCACTGCCGTAGATGATGAGAGCGGTCTTGTCGCTGGGAGCCTTCTCGGCTGCGGCGAGCTTGGTCCGGAAGGTCTTCTCGGCCTTCTCGCCCTCGGCGGTGCGCCCGGTGAGCGCGGCAAGGTCGCGCAGGTACCCGACGCTGTCCTGCCACGTCTCGGGCTGCATGGCCCAGAACGTCGTGGCGCCCTTGAGGGCCGGGGCGAGCTTGCCGTGCGTGTCCCCCAGGCCGATCACGAGGTCGGGCTTGTGGGAGAGGATCGCCTCCACCTCCGGGGCGATGAATCCGCCGGGGATCACGTCGACCTCCTTGGCCCTGCCCTCCCCCAGGAAGTCCGGGTGGGCGAGCAACGCGCTGTTGGTGGCGGTCGGGACGATGCCCAGCTCGGTCAGGATGTCGTCGCAGAGCGCGAACAGGCAGACGATCCGCTCGGGCTCCTTCTTCAGGGAGACCTTGACGCCGTTGGTGTCGGTCAACTCCGTGGAGGCCTTGATGGGTTCGACGGTGACGTCCGTCTTCGCCGTCGGCTCGGCCTTGTCGTTCGCGGGTTCTTCGGACGACGAGCCGCAGCCGGCCAGAACGGAACCCACCACCACTGCGGTGATCCAGCCACGGACGAATCTCGACGGTGCGCGCAGCATCGATGCCCTCGCTCTTTCTCGGATATCGGGAACGCACCGAAGATACATGATAATCGTTTTCATCAGAACCGGTCTCTGGAGGAACCCATGCCCGCTGACACACCCGTTCTCTTCGTATCCGACCATGTGGACGGATACGTCCATGTACTGACCGTGCCGGACGGAGCCGTCGTGGGAAGCCTGACCGGTCGTCATCTCTCCGAGCACGCCGGGTTCCTGGCGCTGCCGGGCGGACGGGTGGCCTGCGTCGACGACCGGCGAGGGGAACTGCTGGTACTCGATCCGTTCGCCGACAAGCTCGTCGAACGCGCGGTCCCGGTCGCCGTGCCGGCCGAGCACCTCGCCTGCGACCCGTCCGGTCGCCGGCTGGCCGTCACCACCGGCCTGGGCGAGAACCCCGCACCGTGGTCGGACCTGCTGACCGTCCTCGACCTGGCCACCGGGGACACGGCGAGGGTGCGCACCCGCGTCGGCGAACCGGGCGTGACGGTGCTGGGCGGCGACGATCCGCTGGTCGTGCTCCGGCACCGAGAGCCCGGGGAGCTGGCCGTCCACCGGTTCGCCGACCTCCTCGCGGCTCCGCCCGGCTGCCCTCCGGTCACACCGCACGCGGTCCTGCCGCTGCCGGACGACGGACACGGGGACGCGCAGGCGCCCGGCACGGGAGACGTGTTCGCGGCCACGGGCGAGGGAGTGCACCGGGCCCGGAGGAAAGGCGACGCACTCGCCGCCGAGGCGGTGGTCCCCTGGGAGTCGCCCGCCCGCGGCTGGTATCTCCGGCTCGACACCCGCCGGCGCGCGCTGTGGAGCACGCTGCGCGGCGGCGACCCGGACCCCCTGCGCTGGCCGGAGTGGACCAACCAGGCGTGGCGGCACGACCTGGAGACGGGCCGCACGGTGCACACGGAACTCGGCCCCGGGCTCGTCTTCCGGCTGGCCCTCGCCCGGCGCCACACCGCCTTCACCCGCATCCACCCCGACGGCGACGAACTGATCCTCCTGAGCATCGACGGCACCGTCCGCCGGGTTCCCCTGCCGGCCATGGAGGGCGCTCCGCGTCGCGGCGGCACCCCCTGGGAGGGCGTCCAGCGCCGGGCGGTTGCCGCCTCACCGGGCTCCGACTGGATCGCCGTCAGCCGGGGCGGCCACGGCGAGGTGCACCTCGTCGACGCGGAAACGGGGCACGAGGTGACCCGGCTGCGGCCGGGTACTCCACTGCACCACGGCGGCCACATGACACTGCGCAGCCGCGACGACGGCGCCGACGGCGATCCCGTGGGCCGGTGACGACGGGTTCGGGCCGGCACGGTCCGGACGTCCGGGTCAGCCGGCCTGCGACGAACGCCGGGAGGGACCGGCGCGTCTCGCGGCGCGGCCGGCGCACCGGCGGTGGATCAGGTCGCCGCCCGCCGACCACGACAGCAGGCGCATGCACCTCCGCAGCACGGTGCTCTCGCCGCGAGCAGGCGCGACGAGACCACCCGGCACCCTGCGTGACGACCGGCGTGATCACCTGCCCGCCACGGGCATGCGGCCGTTCTGCCAGGTGGGTTCGCCGACCGCGCGGCCGGCTACGCCGTTCTCACGGTGTTCGGGCGCCCGGCCGACCGCCTGGGCGGCGACGAGTTCGCCGTCGTGTGGAACCGCCCGCCGTCCGCCGCGTGCAGCGGGCCGATGGATGCGGCGACGTCGACGGTGCGGCCGTCGTCGAGGACGACAGGGGTATGCAGCATCCGCACCGGTGCGGCGGCTGTCACTTCCCGGCCGCGCCGGGCTTGCCGCTCATGGATTCCCGGTAGGCATCCGCACAGGTGGGAGAGTCCTTGATCAGGTCGTCGCAGAACGCGGCGACGTCGGTGCCGATGAGTTCCACAACTCCCTTGCCCGCGGCGACGCCCTCCTCGAAGAAGTCGACGACGCCGGAGAGGAGGGACCCGTCGGACAGGCTCACCGGTCCGACCTTGAACAGGTACTTCTGCATCTCCTTGTAAACGATCCGGTAGTCCGGCGGGAGTGCCTTGACCCGGGCCACGTGCGCCCGCCACCTGTGCTTGCCCTCGACGATGTCCTTGATGCCCACGTCAGCCTCCCAGCCGGCTCAGTTCTCTCGCGACGTTCCTGTTCAACTGCTCGCGCCACCGGTCGCGATGAGTTCGGGCCCCTTCTTCACCGGCAAGCGCGGCGCAGAAGCCTCGGACGTCCTCGCCGAGCACCTCGCGGACGCTCTGGCCGTCGGCCGCCGCCACTTCGAGCAGCCCCAGGGCGGCGTCGAGCATCGGCATCAGGTTGCGGCCGGTGAAGTCCCCGTGGGGGAAGAGGTGGGCGATGATCTGTCCCCACGCCGCCCGGTAGTCGTCCGGCAGGGCCTCGGCCCGGGCTTCGAACGCCTTCCATCCCCTGGTGAGATCGCTGCCGGTGACCTTCTCCCAGAAGTTCATCTCCCGCCCTCCTTGAGCCTGTCGATGCGTGATGAGAGGTAGTGCCATTTCGCCCAGAACTTCGCGAGTTCCTCGCGTCCGGCGTCGTTGAGCACGTAGAACTTGCGCGGCGGACCGACCCCGGACGGCCGCTTCGTCACCTGGACGAGCCCGTTCCTCTCCAGCCGCAGCAAGATGGTGTACACCGTCCCCTCGATGACGTCGGTGAAGCCGAGCTCGTTCAGCCGACGGGTGATGGCGTACCCATAGGTCTCCTCCCTGTCGATGATTTCGAGCACGCACCCTTCGAGCGTGCCCTTCAACATCTCCGTCAGGTCGTCCATCGCGGGCGCTCCTCAGCCCTGGGCCGGTACTACGTGTTACCGGGTACCGCTGTACGGTATCACCGAGTAGCGGGGCGGCAACGTCTCCGGTGGGCGCAACCCCGGAACCGATCGTTCGGCGAGGCACCCGGCTCACGACGGCGCTGCCTGCCGCGGACGAGGGAACGCCGCTACCGCCACATCAGCCGCGTCTCCTCGCGACCGTCGCCGACGGGTGGACCGGGCTTCCCCTCGGACGGTAGGCGCCGCTGCCGACTTGCGGAGTCGGGACACTCGGTCCCCTCCGATGCGACGAGCAGCCGAGGGCGGCCGGCCAACGGCCGCGTCCGGCTAGGCTGAGCAGCGATCAACCGCACGGGCGGGCAAGCAGAGGACAGCGGATGCCATGACGAGCGCAGAAGGCAAACCCACGACGGGAACGGGGCGTCCCACCTCGCGAGACGTTGCCCGGCTCGCCGGCGTGTCGCACACCGCCGTCTCGTTCGTCTTCAATGGCCGTGCCGAGGGCAACCTCTCCCCCGCCACCCAGGAACGCATCCGGCTGGCCGCCGCTCAGCTCGGCTACCGACCCGACCCTGTCGCCCGCGGCCTGCGCCGCCGCCGTACGGCCGTGATCGGACTGATCACCGACGAGATCGCGTCCTCCCCGTTCGCGGGCCGACTGCTGCGCGGCGCGATGGAGACGGCCTGGGCGAGCGAGCACCTCGTGCTCACCATCGACTCCGGCGGCGACCCCGCCAAGGAGGACGCGGCCGTCGCCGAACTCCTGGACCGGCGGGTGGACGGCATCATCTACGCCGCCATGTGGTTGCGCCGGGTCCGCGTCCCCGAAGGGCTGCACCGCACCCACTCCGTCCTCGCCAACTGCCTGCCCGAGGACGACTCCCTGCCCGCCGTCATCCCCGCCGAACGGGCCGGAGGCCGTACTGCGGCCCGGCTGCTGCTCGACCACGGGCACCGCAGGATCGCCTGCATAGGAGGAATGGACGACATCGCGTCCGCCGAGCGGCTGCGCGGCTTCCGCGAGACACTGCGCGCCGAAGGGATCACCGTCCCCAAGGAGTGGGTGCTGCGCACCGGTGGTGAGATCGTCGGCGGCTACGACGGAGCCATGCGGCTGCTCGACGGAGCAGAACCGGCCCGCCGTCCCACTGCCGTCTTCTGCTACAACGACCGGGTCGCGGCGGGCGTTCTGCACGCCGCAACCCGGCTCGGCGTCGCCGTTCCCGCCGGGCTGTCGGTGATCGGTTACGACGACCAGGAGCACATGGCCGCCTTCCTCACGCCGCCCCTGACCACGGTCGCCCTCCCGCACCGTGAGATGGGCGAGTCCGCCGCCCGCCTGCTCCTGGACGCCATCGCCGGCCGCACCCCGTCGGCCACGGTCCGCCGCCTGACCTGCCAGGCGGTGATGCGCTCGTCGGTGGGCCCGGTCCCGACCGCGTGACGACGCAGTGGCCGCCGCGGGGCCGGGGGGCGGTGTCGTTGCGGGGAGGAAGAACGGGACGCGTTCCTCTGGCCGCGGGTGGCGCCGGGGACGTGGGACCCGTGGCGGTGGGCGTGACGACCGTGCCCGGTGCTCAGTTCAGGGTCGGTCCGACCAGCTCCCACGCCGTGACGGTGGCCTCGGCGCCCGTGACGGTCAGTTCGGGCGCGTCGCCCGGGCGTCGGTAGACCCTCTCGGTCACCGTGGCCCGGTCGTCCGCGAACACCTCGTACAGCGAACCGTCCACGAGGACGCGGACGTGCAGCTCCGCACCGCGCGGGATCCGCACCTCCACCGGCGCGGGCCGCCCGGCCCGCCGTACGGTCAGGGTGCCCGCTGCGGGGTCGATCCGAAGCGTCAGCCCCTCCCCCAGGCGGACCGTGGTGAGCGTGCGGGCGGTGACCGTCAGGTCGTAGGCGTCCGGCAGCCGTGCGCCCGTGCCCGGCACGGTGACGAACGGTTCCGGCGCCCGCAGCCTGTCCAGCTCCGGCGCCGGCAGGACCCGCAGGGTGCCGTCGGCGTGGACGTCGACGGCGCGCGGCGCGGTGAGCACACCGGCCCAGTCGGCCCGCTCGGCCCGGCCGGGCCCGCGGGACTCCCAGGACCAGCCCCACATCAGTGCCCGCTCCGGCTCCTGCAGGACGGCGGGCGCGTAGAAGTCACGGCCGTGGTCCAGGGGGCCGCCGGTGCGCGGGGTGAACCGCAGCCCGTGTCGCGACGAGGGTTCGAGACTGCCCGTCAGGTAGCCGGTCGCACACGGGTCGCCGTCCCACAGCGACACCATCAGCACCCAGTCCCCTCCGGGAGCCGCCAGCAGCTGTGGGCACTCCCAGCCGACGGCCTTGTCGCCGAACGCGTCCACGGCCACCGGGTCGGCACCGTCCAGGAGCACACCCGCGAATCGCCACCGCGTCAGGTCGTCGCAGTCGTACAGCAGGATCGAGGGCGTGCCGTCGGCGTGGCCCGCGCCGACGAGGGCCCAGCGGCGGCCGGCGTGCCGGAAGACGAACGGGTCGCGGAACATCACCACCTCCAGGTCGGCCGGCGGGGCCGGCACCACGGGCACGGGCAGCGGCTTCCACTCGGTCAGCGCCGGATCGTCGGGGTCGGCCGCGCGGGCCAGGCAGACGGTGCCGAGGCCGGTGTGGTGGTGGTCGATTCCCGTGTACACCGCTGTCGGGACCCCGTCGTCGTCGACCACGCAGCCGGACCAGCAGCCCGCCTCGTCGGGTCCGCCGGGCGTCGGGGTGAGCGCGATCGGATGGTGCTGCCAGCGGGCCAGGTCCGGACTGGACGCGTGGCCCCAGTGGATGTCGGCGTGCACCGGCGCGCCCGGATTGTGCTGGTAGAAGAGGTGGTAGCGGTCACCCCAGCGGAACGGGCCGTTCGGGTCGTTGATCCAGTTGGCGGGCGGACGGACCCGGTAGCGCGGCGCGTTGCTGTCGGGGCTCAACGGTTGACTCCTGCGGAGGTGATGCCCTCGCGGAGAGGGCGCTGGCCGACGACGAACACGGCGACGGCGGGGATCATGGACAGCACCACACCGGCGAGCACCACCGAGACGGAGCCGGTGCCGAGGTTGCCCTGGAGGGAGACCAGCCCGAGCGGCAGGGTGTAGTTCTGGCCGGAGGTCTCCAGGATCAGCGGGCGGAAGAACTCGTTCCAGTGGTAGTTGAAGGCCAGTACGCCGACGATGGCGAGACCGGGTGCAGCGAGCGGCGCGTACACCGAGCGGAACACCCGCCACGGGCCCGCTCCGTCGAGCATCGCCGCCTCGCCCAGGTCCTTCGGCATGCCCAGGAAGTACTGGCGCATCAGGAACGTGCCGAACGCGGTCGGGAACGCCGGAATGATCAGGCCGAGCAGGGTGTCGGTCAGCCCCATCGACTTCAGCACCAGGAACACCGGCACGATGGTGACCTGCAACGGCACCATCATGGTCGCCAGGACCAGGGCGAACAGCGGCTTCTTGAACCGGAACTCCAGGCGGGCGAAGGCGTATCCGGCGAGCCCCGCGGTGATCATCTGGCCGACCGCGATCAGCGCCGTCACCAGCGTCGAGTTCAGGGCGAGCAGCCAGACGTCGATCTGCGCGAACACCCCGCGGTAGGCCTCGGCGGTCGGCTCCGAGGGAATGATCGCCGGCGGCAGGTCGAAGGACTCCGCGGGAGTGCGCAGCGAGGTGGAGACGGTCCAGATCACCGGGCCGAGGGTGAGCAGGGCGCAGACGGCCAGGCCGGCGATGCGCGCCCACGGCGCGAGGGAGTGACGCACCGTGCCGGTGGTCAGGGTCGTGTGGCTCATGGGACTCACCGGCTCACTGGTAGTGGACGAAACGCCGGCTGAGCCGGAACTGGAGGGCGGTCACCGCCATGACCAGGACGAACAGCAGCACCCCCACTGCGGACGCGGTGCCGAAGCGCAGCTGCTCGAAGGCGGTCTCGTAGATGACCATCACGACGGTGCGGGTGGAGTCGCCGGGACCGCCGTCGGTCAGCACGTACGGCTGCTCGAAGACCTGGAGCGCGTTGATGATGCCGACCACGGACGCCACCAGCAGCGTCGGCGACAGCAGCGGCAGGGTGACGTGCAGGTGCTTGCGGGGTCCGGTGGCGCCGTCCAGGGCGGCGGCCTCGTGGACCTCCTTCGGGATGTTGTTGAGCCCGCCGACGAACAGCAGGAAGGAGAACCCGAACTGCTGCCAGACGTAGACCAGGATCACCGCGGCCATCGCCCCGTTCTCCGAGGTCAGCCAGGGCACCGGGGCGATCCCGACCAGCCCGAGCAGCCAGTTCACCAGCCCGAAATCCTGGTTGAACAGGTACTTCATCACCACGGAGATGGACGCCGCGGACAGTACCAGGGGGAAGAAGAACGCCGACCGGAACACCGACCGCAGCCACACCGGCATCCGCCCGTTCACCACGATCGCCAGCACGAGCGCGATCAGCAGTTGCAGCGCGACCGCCAGCACCATGAACAGCAGCGTGTTGCGGAAGGAGACCAGCACGGTCGAGTCGCCGAAGACCTCGCGGTAGTTGGCCGCCCCGGCGAAGCGCGGATCGTCGATGACGTTCCAGTGGAAGAGGCTCAGCACCACCGAGCCGACGATCGGGACGACCGTGAAGACGACGATGCCGACGATCGTCGGCGCCAGGAACAGGGCGGCCAGCAGCCGCGTGCCGCGCTCCCGCGCGGAAGGTCGGACCGCGGCGGGCGGCCGGAGCGCCGACTGCGACCGGACCGGGGGGATCTTCTGGGTGTTCGTCATACGTCACGCTCCATGGCCTTCTCCAGATCGCCCTGGAGCCGGCGCAGCGCCGGACGCACCGCGCGCGGGGAGGACAAGGCGGTGCCGGTGTGCTTCAGCAGCACCTGTTCGACCTCGGCCACCTGCGGTGGCGCCGGGATCGGCCCCGTGTCGGGGAACCGGTCGAGGGTGTCGTAGAAGACCCGCCAGTGGTCGGGGCCGGTCTCCCGGTAGCGGCCCGCGGTCAGCATCGAGCGGCGCGCCGGGGTGGTCTGGTTGGTGGTGAACAGCCGGGTGAGCGTGTCCTTGCGGGCGGCGTACTTGATGAACTCCCACGCCTCCTCCTGCCGGTCGGAGGTGCGCAGCAGCGCGTAGCCCGCCGCTCCGAACTGGTGGCGCTGGGTGCGCCAGCGCGGGAAGTACTGCACGTCGTAGCCGTCGGCGGGCATCCCCGCCTGGTGCAGGCCGCCCGCCCAGAAGCCGCCCGCGGGCGTCACCCCGACCCGGCCCGTGGAGAACACGCCGACCAGGTTCTGCCCGTTGCCGCCCTCGGGGCGGGTGCACAGGCCCTCTTCGATGAGGGAGGCCAGGTACTCGTACGTCTCCTCGAACCGGGCGCCGGTCGCCTGCGGGGTGGTCCAGCGGAAGCCGCCGCCGCGCCCTTGGCGCTGGTCGGCCGGGTAGAAGGCGTCCCACAGCCAGTCTCCGCCGGGCGCCTTGGACTCGGCCAGCAGGTTGGTGCCGCCGGCGAAGAGCCAGGGCACCACCCCGCCCCAGAGCCGGTTGGTCCAGAAGTACGGCGTGAAGTGGGAGTCGCTCGACTTCTTCATCCGGCGCAGCAGCGCGGTGAAGTCCTCCCGGGTCCAGTCGGGCGGCGGATGGTCTGCGCCGGCCCGTCGCAGCACCTGCCGGTTGAGGTACATGTCGGCCGCGTTGAACTCCACGGGCAGCTGGTACAGGCTGCCCTCGTACATCATCGACTCCACCAGTGAGGGGTGGACGTCGGCGAAGTACTCCCGCAGCTCGTCGGCGTCCCGCCGGACCCAGCGGTCCAGGGGCGCCCCGAGCCGCTGCGCGAACAGCTGCACGCCCTCCGTCGCGACGTAGACCAGGTCGGGGGCCGTGCCCGCGGCGATCTGGGTGAGGATCTTGGCGAAGAAGTCCGACCAGTCGACGGCCTGCACCGCGTTGATCCGGAGCTTGATGTCGGGGTGGCGCTCGGCGAAGCCCTCGGTGAGGGTGCGCACGGCGGCCGGGCCGTAGGCGGGGCCCAGGGTGGCGACGACGAGGGAGTCGTCGTCGCGGCCGGGGATGTCGGCCGCGGTGAGCCGGTCCCAGGAGGCGGCGGTGCCGGCCAGCGCGGCGGCCGCCGCGCCGTAGGCGCCGTACCGCAGCAGGCTGCGGCGGGTGTGCAAGTCGGTCATCGGGCGTGCCTAACGCGTGTTAGTCATGGGTTGGTGCCGACGATGATGGGAACCGCGCAGCAGCCCTGTCAAGACATGCGAGACCCTTGACCTTTAACGAGTTAGGTCTACAGTCCTGGTTCAACATGAGCCGCCGTTCCGAGCCGTCGCTTGCCGGGCTCGCTCGAACGAAAGGAACGATGCGTGATGCGTGGACTGTCCAGACGAGCACTCTTCGCCGGGTCCGCCGCGGGCGCCGGCGCCGCACTCCTGCCCACGTCGGGTCCCGCCGCGGCGGGACCCCGGGCCGCCGCCCCGACCTGCGCCAGCTATCGGCCGGCGTACCACTTCACCGTCCCCGACCAGTGGAAGAACGACCCGCAGCGCCCGGTCTGGATCGACGGCGAGTACCACTACTACTACCTGTACAACCCGGACTACTTCGCCGGCGGCACCACGACAGGAACCGCCTGGCGCCTGGTCACCAGCACCGACCTGGTCCGCTTCACCGACCGCGGCATCGCCGTCCCGAAGGACACCACGCCCAACGGGGACGTCTGGTCGGGCTCGGCGGTCGTGGACACGCGCAACACGGCGGGCTTCGGCGCCGGCGCGGTCATCGTGCTCGCGACCATGGAACCGGCGGGCGGTGCACAGGCCCAGTACCTGTACTACTCCACCGACGGCGGCCGCACCTTCCGTCCTCACGGCACCGGCCCGGTCCTGCCCAATCCCGGCGCCCGCGACTTCCGCGACCCGAAGGTGATCCGCGACGAACAGCGCAACCGGTGGGTGATGGCGCTCGCCGAGAACAACAAGGTGGGCTTCTACCACTCGACGGACCTGAAGAGGTGGACGTACGCCGGCGGCTTCATCAAGGACGGCATCGGCGTGCTGGAGTGCCCCGACCTGTTCCGGATCATCGCCGAGGACGGCACCGCGAAGTGGGTGCTCGGGGTGAGCGCCAACGGCAAGGGCGCCGGGCTGCCCAACACCTACGCCTACTGGACCGGCGCCTTCGACGGCAGCGCCTTCGCCCCCGACACGTCGGACCCGCAGTGGCTCGACCACGGCTGGGACTGGTACGGCGCCGTCACCTTCGAGAAACGGACCACCAGCGGCACCCTCGACGAGCGCGCCCGCTACGCCATCGGCTGGCTGAACAACTGGGACTACGCCAACACCACGCCCACCATCGACACCGACGGCTTCAACGGCACCGACTCCATCGTCCGCGAGGTCACGCTCAAGCGCGCCGCCACCGGCGCCTACCACCTCGTCTCACGCCCGATCGCCGCCCTGGACCGCTATGTCTCACGCACACTGAGCCTGGGCGACCTCGCGGTCGAGGGCACACGTGTACTCGACTACCGCGGCACCGCATACGAGGTGACCTGCGAGATCACCTGGGAGCAGCTCACCGGCGCAGGTCTCCAACTGCGCCGCTCCAACGACGGCGGCCGCCATGTCGACGCGGGGGTGTACCGCGACTACGCCTTCCTCAATCGCAGGTCCACCGTCAACCCGGACGCCTCGGGGCGCTGGCAGGAGAGCAAGAGCCCGTTCGATCCGTCGGCGCGACGGGTGCGCCTGAGAGTGCTGGTGGACCGTACATCGGTGGAGATGTTCGTGGACGACGGCCGTTATGTGCACACCTCACAGGCATTCCCGTACCTCATCGACGACCGGCTCGCGCTGTTCACCATCGACGGCCGGGCGGTGTTCCGCAACACGGTGATACGGGAGTTCACCGTCTGAGGCTCCTCGCCCCTGCACGGGGGCACGGTTGCGGGGACCAATGGGCCCAGTTCGTCGTCCGGCCTCCCCGGCGGCGCCGGACGACGTTCCCGGCCCGGGACCGGCGTCCGCATGGTCCCGTGCCGACCGCCCCTCCGGCCGTCTCTCATCCGGGCGCACAGTCCTGCGGGGCCAGCGTGGTGGAAGCCGTCGCCGCCCGGTTCCGGAACACGGGTCGGGGAGGCGGGGTGAGCGCGGATGTCCTGAACCCCCGGCGGACCCGGGCCGGGGTGAGCCGGTCGGAGGTGGTGGATTTCTCCCAGGGCCGGCGGAACTCCTCGGCAACAGGCCGGGCGAGCCGGAGCCGGGTGTGAGCGACGATCAGGATCCAGGTCCAGCGGTCCGCCGCCTGGGGAGTACGGAGCTTCGGAGTGGTCCGGCCCAGGGTCTGCCACCGGATCAACGTGCCCTCGCCCGAAGGGGCGAGGACACCGTCTCGTCGGTGGGGGCCGGCGGGTTCTGTCGCCGGTGCTCGCCGGGTTCGTGTCACGCCGGATGCGCTCCCCCCTCTGACCGGCTTCGGGGCCTTCTTCGACGGCCCGCGCAATGTCCTCTCTCGCGCTCGACATCTATGAGCCCCGGGCCCGCCGACCCGACCTCGCCCATCCCCACTCCGCCGGGGAACACCCGCAACTGCTGTGGGACCTCCACCCCGGGGGGTGTGTCCACGCCGTCGCCCCGTCACCTTCCTGGCCGCTGACCAGTTTCCCGCCTGTGGCCGAGGCCGTTCGTTCGCGACGTCAGTCGGCGACTATGCCGCGGGCGCCGAGGACGCTCCGCAACTCAGGGCCCAGGAACTCGGAGCCGAGGACGCGCCGAAGGTTCGGAAGCAGCACGAGGTCGTCGAGGGAAGAGACGTCGAACAAGTCGTCCTCGCCGTCCCAGACCGGGGCGCACTCTTGGTACACCTGGTTACCGCCGTCCATGCACAGCTCCTCGACGCCGGCCAGGAGGTCGTCGCTGATCTCCAGTGATGCGAAGTGGCTGCGTGCCTCGGGCACAACCTGGTACGCCAGGCCGTGTTGCTGCGCGTACTGCCAGGGGTCGTCGCCGAGCCCCTTCTCCTTGAGGAGATCGGCGAGGCGAAACCGAGGCGTGAGCGTCTCGTCGATGTACATCAGCTGCTCGACGACGATGAGCTTGAAGTTGAAGTCCGTGAACGTGGCCATGCGCACAACCTAGACGGCGCCACTGACAGGACGCCTGCAGCTCCCGGTCCACAAGCCTCCGCGGCCGTCCCGACTCCCCTTCGAGGAGGTCTGCGCCGTGCTCTCGCCCAAGCGCCGCTGGATGCGGCAGGTCCTGCGACGGGAGTGAGCGGCCGGGTATGCGGGGACGGAGGGCGAGCGACCGTCGGCGGCCCGCCGAAGCCGTGAACTCAGGCGGCCGGGGCGCCGGTTGGATGACACGTGAGGAGGGGGCCCGAGTTCGGTGGCCGAACCCAGCAGCGCGCACCGCCCCCGGCGACCGCGGCAACGTGTCCGCCGACCGCGCCCGGCGGCTGCTGTTCGGATTATCACCCAGGCCGGTACCGATCGACCGGTGTGTCGTTGAGGAGGGTGGACGTCCCCGGCCGCGGGCCGGGGAGGAGGTGTCGCCGCCCGCCGTACCGCGGAACCGCAGCGGCGGCGCGGTCGAAGGGGAGGTCGGCACGTGTTCGGGGACCAGGCTGCGTTCGATTCGACCGAGTTGCGTGAATCCTACGAGCTGTGCGCGGCCGAGACCAGGCAGTTCCTGGCGCCGCTGTGGAAGGCCGCCGGGGTGCTGCCCGCCGCGGTCCGTCCCCACATCCTGGCCGTGCACGGCTTCGTGGTGCGGACCGATCGCCTCGCCGACGAGCATGGAGCACAGACAGACCGCGAGGAGCGGGTCGCCCGGTGGCGTTCCGAGACCCTGAGGGAACTGCGTGCGGGGCGCAGTGAGCACCCGCTGCGGCGGGCTTTCGTGGACACAGTGCTGCGGTGGGGGCTGGACCGCGCGGTGATCGGGGAATTCCTCGACGCGATCGGAACCGACTGTGCCTCCCCGCCCGCTTTCGAGACGTTCGCCGAACAACGACGCTACCTGCGGGGAGTAGCAGGAACGGTCTTCGAGATGTGGACTCCGCTGCTGGAGCCGAGAGGGGCGGAGGTGTCTTCGCTGACCTCCGTGCTGGGCGAGGTGTGTCAGCTGGTGGACATCTTCGAGGACCTGCCGGATGACCTCGCTGCCGGCCGGTGCTACTTGCCGCGCGCCGACCTGCGACAGCTGGGGCTGGAGATCAGCGATCTTGTGCGCGGTGAGCGGCACCAGGTGCTGGACGAGCTGGTGAGCATCCAGCTCGGCCGCTGGCGTGATCTGCTGGAGCAGGCGGTGCCGGTGGCCGAGCTGGTGGCCCCCGAATACCGGCCGTTCCTGCACGCCCTGCTCCTGGGCGCACAGCTGCAGTTCGACGAGGTCACGCTCCGGCAGGCCCGGGTCTTCACTGAGGGCGTCGAGCCGCTTGTGGCGGCCGATGGAGCGGCTCGCCGTCCCGCGTGGCCGCACGCCGGCGCGGTGCCGGACCATATCGCGGTGATCATGGATGGTAACCGGCGGTGGGCCGCACGGCAGGGCCTGCCCGTTTCCCGGGGCTACCAGACGGGCGAGTGGGCCGCGATGCGCCTGGTCAACGCCGCCCTGCGGCTGGGAGTGCGGCATCTGAGCATCTACGCGTTCTCCACCGAGAACTGGGACCGTTCCCAGGAGGAGCTGGCCGTCTTGTTCGATACGCTGGGTCACGGGATCGCCCAGGGGATCGAGTGGCTGCACGAACTGGGTGTGCGGGTGCGCTGGTGCGGGCGGCGCGACCGCATCGAGCCGTCGCTCGCCTCCTCCTTGGAACTGGCGGAGAGCATGACGTCGAACAACGACGTCCTGTCGCTGACCGTCTGCGTCGACTACGGCGGGCGGGAGGAGCTGACCGAAGCCGCCCGCGCGCTGATGGCCGAGGCGGTCGCAGGAAGGATCCGGCCGGAGGACATCGGCCCCGCCGACGTGGCCCGGAACCTGTACGTGCCCGGCCTTCCCGACGTCGATCTGCTGATCCGCACCTCCGGTGAGCAGCGAATCAGCAACTTCCTGCCGTGGCATCTCGCCTATGCCGAGCTGGTCTTCGATCCCAACCCCTGGCCCGAGTTCGGGCTGGAGCAGTTGCGGAAGGCCGTCACCACGTACGCCGGCCGCCAGCGCCGCTTCGGCGGCGGCCTTCCCGGTCCCACCCGCCCGGTGGAGCCGGCCCCTGCCTCCTGAGCTCGGGGCCGGCCCTCACTTCACGGCTTCGGCGGCGTGTACACGCCTTCGGCAGTCACATACGCCAGCACCGTGTCGGCGTCGAACACAGGAGCGCCGAAAGTAGCGGTGTACACCTCCAGCAGCTCGGGGGTGGGGCGCAGCGGCACCTCGCCGATGCGGACCGTCAGCGGCTGCCCCACGGGCGCCCCGTCGGTGGTCAGCAGGCCCTCGGCCAGACCGCACCGGAACACCGAGCGGTGCCCGATCTCGACGCCGTTGACCGTGCACTTCCCGGACGCGACCCCGTCCCGCAGGACGCTCTCGGGGTTGACGATCCGGAAGCCGCCGGTCGGCGTGCGGACCTCGATCCCACCGTCCAGGACACCGCTGCCCCTGGCCTCCGACAGGCGCCTGAGCGAGGGATCGCCCTTGCCGGACCCCACGGGGAACCGCACGGCCGACCCCCGGGAGTCCGTGACCAGCCGGGCCGGAGCCACGGCTTCGACGACGGCCCCCAACCGGTCCAGCTCCGCCTGGACCTGCCCGGTCCAGCGGACTTCGGCCCAACCGTCGGTGACCGTTCCCCACTTGTCGTCCGCAGCTGCGGACGCTGTTCCGGTGAACTGAGCCAACAGGGACGCTGCTGCGGCGGCGCCCAGGACTGTTCGTCGCGTCGTAGTCATCGCTCTACGGACCACCCTTTCCGGGCCGCAGGGTGCGACCCAGGAGGATCATCCGACTGTCGAGATATCCAGGCTGCGAAACAGCCTCAAACCACCCGAAAGCGTGGTAGGGCCGCGCCCTGGTGTACCCGGCCTTGCAGAAGTGGCGTTCGGGAAGCGGGCGGCGGAGCGTGATGATCGCGGCTAGTGGTGCGACCGGGAAGGTTCACCGTGGGTGTCGAGCGTCGGAGCGTGTCGCTCGATGTGTTGGTCCGTAGGCTCGGTCGCCATGGAGACAACGACGTCCTTCGTCCATCACCTCGGGGTCTTCGCTTCGGACTTCGAGGCCAGCGAACGGTTTTACACCTCCGCGCTGGAAGCTCTGGGGATCGGAGTCGGCTACCGGGCCGATGGCGTCGCCGAGTACTGGAGTCCGGGGCAGGACACGCCGTCGTTGTCCCTGGAACGCGCGGTGGACGCCGTCACCACGGGGGTGCACATCGCGTTCACAGCAGTCAGCCGGGATGCGGTGGACGCCTTCCACTCGGCTGCGGTAGCGGCCGGGGGCGCCTCCCGGCACGGGCCCCGCGCGTGGAGCGAGTACCGCGCCTACTGTGCGTTCGTCAGCGACCCGGACGGCAACAACATCGAAGCCGTCCACAAGGAGACCTCCTAGCGATCCGGTGCTGGTCGGGCTGTTGCAGCGACGGGGCGACCTCCCCGGCGGATTCCTTTCCGGCTCCAGAACACGGGCGCGTTCCGACGTTGCGCGGCAGGACGTCGGGGTGCCGGGCGTTCCGGTCGCACCAGCGCAGGTGGGCGTGCAGACGCGAGTTCGGTGCTGAGGCGCGCTGGACGATCCCTTCGTAGAGCGACCTGACCATGCAGGTCAGCGCACTGCACGGTGTGCGAGGTCTCTCGCCCGTGCGGAGACCCGCAGGCGATGCTCGTCGCCGGCCCGGTCGGGGAACGCGGCGGCGTGGCGGCGGGCCCGGGCGACGCAGCCTTCGCGCCCGGGCAGGGCATGGTCGGCCCGCACCGGGTGCTCGTCGGGCGCGTCGCCGCTGTCACCACGCGACGCCTGCCGTGTCACCGGGCGCCTATGCGCCGCTCGACCGTCCGGACAAACGGATGGTCAGGGCCGAGCGGGACGCGGCAGCATGCTCCGCATGACATTGCCCACCCCCGATCTGCACACCGCCCGCCTGCGCCTGCGACCGTTCGCCGAGGCCGACGCGGCACCGCTCTACGCGCTGCACAGCAGCGCCCACGTGCTGCGTTACTGGGACTCCCCGCCGTGGAGCGAACCGGCCCGTGCCCAGCGCTTCATCGCGATCTGCCGGACCATCGAGCAGGAAGGCACGGGAGCGCGGCTGGCCGTCGACCGCCTCTGCGACGGCGCGTTCATCGGCTGGTGCGGTCTGACCAGCTGGAACCCCGCCTTCCGCAGCGCGTCCTTGAGCTACGTCTTCGACGCCGCCGCGTGGGGCCACGGCTACGCCACGGAGGCCGCGCACGCCGTCCTGCGGTGGGCGTTCGACGCCCTGGACCTGAATCGCGTCCAGGCCGAGACCGACACCCGCAACCTGGCGTCCGCCCGGGTCCTGGAGAAGCTCGGCTTCGTCCGCGAAGGCACCCTCCGCGAGGACTGCGTCGTCAACGGCGACGTCTCCGACTCCTGGATCTTCGGCCTCCTGCGCCGCGAGTGGCACCCGACGGCCGGCCACTAGAGCCGAGCCCTGCCCGCCCGTCGGTCCGCACCCGGCAGGTTTCGGGGACGGGCCGGCTTCTCCGCACTCGCAGAGCGCGGAGAAGCCGGCCACGCCGTCAGACCGTTCCTCATGGAGCGGCGTGACCGCTTCGGCCCAGTTCCTCGATGAAGTGTCTTTGGTCGGCCAGGAATCCGTCCGCGAAGAGCGAGCGGGGGCGGAACAGCGCGGTGAGCGTGATCTTGAGGTCCGACTGCTCGACGGACTGCTTGAGCAGTGAGTGACTGGCGTCCGGGTAACGCTCGACCGTCAAGGCACCGCCTGCGTCCAGCACCTCGCGGTACGTGCGCTCCGTGTCGGCGGTGTCCACGTTGACGTCATGGCCCGCGAGGGCCAGCAGCACCGGTACGCCGCGCAGGGCGCGGAGGTCCTGCGTGGCGTCCGCGGTGTAGTTCCTGGAGACGAAGGCCCAGCGGTCGGCGGTCATGCCGTCCGCGTCGCCGCCCATCGCCCGGACGTACTCCTCGTACGTCGCATGCTGTCTCAGCAGCCGGCGGGTGGTGTCGCTCTGGGCGACCTCCTCCCGGGTACGGGCTGCTGACGCGCCGTCGGCGCGCAGTTCGGCGAGGAGGTTGTAGCGGCCCTGCCGGAGCCAGTTGATCGCGGGCGAGACGGCGACGACGAAGCTCACGGGCGTCCTGGCGGCGATCTTCGGCAGGACCCAGCCCGCCTGGCTGGCGCCCCAGAGTCCGATCCGGTCGCCGTCGATGTCCGGGCGGGCGCGGGCCCAGGCGATGGCGGCGGCTGCCTCGTCGGCCCGGTCGTCCATGGACTGGTCGAGCCAGTTTCCGGGCGCGCCCGCGACGCCGGGCTTGTCCCAGGACAGGGAGGCGTACCCGGCCTTGGCGTTCGCCTCCCACAGGGGCTTGTAGCCGTCGTCGTGGGTGGCGTCGACGGGGCCGTCGCCGTGGACGTACACGACCAGGCCGTGGCGCTCGCGGCCGTCCCTGGGGGTGGCCAGTACGCCGTTGAGGGTGTGGCCGCCGTGGCGGATGGTGACCCGCTGTTCGTCCATGTCGTAGGAGTTCTGCCACAGCACCGCACCGACGAGGCCGACGGCCATGGCCAGGGCCGTGACGAGTGACCACACGGCGATGCGGAGCCCGCGCCGTCGGGGCTGGGTGGTGGGACGCATGGAAGGGCCGCCTCTGCTCGGGTGTGCAGCAGACCCAAAACTATCATCAGCAGAACGGTCGTTGAGAGTCTGTTAGTTTTGGGCTCCATTCGGGAAGACGGGAGGCACGGCATGGGACGGGACGCGGCAGGCCCCGCAGCCGGAGCGGTGACGGTGCGGCGGGGCGTTCCGGCCGGCGCCGAACGGCGGGCGGCCGAGCTGTACTGGGAGGCCTTCGGCCGCAAACTCGGCCCCGCGCTGAACCCGGCGGGCAAGGCGGTGCCTTTCCTCGCCGCCCACCTGAACACCGACCGGGCGGTCTGCGCGCTCCTCGACGGTCGGCTCGTCGGTCTCGCCGGCTACCAGCACGGCGGGCGGGCCCTCACCGGGGGATCGGCCCGTGCCGTGCTGCGCGCCTACGGGCATCTGCGGGGACTGCGCCGACTCGTGCTCCTCGCCCTGTTCGAACGTCGCCCGGCTCCCGGACAGCTCCTCATGGACGGCATCGCCGTGGACCCGGCCATGCGCGGCCGCGGCGTCGGGAGCCTGCTCATCGAGGAAGTGGCCGCCGTCGCGGCGGAGCAGGACTGCCGGGAGGTCAGACTGGACGTGATCGACACCAACCCGCGCGCGCGGGCCCTGTACGAGCGGCGCGGCTTCAGGGCCGTACGGACCGAGCACACGCCCTACCTGCGCGGGCTGTTCGGATTCGGCGCGGTGACCACCATGCACCGCCCGGTCGCCACAGGAGGGGTGGGGAAGCCGTGAGCGCCGACACCGACCACGTCGAGGTCCCCACCCGCATGCTCGTCCACGCGCTGATCCGCGAGGACGGCACCGTCGCCGCGGACGAGCTGTACACCGTCGCCGACACCCTCGGCATGAGCGACCAGCAGGTACGGCTGTGCGTCAAACGACTCGTGGCCGAAGGCCGGTTCACCCACGAAGGCCGAGGCCGCAAGGCGGAACTGCACGCGACCGAGGACACCATGCGCGACCTCGCCCCCAACGCGGACTTCCTGCGGCACGCGTTCCGGCAGGACGCCGGGCTCGCTCCCTGGGACGGCGTCTGGCACCTGGCCGCCTTCGCGGTGCCCGAATCGGCGCGCACCGCCCGGGACGCCCTGCGCGAGACGCTCGTCCGCCTCGGCGGCGCCCCGCTCCAGGGCGGACTGTACGTCTGCGCCAACCCATGGGAACCGTACGTCGAAGAAGCGGCCCACCGTCTCGGCGCCCACGGCGCGCTCACCCTCCTCACCACGACGGACCTGCGCAGGGGCGAGACCCGGGAACCCGCCGAACTCGCCCGCCGCCTGTGGCCCCTGCGGGAGATCGCCGACCGCTACCACCGCCTCGGCCGCATCGCCCGGCCCCGCCTCGCCCGGCTCACCGGCCCCGCCGGACTCCCCCCGGCCGCACTCGTCACCATCGCCGTCGAACTGGCCGCCGAACTCACCCGCGCCATGGAGCCCGACCCGCTGCTGCCGCCCCAGCTCCTGCCCCGGCCCTGGCCCGGCGCCCAGGCCCGGACGCTCATCGCCCGGTGCTGGGCGGCTCTGCACGAACGCGACCGGGGCGAGGCCCGCCCGGCCCTCTTCCGCCTCTACGGCGACATCACCCGAGAAGCAGCCGGCCGGGCCACGCGCTGAAGCCGCGGCAGACGGCGAAGGTCCTGCCGGCCGGACGACGTCACCTCACCGCGAGGGCACCCGCCCTTGCGGGCGGAGGCTGCGGTGCCGTGGGTGACGACGGACGGCGCGCGCGGCTCGGGCGGTGCGGGAGCGGGTCAGGCCCGGGCGTTGACCAGGACCGCCATGTTGCCCGCCGGGTGGCGGTTGTCGTGGATGAGCTGGTGGGCCAGGCCGATCTCCTCGAAGCCGAACGTCCGTGACAGGCACGGGTCGACGAAGCCCCGGTCGATGAGCCGGGTCACCTCGCGGGCCTCGCGGGCGCTGGCCACGTGCGAGCCCTGGAGCCGCTTCTGCCGCATCCACAGGAAGCGCAGGTCCACGTCGCCGTTGTAGCCGGTAGTGCCGCCGCAGATGACGACCATGCCGCCGTTGGCGCACAGGTACATGGAGGTGGGGATGGTGTCGGCGCCGGAGTGCTCCAGGACGATCCGCGGGCTGCGGCGCTCGCCGAGCACCTCCCAGAAGCGCCGCCCGAAGGCGCGCGCCCCGGCCAGCCAGCGGGCCATCGCCGCCTCGTCGGAGGTGTCCGGCATCCGGCCCCAGTGGTCGAACTCGCGCCGGTCGATCCACCCCTGGGCGCCGAGCTTCATGCAGAACTCGCCGCGCTCCTCGCTGGAGACGACGGCGACCGGGATGCCGCCGACGTGCCGTACGAGCTGGATGGCGATGCTCCCCAGGCCGCCGGCCCCGCCCCAGATCAGCACGGGGTCACCGGGGCGGACCGTGTGCGGTTCCCAGCCGAAGAGCTGGCGGTAGGCGGTGGCCGCCGTCGCCATGTAGCAGGCGGACTCCGCCCAGGACAGGCGGGCGGGCTTGGGGTGGCACATGAAGTCGTCGACGACGGCGAACTGCGCGAAGGAGCCGTAGTTCTCCTCGTAGCCCCACACGCGCTGGCTGGTGGAGAAGGCCGGGTCGGCGCCGAGGCGGATGTCCTCGGCCGTCTCGTCCCACCTGCTGGCCAGGACGACGACCTCGTCGCCGAGGCGGACGTCCCGCACGCCCTCGCCGACGGCCCAGACGATGCCGGACAGGTCGGAGCCGCCGATGTGGAAGTCCTCGGTGGCGCCGGCCTTCCGCCGGGCCGCGATCACGTCGAGCGGGTGTCCCAGGGACGCCCAGACGTTGTTGTAGTTGACGCCGGCCGCCATCACCTTGATGAGGACCTGCCCGCGCCGGACGGGGGGAACGTCGACCACTTCGGTGCGGAAGGCGTCGATGGGCTGTCCGTAGCGTTCCTGGCGGATCAGCGAGGCGTACATCCGCTTCGGCACGGTGCCGATCTCGGGGGCGTCACCGAGTTCGTAGAGATCCTGGGGGGCGGTCGCGGTCATGTGGGGCTCCTGGACGGTCGGGTCCGCTGGGGACGGGAGGCGAGGGGGTGGGGGTCGGGCGGTCAGTCGGACGCCGGGCACAGCGCCTTGGCGACCGCGGCGCCGATCAGGGCGATGGGCTCGGGTTCGGTCATCTCGTAGTGACCGCACGGCACGCGGTGCTCGTGCAGGGTCCCGGCGACGTGGGGCCGCCAGCCCGCGGCCTTGTCGGGCAGGACGGCGAGGTCGCCGGGGAAGCCGGCGGACTCCTCCCGGGCTGCGCTGAAGAACAGCACGTCCCCGTCAAAGACGCCGGGCGCGAACTGGGGCGCGATGCGCAGGTTGTTGCGCATGACGACGGCGATGGCCTCGGCCTCGGCGCGGGTGACGGGCGAACTCGCCGGATCGGCGGCCAGGGCGGCGTCGATCCGGTCCAGGACGGCCGCGACGCGCGGCGCCTCGGCCGCTCCCGGCTCGACGGGCAGGCCGGCCACCCTCGCCAGCAGGGACGCCACCTGGCGTTCGGCGGCCTCGGTGTCGTGGGCGGCGCCGTGCGGCTGGGGCGCGTCCAGCATCGCCAGCAGTTCCACCCGCTCGCCCCGCCGCTGAAGGGCGCAGGCCATGGCGTGCGCCACGAAGCCGCCGTAGGACCAGCCCAGCAGGCGGTAGGGGCCGTGCGGTTGCACCTCGCGGACGAGGTCGACGTAGGAGGCGACCATGGACGCCGCGTCCGGCGCGGGCGGCGCGGCGCCGTCGAGGCCGGCGGCCTGGATGCCGTAGACCGGCTGGTCGCCGCCGAGGTGGGGCAGCAGTCCCGTGTAGCGCCAGGAGACGCCCGCGCCGGGGTGGACGCAGAACAGGGGCGCGGCGGCGCCTTCGGCCCGCAGCGGCAGGAGGGGCGCGAGGGCGTTCCCGCCGCCGCCCTGGTCGCGCGTCGCGGAGTCGTCGGCGGCCGTGAGCAGTCCGGCCACGGTGGGCGCGGCCAGCAGGGCGGCGGCGGGCACGTCGAGCACGCCGGCCTGGCCGAGCCGGCCCGCCAGCAGGACGGCGCGCATCGAGTCGCCGCCCAGGTCGAAGAAGTTGTCGTGGACGCCGATGCCGCCGATGCCGAGGGTCTCCTCCCACAGCCGGGCCACGGCCTGTTCGCGCTCGGTGCGCGGGGGCACGTGCTCGGTGGTCAGGCGGGGCCGCGGGCCGAGGCGCGGCCCGGGTTCCGCCGCCGTCCCGGCGTCCGGCGTGCCGGGGTCCGTGCGGGCGCCGGGGGCGTCGATCCAGTGGCGGTGCCGTTCGAAGGCGTAGGGAGGCAGCGGGGCGCGCCGGGGCGCGCCCGGCACCTCGGGGAGCGCCCGGTCCACGCCCGCGCTCCACAGCCGGCCGAGCGCCTCGGCGAGGACGAACCCGTCGTCGGCGTCGGCCTTGGCGTGCCGCATGGTGGTCACCGTCACCGGCGTGTCCTGTGCGAGCTGCGCCGCCGCGAGCTTGGTGAGGGTGTCGCCCGGTCCGATCTCCACCAGGACGGGGCGGTGCTCCCACAGGGCGGTGACGCCGTCGGCGAACCGCACGGTGCCGCGGGTGTGGTCGATCCAGTGCCGCACCGAGGTCGCCTGTGCGTCGGTGATCCAGGTGCCGGTGACGTTGGTGACGAACGGGATCCGCGGCGGGCGCAGGGTGACGCCGCGCAGGTGCTTCCCGTACGTGTCCAGCACCGGGTCCAGGACGTGGGAGTGCGCCGCGGCGGGGATGCGCAGCCGGCGGAACGGCAGTCCTCGGCGGGCGAGTTCGGCCTCGAAGCGGGTGACGGCGTCGTCGTGTCCGGCGACGGTGCAGGCGGCGGGTCCGTTCACGGCGGCCAGGGACAGGTCGTCGCCGAGCAGGGGCAGCACGTCCTCGGCGGGCGCCGCCACCCCGACGGTGGCCCCGCCCGCGGAGCCGATGAGCCGGAGGCGTTCGGTGACCAGGGGCAGCATCTCGTCGAGGTCGAACACGCCGGCCAGGCAGGCGGCCGTGTACTCGCCGAGCGAGTGGCCGATGAGGGCGTCCGGGCGGACGCCGGCCTCCATGAGGGTGCGGGCGAGGGCGTACTCGGTGACGACCAGGCCGAGGAACGTGCTCGTGGTGTCGGCCCGGTCGCGGCCGAACAGGGCGTCGCGCAGGTCGGCGCCGAGGACGGGGCGCAGGATGCGCGCGCAGGCGTCGACGCAGTCGCGGTAGACGTCGTGCGTGCGGTGCAGTTCGGCGCCCATGCCGGGGTACTGGGTGCCGCCGCCCGGCAGCAGGAACGCCACGCGTACGGGTTCGTCCGGCACGGGCGGCGTCGTGGGCACGGCGTCGCGCAGCGCGGAGAGGGCCTCCTCGCGGGAGGCGGCGGTCACGGCCAGGCGGTGGCGCAGCCGGGGCCGGTCGGTGCGCAGGGAGTGCGCGACGTCGTCCAGGCGCAGGTCCGGCCGCCTTTCGAGGTGGCGGGCGAGGGCGTCGGCCTGGCCGCGCAGGGCGCCGGCGGTGCGCGCGGACAGGGGCAGCACCAGGCGGCCGTGCGCCGGTTCCCGGGGCGGGGCGGGCGGGGCGGGCGGCGCCTCCTCCAGGATGACGTGGGCGTTGGTGCCGCCGATGCCGAAGGCGCTGACCGCGGCGCGCCGGGGGTGTCCGTCCGCCGGCCAGTCCTCCAGGGTGGTGGGCACGCGGAAGGGCCCGGCGGCGAAGTCGATGTGCGGGTTGGGCCGGTCGAAGTGCAGGCTCGGGGGGATCTGCCGGTGTTCCAGGGCGAGGACGGCCTTGATGAGTCCGGCGATGCCGGCGGCCGCCCCGAGGTGGCCGATGTTGGTCTTCACCGAGCCGAGGGCGCAGTAGCCGCGGCGTCGGGTGGACTGCCGGAAGGCCTCGGTGAGTGCTGCCACCTCGATCGGGTCGCCGAGGAGGGTGGCGGTGCCGTGCGCCTCGACCAGGCCGATGGTGCCGGCGTCGGTCATCGCCTGGGCCTGTGCCGCGAGGACGACCTCGGTCTGGCCGGCGGCGCTGGGCGCGCTGAAGCCGACCTTGCGGCGTCCGTCGTTGTTGACGGCGCTGCCCCGGACGACGGCGCGGATGCGGTCGCCGTCGGCGAGGGCGTCCTCCAGTCGCTTGAGGACGACGGCGCCGACGCCGTCGCCGGAGGAGGTGCCGGCCGCGTCCTCGGCGAACGCGCGGCAGTGTCCGTCCGGCGAGAAGGGCCCGCCGGGCACGTAGCGGTAGCCGAGCAGCGCCGAGGGGTTGAGGGAGACGGCGGCGGCGAGGGCGGTGTCGCAGCGGTGGTCGAGCAGGTCCTGGCAGGCGGTGTGCACGGCGACGAGCGCGGTGGAGCAGGCCGTCTGCAGGGAGACGCTCGGCCCGGTCAGCCCGAGTTCGTAGGAGACGCGGGTGGCGAGCGTGCCGAGCGAGTTGGCGGTGGCCGCGTGGACGAGTTCCACCGAGCCGGGCCGCCCGGCGTAGCGGGGGTGGACGTGGGCCGGGTAGTAGCGGCTGTCGCCGCTGCCGGCGTACACGCCGAACGTGCCGGTCTCGGTGTCGGAGCCGAGGCAGCCGGCGTCCTCCAGGGCGTGGTACGCCGTCTCCAGCAGCAGCCGCTGCTGGGGGTCGACGACGGCCGCCTCGGCGGGGCTGTAGCCGAAGAACCCGGAGTCGAAGCGGTCGATCCCCTCGACGACGGACACCATGCGGACCAGCGCGGGGTCGTCGAGGTCGCGCTCGGATCCGCCGGCGGCGAGGAACTCCTCGTCGGTGACGGGCCGCACCGACTCCCGTCCGGCGGCCAGGTTGTCCCAGAAGGCGTCCAGGTCGTCCGCGCCGGGGAAGCGGCCCGCCATGCCGATCACGGCGACGGCCGGCGGCTGCTCGTCGTACGGTTCGGTGGTCTCATGCATGGCCTCGGTCCTTCCCGTGCCGTGCGGAGCGGCGGGCGCGGGCCGCGCGCTGCCGCTGGGCTCGTTCCTTGGCGAGGTCCAGGCCGCTCGGCCCGGTACCGTCGGTCTGCGGCGGCGCCTGCGGGTCCGCCGTCGGCGGGGCGCCGGTGGTCGCGGGGGCCTGCGGTCCGGTCGGGGTCGACAGGTGGCGGGCCAGGGCGCGCACCGTGGGGTGGGCGAAGAGGTCGACGACCGTCAGCTCGCAGCCGAAGGCCCGGTTGACGGCGCTCTGGGCGGAGACCAGGAGCAGCGAGTTGCCGCCCAGGTCGAAGAAGTTCTCGTCCGGGCCGACCCGGTCGCGGCCCAGCACCTCGCGCCACAGGCCGGCGAGTCTGCTCTCCAGCTCCCGCAGCCGCTCCCCCGTCCGGTCGGCGGACGCGGCGGCCTGTCCGGTGCCGCCGGCCGCGCGCAGCACCCAGTGGTCGCCCTCCGCGGCCTCGGCGGCGGCCCGGTACAGCGCGCCGAGGTCGGCGCCGTCCTCCAGGGCGACGCGGCCGGCGAGCCGGCGCACCTGCCGGGCCGGTTCGAGGGCGTGGCTGCGCACCCAGGCCGCACTGCGGTCGGCGCCGATCAGCAGGTGGGGTTCGTCCAGGGTGCGGGCCAGGTCGAAGGAGCGCAGCGCGGCGCTGGTGTCCAGGACGCGGTAGCCGCGGGCCTCGGTGAGCGCGGTGAGCCGGTAGCCGCTGCTCATGCCGTGCTCGCGCCACATGCTCCAGGCCAGGCTCTGCGCGGGCAGGCCGAGGGCGCGGCGGTGCAGGGCGAGGGCGTCGAGGTAGGCGTTGGCGGCGGCGTAGGCGGTGTTCAGGGCGCCGCCGAACCAGCCGTTCACCGAGGAGAAGGTGACGAAGGAGGCGACCGGGTGGTCGGCGGCGACATTGTGCAGGGTCCAGGCGCCGCGCACCTTGGCGTCCAGGGCCTCGCGCCAGGCGTCGGGGCCGAGTTCGCCGACGGGGCGTTCGACGAGGGCCCCGGCCAGGTGCAGGACGGACACCAGGGGCGCGCCCCAGTGCTCGGCGGCGGCGCGGACGGCTTCGCGGACCTGCCGCTCGTCGGTCACGTCGGCGCAGGCGTACCGGACCTCGCCCAGCTCGCGCAGCCGCCGGTGGGTCTCGGCGCGGGCGGCGGCGGTCCCTGCGGCGTCGGGCCGGGTGCCCGGTGCGGGCAGGGGCGTGCGGCCGAGGACGAGGAGCCGGGCGCCGGGGGTGCGCAGCAGGTGGGCGGCGACTTCGGCGCCCACGCCGCCCAGTCCCCCGCTGACGAGGTGGAAGCCGTCGGCTGCGGGCGGGCCCGTGCGGGTCGCGGGCTCGGGCAGCGGGGCCAGCCTGCGGACCAGGCGCCGGCCGCGGCGGTGGGCGACCTCGGTGTCGGCGGGGACGCCGGCCGCCTCGGCCAGCAGCAGCGGCACGGGGTCCGCGTCGTCGTGCGGGTCGAGGTCGAGGTGGACGCAGCGCAGGCCGCCGAGCTCCTCCCGCAGCGACTTCAGTACGGCGCCGGCCATGGCGTGGGCCGGACTGGGGCGGTCGTCGGCGTCGACGGCCTGGGCCCCCGCGGTCACGTACAGCAGGTCCGCGGGGCGCGGTCCGCCGGGCCGGGCCGCGAGGGACCGGGCGAGCGCGAGCAGGGACACGGCCGCGGTGTCGGCGTGCGCCGGGTCGGCGGTGTGGGGGGTGTGCAGGGCGCCGAGGTGCACGATGGCGTCGACCGGCCGGCCGTCGGCTTCGAGGGCCCGCAGCAGCGCCGTGTGGTCGTCCTCGTCGGCGGGCCTCACCCGGTGGTGGGCGGCGTCGAGGCGGGTGTACGACGGTCCGTCGGTGACCTGCGTGCACAGCCCGCCGTCGGCCCGGAGCGCCCGTGCGAGGCGCCCGGCGAGGTCGTGGGCGCGGGGGTCGCCGCCCGCGAGGACGAGGGTGTGCCGGCCGGCCGCCGCCGGGCGCGGGCGGTGGCGTTCGGCCCGCTGCCACACCGGGCGCAGGAACCAGTCGGGCAGGGTGGCGGCCGTCCCGAGCAGCAACTGGGCCTCGCGGACCGCGTCGTCGAAGGCGCCCGCCTCGAAGCTCTTGCGCAGTCCGGTCCGCTGGATCTTGCCGATCTCGGTCTTGGGGATGGCGTCGGCGGGGACCGGCACGAGGAAGGCGGGGCTCACGCCGATCTCCCGGGTCACCTTGCCGGAGATTTCGCGCAGGGCGGTGGCGGGGTCGTGCCCGGGGGCGAGGTGGACGAACAGGGCGAGTTCGTCGGTGGTCGCCGACGGGTCGGAGCGCACCGCGCAGGCGGCGGTGAAACTCCTTACCGCGTACGGCAGTTCCTCGACGCAGGCCTCGATCTCGTGGCTGTAGTGGTTGACGCCGTTGACGATGATGACGTCCTTGGCGCGGCCGGTGATGTACAGCTCGCCGTCGCGCAGGAAGGCCAGGTCGCCGGTGTCGAACCAGCCGTCGTCGGTGAACGCCTCGGCGTTGGCGGCCGGGTTGTCGTGGTAACCGCCGGTCACGGAGGTGCCGCGGACCTGGAACCGGCCGACGTCGCCCTCGGTGAGCAGGGTGCCGCGTTCGTCGACGATCCGCATGGCGAAGCCGGGGTAGGGCAGGCCGCAGCTGACGAACGTCTCGTCGGCGCCGGTCGGTTCGGCGGGCAGCACGGCGTCGGTGACGACGGAACAGGTCTCCGACATGCCCCAGCCGGGGTGCATCACGTCCTGCGGCAGTCCGAACGGCTTCAGCGTGTGCAGGAACCGCCGGGCCGCCGCGGCCACCACGACCTCGCCGGCGTTCATCACCAGCCGCATCGGCGTCAGGTCCCACTGCCGGTCGCGGAAGCGGTCGGCGTGCTCGGCTAGGAGTCCGAAGGCGAAGTTGGGCGCCCAGGTGACGGTGACCCGGTGCCGGTGGGCGAGGTCCATCCAGCGCGGCGGGTCCTGGAGGATCCAGGAGGTCGGCGCGTGGATCTGCCGGCAGCCGAGGTAGACGTCGCGCAGGTGGAACATCACCACGCCGGTGACGTGGTCGAGGGGGATCCAGTTCAGGGAGACGTCCCGCTCGCCGAGCCCGTTCATGGCCGCGGTGGCGGCGGACCGGGTCAGCACGTTGCGGTGGGTCAGCCGGACGGCCTTGGGCAGGCCGGTGCTGCCGGACGTCATCAGCATCAGGAGGAGGTCGTCGGGCCGGGCGGCGTGCCAGCCGCGGTCCTCGGGCGCATCCCGCAGCGCGTCGGCCGTCGTCAGCCGCAGCCCGGGCCAGTCCTGACGGCCGGCCAGGTCGCGCAGGCCGGCCTCCAGGGCCGGGGAGCACACCATCCAGGGGCGGCCGAGCATCCGCCAGATGCCCTCCAGCTTGGTGAGGGCGGCGGAGGGGGTGTCGTAGGAGGCGGGGACGGTCAGCGGGACGGCGACGAAACCGCCGAGGACGCAGCCCCACAGGACGGCGAGGAAGTCCTCGGTGGCGTCGCACTGGAGGATCACCGGGTCGCCGGGGCGCAGCCCGGCGCGACGCAGCCCGGCGAGCACCCGGGAGGCCTCCGTGAGCAGGGACGCGTAGCTGCGCCGTGTCTCGGCGCCGTCGGCGTGCACGTGCACGATGTCGCCGTGACCGTGTTCGGCGGCGCGTACGAGGGCCTGCGCCCAGCCGGGGACGGTCGGTTCGGCCAGTTCCGGTCCCTCGCTGAGCGCCGGGACGGTTCCGGACGCCGTGCGCGGGCCATCGGCGGGCGCCGGCGGGGCGGCGCGGCGCGCGGGGCCGGCGTGCCGGCGGGGCAGCTCTTCCGGGGCGTCCTCCACGGCGGCTTCGGCGGTCCGGACGCCGGGGACGCGGGACAGGTGCCGGCGCCAGGACTCGGCGGCGGTGCGGTCGAGCGGGGGCAGGGCGTGCAGTGCGGCCGTGTCGAGCGCGCCGTCGACGGTGCGGGGCAGGCCGTTGACCGCCGTGAGACGGACCTCGCCGTGGCCGGCCTCGGCGAGGATGTGTTCGACGCGCTCGGCGGCCTCCGCGCGGCCCGGCACCACGAACAGCCGCGGCGGGGTGCCGTCGGGCCCGGGCAGCGCGACCGCGTCGCGGATTCCGGGCACGGCCAGGGCCGCGTCCGTCACTGCGGCGGCGTCGGCCTCGCGGGGTGCGGCCGGGGTGCGCGGCGGCGGTGCCGGAAGGTCGCCGATCCTGCGGTCCGGGTCCGCGCACACCGCGCGCAGCAGCTCCGCCAGGGCGCGCGCCAGTCGTCCCGCGGTGGAGGCGTTGTACAGGTCCGTGGCGTACTCGAGGTGCAGGTCGAGTCCGCCGGGCGCGCCGTCCGGGCCGTGCCGTTCGAGGACGTCGACGAACAGGTCGAACTTGGCGGTGCCGGTGGCGCTGGGCCGCAGCGGCGTCTCCCGGTCGTCCAGGCGCAGGACGGCGGGTTCGTTGTTCTGCAGGGCCAGCATGACCTGGAACAGCGGGTGCCGGCCGGGGCGGCGGGGCGGGTTCAGCTCGTCCACCAGCCGGTCGAAGGGCAGGTCCTGGTGGTCGAGCGCCGCCAGGACCCGCGGGCGCAGCCGGGCGAGCAGGTCCCGGAACGCGGGGTCGCCGGAGGTGTCGGCGCGCAGCACGAGGGTGTTGGCGAGCAGGCCGATCAGGTCGTCCAGGGCGGGTTCGGAGCGACCCGCCACGGGAGTGCCGACGACGATGTCCTCGCCCGCTCCGCACCGGCTGAGCAGGGCGCTCACGGCGGCGTGCAGCACCATGAACAGACTGGCGCCCTCGCGTTCGGCCAGGTGCAGCAGGTCGCGGTGGAGTGCGGCGTCCAGGGTCTCGGCGACGTGGGCCCCGTCGCCGCGCGGGGAGGCGGGGCGGGGGCGGTCGCCGGGGACCGTGCACTCCTCGGGCAGTGCGGCGAGAGCCTCGCGCCAGTGGGCGGTCAGCCGCTCCAGCCGTCCCGTGCCGTCGGGGCCGGGGGCGAGCAGGGCGCGCTGCCACAGGGCGTGGTCGGCGTACTGCACCGGCAGCGGGTCGAAGGCGGGGGCGCGGCCCGCGCGGCGGGCGGCGTAGGCGGCGGTCAGGTCGTCGGCGAGGGGGCGCAGCGACCAGCCGTCGGCGGCGCTGTGGTGCAGCACCAGCAGCAGGGTCCGCTCCTTGCCCGTCCCGAACAGCCAGGCCGCCAGGGGGCTTTCGCCGGTCAGGTCGAAGCGGTGCCGACCGGCCGCGGTGACGTGGGCGGCGATCTCGTCCGCCGGGCAGTCCACCCGGCGCAGCCGCGGGCGCAGCTCACCGGGCGGCAGGATCCGCTGGTGGGGGACGCCGTCCCGCTCGGCGAACACGGTGCGCAGGCTCTCGTGCCGCTCGGCGACGTCGCCGAGCGCCGCGTCCAGCGCGTCGGCGTCCACGGCGGGGCCGAGCGGCACGACGAGCGGGATGTTGTAGGTGGCCGCCGCGTCGTCGAGCCGGTGCAGGAACCACATGCGTTCCTGGGCGTAGGACAGCGGGAGGCGTTCGGGGCGTTCGGCCTCCCCGAGCACCGGGCGGTCGTGGGCGGTCCCGGACAGGTCGGCGAGCCGCCGGGCGAGGCCCGCCGGCGTCGGGCCGTCGAACAGGGCGGTGATGGGCACCTCGGCTCCGGTCCTGTGCCGCAGCCGGGCCAGCAGGCGGGTGGCGAGCAGGGAGTCGCCGCCGAGGTCGAAGAAGCCGGCGTCGGCGCCGACGGTGTCGCGCGGCAGCCGCAGGACGTCCTCGAACAGGGCGCACAACAGCGCCTCTTGCGGGGTGCGCGGGCGGGCGCCGGACGCGGTCGCGGTGAAGTCGGGTGCGGGCAGGGCGTCCGTGTCGAGCTTGCCGTTGGCGGTCAGCGGGAGCGCGTCGACGGCGACGCAGGCCGCGGGGACCATGTGGTCGGGCAGGTGGGCGGCGGCGTGGGCGCGCAGTTCCGCCGGGGCGGGCGGCTCCTGCCCGGCGGGCACCGTGTAGGCGACGAGGTGCCGGGCGCCGTTGTCGGCGCGGCGTACGACGACCGCGGCGCGGGCCACGCGCGGGTGGGCGGCGAGGACGGTCTCGATCTCGCCGGGCTCGATGCGGAAGCCGCGCAGCTGGACCTGCTGGTCGGCGCGGCCGAGGTACTCCAGGGCGCCGTCGGCGCGGCGGCGGGCCAGGTCGCCGGAGCGGTACATCCGGCCGCCGGCCGGCCCGAAGGGGTCGTCGAGGAACCGTTCGGCGGTCAGTTCGGGCCGGCCGAGGTACCCGGCGGCCACGCCCGCGCCGGCGACGTACATCTCGCCCACCGCGCCGGGCGGCACGGGTCGGCCCTCGGGGTCGAGGAGGTGCACCCGCAGGTCCGCCAGCGGCCTGCCGATGAGGTTCGCGCGGCGGGGGTCGGTCAGGTCGGCCTCGGTGAGGCGGTGGTGGGTGACGTGCACGGTGGTCTCGGTGATGCCGTACATGTTCACCAGCGCCGGGCTGTCCAGTCCGTGCCGGTCGGCCCAGGGCCGCAGGCGCTCGGGGCGCAGGGCCTCGCCGCCGAAGACGACGTGGCGCAGGGTGCGCGCCGGGTCCGGGCCGCCGTCGGCAGCCCCGTCGGCGTCGGCGTCGATGAGCTGTTCGAAGGCGGACGGCGTCTGGTTGAGCACGGTGACGCCCTCGCGGTGCAGCAGCCGCAGGAAGTCGCGGGGCGAGCGGCTGACGGCGTGGGGGACGACGACGAGGCGGCCCCCGTGCAGCAGGGCGCCCCAGATCTCCCACACCGAGAAGTCGAAGGCGTAGGAGTGGAACAGCGTCCATACGTCGTCGGGGCCGAAGTCGAAGTGCTCGGCGGCCGCGGCGAAGAGGCGGACGACGTTGGCGTGCGGGACGGGCACGCCCTTGGGGCGGCCGGTGGAGCCGGAGGTGTGGATGATGTACGCGATGTCCGACGGGCTCCCGGGAGCCTGCCGGCCGGCGTCGGTCGGTGCCTCGGCCGGGCGGGCGGCGAGGTCCGCCTCCACGGCGGGATCGTCCAGGACGACGGCGGGGACGGCGCCGGTGAGGCGTGGCGCGAGGCCGGTCTCGGTGACGAGGAGAACGGGGGCGGTGTCGTCCATGACCAGCCGCAGGCGTTCCGCCGGGTGGCCGGGGTCCAGGGGGAGGTAGGCGGCACCCGTCTTGAGGACGGCCAGCAGGGCGGGCAGCAGCCGCGGGCCCCGGTGCAGGGCCAGCGCCACCACCCGGCCGGGGCCCGCGCCGCGCTCGGCCAGCAGCCGGGCCAGGCGGTTGGCCCGGGCGTCGAGTTCCGCGTAGGTGAGCCGTTCGCCGTCGCTGGTGACCGCGACGCTCTCCGGGCGGGCGCGGACCTGCCGCTCGAACAGGTCGGTGAGGGTGGCGGTGACGGGGAAGTCCCGCACGGGTGCGTCGCGCGGGTGCTCGCCGGGCAGCAACAGGTCCAGGTCTCCCACGGGGGTGGTCGGCGCGGCCTGCGCCAGTCGGCGCAGGAGCAGCAGGAACCGGTCGCGGTGCAGGGCGAGTTCGTCCTCGTCGTACAGGGCGGGGTTGGCGTCGAAGGCCAGCCACAGCCCGTCGGGCCGGGTCCCGGGCCGCACCGTGATCTGGAGGTCGTCGACGGCGCCGCCGGAGAGGTGGTGCCAGGTGGCCGGGTGGCCGCCGAAGTCGAGGGCCTCGGTGAACGGCACGATGTTCAGCACCGGACCGTGGAGCCGGCGGCCGGTGCCGAGCACGTTGAGGTCGCGGCGGATGAACTCGCCCCGGTACTGCTGGTGCCGCCGCAGCTGCACGAGTTCGCCGGCGACCGCCCGGACCAGGTCGGCGACCGCGGTGCCGGGGCCGGCGGCCACCCGCAGCGGCAGGATGTCCGAGGCGGTGCCCGGGGTGCGCAGGGCGGCGCTGCCCAGCCGGCTCATCGTGGCCATGCCCAGCACCAGGTCCTCGGCGCCGGTCATGCGGTGCAGGTAGGCGGCGACGGCGGCGGTGAGCAGGTCGGTGCGGGTGACGCCGAGCCGGGCGGCCGCGTCCGACAGGGCCTGCGCGTCGGCGCCGTCCAGTTCGGCGGTGCGGCGCAGGAAGGGGGCCACGGGGGCGGCTGTGCGGCGCGTGAGCCGCGCGGGCTCCGGCAGGCCGGCGAGTCGCCGGGACCAGTACGCGCGGTCCCGGGCGCAGCGTTCGGAGGCGAGGTAGGCCGCCTCCTCGGCCTGGAGGCGGCCCACGGGCGCGAAGACGGCGGGGGCGGGCTCGCGGCCCTCGGCGAGCGCGTTGTAGGTGTCGGCCAGGCGGCGGCCGAGGAGCTTGTAGCTGTAGCCGTCGAGGAGGATGTGATGGGCCCTCAGCAGCCACAGGCGCCGGTCGGGGGCGAGGGTGATCAGGGTGTGCGAGAACAGCGGCCCCTTGTCGAGGTCCACCGGCGTCGCCAGTTCCGCGCGGACCCGTTCCCAGGCGGCGCCCTCGGGGTCGTCGGCGTCGCTGACGTCGATCGGGTGCAGCGTCCAGTCGTCCGGGTCGGCGGCCCGCCGGCAGCGGGGGCCGTCATCCGTGTCGAGGAAGCGCAGGGCGAAGGTGTCGGCCTCGCCCACGGTGCGGCGCAGCGCCGTCTCGAACAGGCCGACGTCCAGGGCGCCGTGGATCTCCACCGCTTCGGCGGTGTTGTAGGCGGCGCTGTCGGACGCGAGCCGTCCGGCGTACCAGAGTCCCTCCTGGGCTCCGGACATCGGCTGGTGGTCGTCCTCGCGGAGCGACTCCTCGTGGAGTGACATGGCACAACCCTCACGTGGCAAGTCGTGACGTCCCTGCCCGGACGGCCGGGCGGGCGGGCGGGGGGTGCGGCCTGGGCCCGGAAGCGGGGAAAGGCGGTCGCACGCCGGGAGCGTGGGGCCGGCACGGCCCCGTCGCGGGTCCTGCAAGTGCCCCAAGGGTGCGCCGCCACGAGGAAACGGATCAAGTGCGGACCGGGCCCGGCCCGGGGATTCAGGTGTTTCCCTGAAGAACGAAGGAGTAGGGATAGCCGCGCCCCCGGCGGAATTCAGGGAATTCCCGCAACTTCCCCGCCGCCATGGGCCACGGGTGGATTCCGTCGCCGCCGGCGATGCACTCTCTGACGGCGTCGGGCATTCGAGCCCCCCGCGGTGACGGAACCGTCACCGCCGCGTGCACCCGGAAAGTGATCGAAGCAGAAAGGCTGGCGGCATGCACCGTGCGTTGTGCCCGGTCGAGACGCTGTACGTCGGACAGCGAAGCAGAGCGGTGCTCTCCTGCACCCTGCGTGGACGGATCGACGTGGGGGCGCTGTCCGCGGCGTTCGACGCCGCCACGCAGGCCCATCCGACCCTGCGGTCGCGCATCGCCCCGGACGGCGGCGGCTTCGCGCTGCAGCTCCTGGGCGAGGAGGAGCGGCCGCGTCTGATCACCCGCACCGGAGGCGAGGACGCCTACGCCGCCGAGCTGAACACCCCGCTTCCGGTCGGCGGCCCGCTCAGCCGCGCGGTCCTGGTGAGCGCGCCGGAGGGCGACAGCCATCTGTTCGTCATGGTCGTGGACCACACGGTCACCGACGGGCACAGCAGCATCGCTCTGCTCAACGCCGTCTGGGACCACTACCGGACCCTGGTCGAGGGCGGCGCGGACCCGCGGGAGGCGGCCGGGACCGGCCCGGCCGCGTCCGTCGGCGAGGACTGGCCGCGGCCGGTCAGCGAGTTGCTGCCCGGCACCGATCCGGCGGCCACGGCCGCCCACCTGGAGCGGCGCATCGAGGAGACACGGCGCCACCCCGTCCAGCTCGTGCCCTACGACGTCACGCGCCCGGCCGCCGACGACGCCGGACCGGGCTCGGCGCCGGCCGCCGACGGCCGTATCGAGGCGTGCCGGCTGACCCTGGACGAGGAGCGCACCGCCCGGCTGCGGCGTACCGCACGCGCGGCGGGCCTGTCCGTGCACTCCCTCGTCGCCGCCGCGCTCCTCACGACGGCACGGCGCCGCCTGGAGGGCGACGGCCCCCGCACGCTCGGCTGTCTGTCCCCCGTGGACCTGCGGTCCCGGCTGTCGCCGCCGCTGCCGGCCGCGGTCATGGTCCCGGCGGTCACCACCCATCTGCAGACCGTCGAGGTGGCCGGCGACACCGATCCGATGGAGCTGGCGCGTACGGTCCACACCCGGCTGCGCGACTCCATCGACCGCGGGGAGCAGTACCACGAGATGCGGATCACGCCGGAGATCCCCCGCAATCCGGCGCTCCAGCTGGCCACCGTGATCGCCACGAACATGGGCGTCCAGCCCGGCCCCCGGACGCCGGCCGGGCTGGACGTCACCGACGTCCGGCTGGTGCCCGCGCGTGAGAACTACTTCCCGCAGGCGGGCCGCAGTCCCGTCATGGCGTGCGTCGTCGCCTTCGAAGGACGGCTCGCCGTCGAGTTCCCCCACTTCACCGGCTGCTTCAGCCCGTCCTTCATGCACGCCTTCCGCGACGACGTCCTGGCCGGTCTCCTCGCGTTCGCGGACGCCGCCGAGGCATCTCCCGCACTCGCGGACGCCCGCTGAGGACGGCCGCCCCGGCCCACCGCGCCCGACCGCACCGGCTGCCACAAGGAGCACTCCCCCACATGAGCACTGTCAGCCACATGCCCGCCCCCCTCGCCCTGCTGCCCCGGGCCCAGGCGGGGGACGAGCAGGCCATGAACCACCTGCTGACCGGCATCACGCCCTACGTCGCCCGACTGTGCCGGTCCGTCACCCACGACGACGGCGCCGACGCCACCCAGGAGGCACTCCTCGCCATCTACCGCGGCCTGCCCACCCTGCGCGAGCCGAACGCGTTCTACGGCTGGGTGCGTGCGGTGACCCTGCGGGAGGCCGTCCGCACCGTGAAGCGCGCGGCGGACGAGGAGGCCTGCGTGCAGGTCGACTCGGGGCAGGAGGCGAACCCGCTGGACACCGTGCACATCAGCGACGTACTGGACCGGCTCTCCGCCTCCCACCGGCAGGTCCTCACGCTGCGCACGTACGGGCTCAACGAGGAGGAGATGGCGCGGGTCCTGTCGCTGCCGGTGGGGACGGTCCGGTCCCGTCTGCACCGGGCCCGCCGCCGGTTCCGCGAGGCGTGGCTGCCTTCGGCCGCCTGACGCGAGGGCGGCCCCGGGGCGGTCGGACGGAACTGACGGCCGATCACGTTCGCTCGGCGCGTGGCGGTGGCCGGCGACCGCCGAGGGCGACGAGAAGGACGCTCCGGGGCGGCTGCGCGCGGTGCGCAGCCGCCCCGGCGTGAGCCGCGCGACCGGTGCCGGCTACTCGACGAAGTCCGGCAGCACGCGCGGCGGCCACTGTCCCTCGGCGAACATGCCCAGCCCGTGGGCCCGGGCGACGAGCGCCGGACGGTTGGGCGCGTCGAATCTGCGCAACAACCGCCCCACACGGTATTCGACGCCCTGACGGCTCATGTAGAGGCTGCTCGCCAACTGCACCGTCGACGCGCCGCCCGCCACTCCTTCGAGGACACGGGCGTCGAGTTCGCTGAGGGTGTGCCGGCCGTTCGGGTCCGCCGGATCGGGATGGCCGGTGCGGTGCAGGAGGACGACCAGTCCCGCCGGACCGTGCGGGTCGGCGACCGCGGTCACCGTCAGGTGCGCGTGGAAGGTCCGGCCGATGCCGTCCCGGCCGGTCACCCGTTCCGTGAAGGAACTCGCCCGGCCTTCGGTGAGAGCGGTGAACCGGCGCCGCAGGTCCGCGGGCGACCGGGCGAGGAGGAGGTCGCACAGATCACGTCCGTATATCTCGCCCGAACTCAGGCCGAACAGCGCCGCGAATTCCGCCTCCGCGGCAGTGACGGACGTGTCCCGGGCGGATGCGTGGGCCGTGTAGGCGCGGCGGCGCCGACTGCCGGCGAATTCCTGGGCCGATTCCCGGGAACGGGGTGCGCCGGCCGCCTTTTTGGCGTCGGAGGAAGGCGGGACGGGGAGACATGAAAAGGAGGACAGGGATGTGAGGGAGGAAAGGGTGCTGCTCGTGGTGGCCACGGACGTAACGTCCTTCTGTGTGCGTGGGGGGCTGGGATGTGCGGCACGACCGTCGGACAACGTTGTCGAGGCTCTTTTACGCCCCGCAGTTGCACGATCAGGGTTACCAGGAATCACCACTGCGCTCGCGCGAGTCTCCGGAGCGTCCGGTGACTCCTGAGCAGACGGCTGTCGCGACGATCCCCGCGGTCGACCTCCGTAACGTGCCCAACTGGGCGCGAAAGGGCACGGGAACCTCCGGAGACGAGGGGCAAGGTCGCATCTGGCCGGTACTTCGAAGGCTAAGGCCCGCCAACGCCCTTGGCAAGGGTTTGCCTGCGAGGTCCGGCACGGCGTCAACGCCGTTCACCGGCAGGCCACTTGGACGGAACGCGGCGACCTTGCGGGAAACCCCGGATGTCACGCCCGACGAGAACGCCGGCGCGTCTCCGAAAGGTTTCGGGACCGTGACCGCGTTGCCCGCCCTGTCAACGATTCGTAAAATACGAGCGACTTCCGCGCGCTGCCCTCGCCTCGGGCGGAACGACGCGGACTCACGGTGACCTCGGGGGATCGGAGCGTGGGAAAGCTCGAGCAGCCGCACTTCGGACGACGGCTGAGAAGGCTCAGGCGCGAACGGGGGTTGAGTCAGGCGGCGGTCGTCGGCGAGGGCATGTCGACGGGCTACCTGTCACGGCTGGAGTCCGGTGAACGCCGGCCCACCACGCGTGCCGTCGCCTACCTCGCCGAGCGCCTCGGCGTCGAGGTGTCCGCTCTGACCGATCCACTGGGCGACCTTCCCCTCAACCACGCACTCGCCGCGGCGGCGTCGGCGCCGACCGGCGCGAACCGCACCGCCTCCCTGCTCCGGGCGCTGCGGGACGACACGAGCGCCGACCCCGCCGACCGCTGGCACGCGCTGTGGCTGCTCAGCCGCCGCGACAACAGCAACGGCGACTACGAGACGGAGCGCGCCCGGCTGCGCGAACTCGTCGAACTGAGCGACCGATTGGCGGCGCCGGAACTGCGGACGAGGGCGAACGTCCAGTACGCGCACTGCCTGCGGGCCCTCGGCGACCTGCGCACGGCCGAGCCCGCCGCCGAGACCGCATGGGCCATCGCCCGCGAGGAGGAACTGCAGGCGGCCGACGCCATGGCCGCGCTGATGGCGCTGATCGACGTCGAGGCGGAGCTGGGCCGGCTCGACGCGGCCGGCCGGCACGTCCGCGAACTGGAGCGCGACCTCCTCCCCGGGGCCACCGCGCCCCAGGCGGCCGAAGCCCTGTGCACCGCCTCCCGGGTCAGTCACCGCCAAGGGGACCACGTCACCGCACAGGACCGGCTGGAGAGAGCCCTCGGCCTGCTCAACGGCGCGGACGACCCGGGCTTGTGGACCCGGCTGCGCACCTGTGCGACGGCCGCGGCCCTCGCGATGTCGCCACCCCGGCTGGAGGCGGCCCGGCGCTGGCTCGAGGAGGCCGGGAAGGTCATCGAACTGACCGGCACGCCGTCGCAGGTGCACGAGTTGCGGGCGCTGAGCGCCCAGCTCGCCTTCCACGAGGGAAGGCTGGACGACGCCCGGACCCTGTGCCGGGCTTTGCTGTCGGACGAGGACCTGCGGCTGCCGTACCGGCACCGGGCGCGGCTGCTGGTCCTCGAAGGCCGGCTGACCATGCTCGACGGACGTGTCGAGGACGGCGTCGCGCTCCTGGAACGGCTCGGCCGCCAGGCCATGGACGCGATGAACCTGGAGGTCGCGGCCGACGTCCGGCAGTCCCTGACCGCGACGCTGGCCCAGGTGCGCGGCGCGGCGCCGCCCGACACGGTGGGATCCGGTCGCAAGCGTCGGTGACGCGCGAAAGGCGCCGATGCGCGCGGGGCGGCGCAGGGAGGGCGGGGCGGCCGTGGGGAGGCGGAGGCCGTACCGGAGGGACGTCGTAGGGGAAGGGCGTCGTACGGGAGGGACGTCGTACGGGAGGGAACGCACGGCCGCCGCACGCCCGCCGACGCCCGCACGTCACCCGTTCGGTTCCCTTGCCCTCTTCCGCGCGAGGGGAACCTTCCTGTGGCCGGGCGGAATGGACGCGGCAAGGAGCCCGCCGGGCCGGCGGGCTCACCGCCGGCCGGCACCCGCCGTGGCGCGACGAGCGGAGACGGTCCATGGATCTGACAGCTGTGGAGGAGGTCGTCGACGGGCGGCACGCCCTGCCCTGGCGACCGGGGGACGCCTGGCTGGCGGGCGGTACGTCGCTGTTCGCCGAGCCCCGGCCCGGTCTTCGGCGGCTGCGCGATCTGGGTGCCTGCGGGTGGCCGCCCCTGACGGTGACCGGGGACGGGATCGAGGTGGCGGCCACCTGCACCGTCGCCGAGCTGCTCGCGTTCGCCGAGGCCGCGGACGGTCCGTGGTCGGCGGGCCGCTCACTCATCGCCGCCTGCTGCCGGGCGTTCTCGTCCTCCTTCAAGGTGTGGAACGCCGCCACGGTGGGCGGGAACCTGTGCGTGGCCCTGCCCGCCGGTCCCATGGTCTCGCTCGCCGTGGCGCTGCGGGGGGTGTGCCGGACGCAGGGGCTCGACGGACGGGAACGCGAGGTGCCCGCGGCCGACTTCGTGACCGGACCGGGGAGCACCGTTCTGCTGCCCGGCGAACTGCTGCGCTCCCTCGTCCTCCCGGCCGCCGCGCTCGCGGAGGGCGGCACGATGCGCCGGGTGAGCACGCACCCGTGGGGCCGCTCGGTCGCTTTGGTGACCGGCGCCCGCGACCCGGTGGGCGGAGGGGTGACCCTCGCCGTCACGGCCGCCACGACACGCCCGGCGACCGTCTCCTTCACCGGTACGCCGACCGCCTCCGAACTGCGGGCGGGGCTGCGGGCGACGCTGACGCCGGACCTGTTCCTGGAGGACGCCCACGGACGGGCGGACTGGCGCCGGCACCTGACGACGCATCTGGCGGAGGAAATCCGCGGCGCACTGGCGAAGGAGCGGTAGCCGTGTCCTTCCCCTTCTCGTCCTTCTCGTCCTTCTCCCCCTTTCCCTCCTTCTCCGTACGCGTCGACGGCCAGACCGGCCGGCGGCCGCCGAGGCCAGGGCAGTGCCTGCGCACGTATCTGCGGGACATGGGCCGTACAGGGGTCAAGAAGGGGTGCGACACCGGTGACTGCGGCGCGTGCACCGTGCACGTCGACGGCGTGGCCGTGCACAGCTGCCTGTACCCGGCCCACCGGGTCGACGGGTGCGACGTCACGACCGTGGAAGGGCTGGCGGCGGGCGACGGGCCACACCCCGTGCAGGAGGCGTTCGCACGGACGCGGGCTTTCCAGTGCGGCTACTGCACGCCCGGTTTCGTCATGACCGCCGCCGCCCTGACGCCGGACCAGCTCGCCGATCTCCCGCAGGCGCTGAAGGGCAACCTGTGCCGGTGCACCGGCTACCGGCCCATCGGCGACGCGGTACGGGCCGCGCACGTCCGGCAGGAAGCCGTCGCCGCCCCCGCGTCCGACACCGCGGACCGGACCGCGTACGACGTCGTCACCGGCGCCGCGCGGTTCACACTGGACGACCCGGAGCCGTCCGGCCTGCTGCACATCGTGCTGGTGCGCTCCCCGCACCGGCACGCCCGGATCGTGGAGATCGACACCAGGGCCGCGCTGGGCGTGCCCGGCGTCCACGCCGTGCTGACCCACCACGACGCCCCCGGCACCCGCTTCTCGACGGCCCTGCACGAGCGCACCGACGACGACCCCGCCGACACCCGTGTCCTGGACGACGTCGTGCGCCACGTCGGGCAGCGCGTCGCCGCCGTCGTCGCCGAGAGCGCGGCCACCGCACGGCGGGCCGCTCGGCTGGTCCGTGTGACCTACCGCGTGCTGCCGGCCGTCACCGACCCCGACGAGGCCCTCCGGTCGGACGCCGTACGCGTCCACCGGCACGGCAACGTCGCCGCCGAGTTCCACGAAGCCCTCGGCGACCCCGACCGGGGCCTGGCCGAGGCGGACGTCGTCCACGAAGCCGTCTTCCACACCCAGCGGGTGCAGCACTGCGCCATGGAATGCCATGCGAGCCGGGCCTGGACCGGTCCGGACGGCCGCCTCCGCCTGCACTGCGCCACCCAGGCCCCGCACCTGGTGCGCCGCCGTCTGTGCGAGGTCTTCGGACTCGACCCCGGCCGACTCCGCGTGACCACAGGACGCCTCGGCGGCTCCTTCGGACGGGGCCAGGACCTGCAGACCGAGGACATCACACTGCTGGCCGCCCTGCGCACGGGGCGCCCCGTGCAGCTGGAGAACTCCCGCGCCGACGAACTCACCGCCACCACCACCCGCCACCCCTTCCACGTACGGGTCACCCTCGGCGCACGCCGCGACGGCACGCTCACGGCGATGAAGCTGCACGTCGTCGCCGACACCGGCGCGTACGGCGACCACGGTCCCTCCGTCCTCACCGTCGCCTGCACCGAGGCCACCGCTTTGTACCGCTGCCCGAACATCGCCGTGGACGGCTACTGCGTGCACACCCACAACGTTCCCGCGGGCGCCTTCCGCGGCTACGGGGTCGGCCAGCTCGTCTTCGCGGTCGAATCCGCCCTCGACGACCTCGGCCGTCGCCTCGGCCTCGATCCCCTGACGCTGCGCGAGCGCGTCTGTCTGCGTCCCGGCGAGCCGGCGCCCTTTCCCGGCACCGCCGGCCGACACCCGGTCATGGACTCCGGCCTGGGCCGCTGTCTGCGCATCCTCGGCCAGGCGCGGGCCCGCCGTGTGCGCGCCCTCCCCCTGTCCGCCGCCGGGCAGCGCCTCATCGGTGAGGGCATGGCCGTCGCCGCCCAGCACACGGTCCCCGCCGACGGGCACATCGCCCGGGCGGCCGTCGCCCTGCGCGCCGACGGCCACTACGAACTCGACACCGCGCTTCCGGAGTTCGGCAGCGGTACCGGCACGATCCTGCGTCGCATCGCCGCCCGGATCCTCGGGACCACACCGGACCGGGTCCATCCGGGCCGTGCCGACACCGACCTGCTCGACCACCACAGCGGCGGCTTCGGTTCGACGGGCGTCGTCCTCACCGGTCGCGCGGTGACCCTGGCCTGTCGGTCGCTCGCCGAACGCCTCACGGCGCTGGCGGCGGCCCGCACCGCCACCGGCGCCGACGCGTGCCGTCCGGGACCCGAGGCCGTCGACTGCGACGGCTTCCCCGTCCCCCTCGGCGCGCTGTACGACCACGCCCGCTCGGCGGGACCCCCGCTCCGCGCGGAGGCCACCGCCCGCGCGGACGACACCGTCGCGTCACTCGCGTTCAGCGCCCAGTGGTTCCGCGTCGAAGTCGACCGAGTCACCGGCCTGGTCCGGGTCCTCGACAGCGTGCACGTCGCCGACGCCGGCGCGGTGCTGGACCCTGATCAGTGCCGGGGGCAGGTCGAAGGCGCCGTCGCCCAGGGCGTCGGCACCACCCTCCGGGAAATCCTCTCCACCGACTCCGCGGGCCGCTGCCGCACGCCCGACCTGCGTACGTACCTCATCCCCCACTACGGCGAAGTACCGCCGCCCGAGGTGCACTTCGTCCCGCCCGAGGACCCGTCCCGGGCAGCGCCGAAACCGATGAGCGAGCTGCCGTTCACCCCCGTCGCCCCGGCCCTGGCCAACGCCGTGCGCGACGCGACCGGCATCCGCTTCACGTCCCTTCCGCTGCGTCCCGACACGGTGTGGCGAGCACTGGACTCGGCGGATCGGCGAGATCGCATCCGGACGAGCGGAGCCTGAGCGGCACGGGTACGGGGTTCAGCGCGCCGTCCCGGCAGTTCCGTCGCAGGCCTGCGCGAGACGATGGAGGGCCTCGGCCTCCCGGCCGGTCTCCTCGGCGCTGAACACATGGACCACCAGGCCCGGTTCGCCCGGGGCCGCCGGGACGTGCAGCGTCTCGTAGTCGAGCGTGAGCAGGCCGGCCACCGGGTGCCGCAGCCGCTTGCGGCCCGCCGCGCACATCACGACCTCGCCGGTGGCCCAGATCCGCCGGAACTCGGCGCTGCGGGCGGAGAGTTCGGTGACGAGGGCGGTCAGTTCGGCGTCGTCCGGGTAACGGCCCGCGGACACCCGCAGCTGGCCCACGACTTCCGCCGCCCGGGCCTCCCAATCGGGGTGGACGTCCCGGGCGGCGGGGTCCAGGAAGATGTACCGGGCGTTGTTCGGGTCGCGGCGGGCCGGGTCCCCGACGCCCCCGACGAGTTCGGCGCCCAAAGGGTTCCAGGCCACCACGTCCAGGCGGTGGTTGGTCGCGAAGGCCGGCAGGCCGGTCATGGCGTCGAGGATCCGCCGCAGCGGGCGGCTGACCCGCGCCCGGGGCGCGGGGGCGTGCCGCGCGCCCGCCAGGGTGGCCAGGTGTGCTCGCTCCGCCGTGTCGAGGCCGAGCGCCCCGGCCAGGGCGGCGAGCACCTCGGGGGACGGCTGGGTGGCGCGGCCCTGTTCCAGGCGTACGTAGTAGTCCACGCTGATACCGGCCAGTTGGGCCAGTTCCTCGCGGCGCAGCCCGTGCACACGCCGCCGGCGGCCGCCGGCGAGCCCGACGCGCTCCGGTGTGACCCGCCCTCGCCGTGCGCGCAGAAAGCCGCCGAGCGCCCGTCGGGGGTCGCCGATGCCGTCGAGTTCCCCGACCGTGCCTGCGCGGGAGTCCGACTCGTCCGCGCGTGCGGTGTGTTCCACCCCGTTCATGCGGTCAAGTATGCGTGGCCCCGGCAGTACCAGGATCGGCGTTCCTCCGGTTCGACAGGGTGCTGGCTGCCTGGCCGGGTCCGGGAGAACGTAACCGCATGAACGAAGTCACGCCGCGCGAGCGGAAGAAGATCCTCGTCGTCAGCGCCCACCCCGAGCCCCGTTCCCTCAACGCCGCCCTTGCCTCCTTCGCGGTCGGGCACCTGCGCGCGGCGGGGCACGAGGTGCGGGTGTCCGATCTGTACGCGATGAAGTGGAAGGCGACCGTGGACGCCGACGACTTCCCGGAGCACGCCCCCGATCGGCGGCTGCATGTGATGGCCGCCTCGGAACGGGCCACGCTGGCGGGGCGGCTGGCGCCGGACATCGCGGCGGAGCAGGAGAAGGTGCGCTGGTCGGACGCGGTGATCCTGCAGTTCCCGATGTGGTGGTTCTCCGTGCCCGCGATGCTCAAGGGCTGGATCGACCGGGTGTTCACCAGCGGTTTCGCCTACGGCCCCGAGGTCCCGCCGCCGTACGGCGACAGCGCGCTGGCGGGGCGGAGGGCGCTGGTGTCGGTCACCGTCGGCGCACGGGAGACGGCGTTCTCCGACCGGGGGATCCACGGAAGTCTCGCGGACGTCCTGCACCCGGTGCAGCACGGGCTGTTCTGGTTCACCGGCATGACCCCGCTCGAACCGTTCGCGGTCCACGGGACGAACGAGTTGCCGCAGGAGCGGTATGCGGCGACGCAGGCGGCGTACGCGCGTCGGCTGGACGGCCTCTTCACGGAGCGACCGGTCCCCTACCGGTCGCTCACCGGCGGCGACTACGACCACGACATGCGCCTGCTGCCGGGCGTGGAGTCTCCGGGGACGAGCGGACTCGGGCTGCACGTGCGGCCGGCCGGGAGCGGCTGACGGCGTCGAGCCGGTCGCGGCCCGGGAGTCGGGCACCGTTGCCACGACAAGTCCAAGGCTGAACGGAAGTCGCGATATGGATCTGGTGTGACGGAGGGGGAAACCGATACCGTCCCGGAAAGCGCACGTTCCACTCCCGCGGCCCCCCTCGCGACCGGCAAGGCCGGTGAGCCGGGGGGCCCGGTCGCGCGCTTGTGTCCATGAATGCGCCACCCCCGTGCAAGTCTCCTCGCACTTGGAGCCGCCGACATGTTAAGACGCCGTTGGACCGCACCCCTCCTGCTGTCCCTCCTCCTTTCCGTACTCGCTCCGCTGCCCGCCGCGACCGCGGCCCAGCCCGACGAGACGGCCCCGTCCGCCGCGGCCGAAACCACCGCGCCCCGGAAGGCGGCGGCGAACACCGCCGCCGCCGCCGTGCCGATGCCGTCGCTGCACGCGACCACCACCCAGGTCGCCTTCGGCCTCCGACGGCCCACGTCCGTCGTCGCGGCCAACGACGGCACCGGCCGCCTGTTCATCACCGAGAAGTCCGGCACCATCCGCGTCTATCACCCGAACACCGGGCTCGCCGGCACCCCGCTCGTGGACATCACCTCGTCCGTCGACGAGTCGGGCAACGAACGCGGTCTGCTCAGCCTCGCCGTTCCGCGCGACTTCGCCCAGAGCCAGGACCTGTACCTGGCGTACACGGCGCTGCCCGACGGAGCGGTCACCATCGCCCGCTACCGGCTCGACGAGTCCCGCCTCGAGGTGCTGCTCTCCCACGAGCACGCCGAGTTCAACAACCACAACGGCGGTCAGCTCGCCTTCGGCCCCGACGGGAAGCTGTACCTGAGCATCGGCGACGGCGGCGGCTCCGCCGACCCGCTGCGCGCCGGTCAGCGGCTGGACACCCTGCTGGGGAAGATCATCCGCATCGACGTCAGCCGCACCTGCGGCACGCTGGCGTACTGCGTCCCCGCGGACAACCCCTTCGTCGGCCGGGCCGGCGCCCGCCCGGAGATCTGGCACTACGGTCTGCGCAACCCGTGGCGGTTCTCGTTCGACAGCGTCGACGGCTCCATGTGGATCGGCGACGTCGGCCAGGGCCGCTGGGAGGAGATCGACCACATCCCGGCCGGACGGGGCGGGTTGAACCTCGGCTGGTCCTGCTACGAGGGCCTGGAGAAGTTCGAGGGCGGCCACTGCGTGCCCGGTGAGGTCTACACCAAGCCGGTCTTCACGTACTCCCCCTACACGGGCGGCTGCTCGGTGATCGGCGGCCAGGTCTACCGGGGCCGGCAGTACGCCGACCTGGTCGGCGGCACGTACATCGCCACCGACTACTGCTCCTCCACCATCTGGGCGCTGCGCCCGAACGGCAGCGGCGGTTACGAGACGGCGGAGATCGGCCAGATGCCGACGCAGGTGACGGCCATCGGCACCACGGCCGAGGGCGAGTTCTACGTCGTCAACGACCTGCCCGGCGGTCTGCACAAGGTGTCGTTCGAGCGCCAGGAGCCCACCTGCCGCGTCGACCGCACCGTGAAGTCGTGGGGCACGGGTACGACCGTGGATCTGACGGTCACCAACACGGGCACCGCCCCGGTGGACGGGTGGACGCTCAACTTCACGCTGGCCACGGGCCAGACCGTCGTCTCGGACTGGAACACGGACCTCACCCAGCTGAGCAACACGGTCAGGGCGATGAACTCCTCGCACAACACCACGATCGCCCCGGGAGCGAGCGTGACCCTCGGGTACCTCGCCAACCACACCGGTGACGCCTCGGCACCGGCACGGTTCATGCTCAACGGGGACGCCTGCGCCGTCGGACGCTGATCCGCCGGCCGGCCACCCCCCTGCTCGGAAGAACGACCGAACGGGAGCGCTTCGCGTCGTGGGAGCGCTCCCGCAAGGTCGGGCCGCCTGCAGGCCGGGGTCCGGCGGCGTGAGGGCCGGTGGTCGGTCGCACGGAACGGGCGGCGTGGAGAGCACGCGGCCCGAAAAAAGATCCCCGAGTGGCCGGAACCAATCGGCCGGACGGCTCGTCACTGATCATGGTCGCCGCAACCGGGCGGCCAAGGACACAGTGAGTGAAGCAAGCGGGGGGATTCGATGAAGCGCGCATCTGCCGGGAGAACGAGACCGGGCCTGACGGCCGTCGCGGCGCTGGCGGTGCTGACGGTACTGACGGTCAGCGGCTGCCGGGCGGAGGACACGGCCTACCCCGTCGCCTCTCCGAGCGGGCAGGCCTCCGAGCCGGCGTCGGCGACGCCCTCGGCGGACCACAGCGGCCCGCGCACCCTGGTGGACGCCCCGACCGCGGGCGGCCTGGAGAAGCTGACGGGCGACGAGGCCCTCACGGACGTCCCGGTCGACCCGGGCGAGATGCGGGAGGGCATGACGCTGGTCACCGGCAACTACGGCGACCCGGCCGGGCAGGGCCGACCGGTGCTGTTCGAGGGCGTCGACCATGTCCCCGAGGACACCAACAAGCGCCGTGAGCACCTGTTCCGGGGCATGCTCGAGTACATCCAGTGGGACCCGGAGCTGGGCAACCCCGAGGCGCAGCCGGTGGAGCCGGGACCGCTCGGCGGCTCGGTGGAGTGCCTGCTGGCCTCGCTGAGCGAGGACGGCAACGTCATCTGCGGCTGGGCCGACGAGGGCACGGCGGCCGTCGCGCTGTTCCAGGACAGCACTCTGGCGGAGGCCGGGAAGCTGTTCGTGGAGATGCGGGGGGACTTGGAGAAGTGAGCTGAGGGGCGCGGTGGAGGGGATCCGGGGCGGTGCCTGGAGGCGCAGCGGCCGATCGGCCGACCGGTGCCGCGGACGCCGCACCTGACCGGGCGGGTGTCAACTGCCCTTGCCCGCTTGTCGAGTTGGCCTCCACCGTATCTCCCCCGAAATTACGGCGCATGTCGACCGTAGGTCACGTACGTCCGTCGACGCCTCGGTAGGGTCGGCTCAGCGGGGTCGGCCGACCGGGGCCGGGCCGGTGCGACCGGCCGGGGCCCGCGGCCCGCTCCGCTCCGTTTCCGACCCCGCGGACACGGTGTCCGCGTCACCGAAGTGGAGAGCCGCATGCGCCGAGTCCCGCGCAACGTCCTCTTAGCCGCCACCGCCGCCACGCTGGTCACCGCACTCGGCGCTGCCACCGCCACCGCCTCCGCCGCCACCGGGCACCCCGAGCCGCCCCGACTCGCCGTGGCCCACGGGAAGTTCGCTCCCGCGAGCCAGGCGGACGGCGCGACGGCGGTCACCTACAACACCACGCTGGCACCCGAGGGCGCACGGGCCGCCGTAGTGGAGTGGGCCGGTCCCGACGGCTCGACCCGCATACACCTGTTCGTGAAGGGCATGGTCGCCGACCGCGTGTACGGCGCCCATGTGCACACCAAGCCCTGCGGGAAGCTGCCGGCCGACGCGGGCCCGCATTACCAGGACCAGGTCGACCCCGTCACGCCGTCGGTCGACTCCCGCTATGCCAACCCGCGCAACGAGGTCTGGCTCGACTTCGAGACCGACCACCGCGGCGCCGCACACGCCACGTCCCGGAACGACTGGCGCTTCCGCGACGGCGGCGCGCGTTCGGTCGTGATCCACGAGATGGCCACCGCCACCCACGACGGGCACGCCGGCACCGCGGGCGCCCGCCTGGCCTGCCTGAACGTCGACTTCGTCTGAGAACTGCGGTGACCGTGCGGGTCGCAGTCCTCGACGAGCGGCTGCGACCCGCACGGTCGCTTCTCGGCGGACGGCGGTCCTGCGGCCGGCCGGATGCCGACGGCCCCGCGCCCGCGTCCGCCCTCACACCCGTAGGACGACCTTTCCCGTGTGCCGGTTGGACTCCATCGGCCGGTGTGCGTCCCCGATCGCGTCCAGGCCGTCGAACACCTCGGCGATCACCGGTCGCAGACTGCCGTCGGCGAGCCCCGAGTCGATGTAGTGGGCGGCCTCCCGGCGCCCCTCCACGGTTCTGCCGACCTCCGGGCCCGCGTAGCCGTGCACGGTGATCGGCCAGTTGACCGGCATGTGGGCGGGGTCAGGGTCGAGCCGGCCGTACAGGACCATGGTCGCGCCGGGTGCGGCGGCCTCGCCGAGCGGGCGGAAACCGGGGCCTCCGACGGCGTCGAGGATCACGTCGGCGCCGCGTCCGCCGGTCAGCCGCCGGTGCCGTGCTGGCCGACGGCACCGAGCCCAAGCCGGTACTCCAACCCGCTGCGCACCCCGGCAGGGCTCACCCCGGCCGGGCCCCGCACCGGCGCTGCGCGCGGCACTGACGACGCGACCGCGGGCGGCGCCACGGCCGACGGCGGTCGGGCCGCCGCGACGGTGAACCTCGCGCCGGGCCCGGTGCGGACCCAGGCCCGACGACGTCGCGGCGCGGTGGCAGCGGCCGTCTCGCGCCGCCGGTTACGACTGGGGCGGCTTTGGGCGGCGGGCGGCCGGGATGCGGACGCCGATCGCGGCGGCGGCGCGTCCGAGCGGCGTGGTCATGATGCCGGCGACGCTGGTGCGTCCGGAGATGTAGGCGTCGAGCCGGCGCCAGGCCGGCGGCAGGCGGGTCAGGGCGGTGTGGACGACGGCGGGGTTGCGGGTGAAGACGTCCATCAGAGCGCTGCTGGCGCTCATTTCGACGCCGAGGAGGCTGTTGATCCGCAGGGCGTAGTGATCGATGGCGGCGGTCGCCTCCGCTTCGTCGGCCGCGGTGACGACGCCCGCGGCGGCGTGGCCGGCGAAGTGGCCCGAGCGCAGGGCGTAGGAGATGCCTTCGCGGGACCAGTGGTCGACGAGGGCCGCGGCGTCACCGGCGACCAGGACGCGTCCGCGGGCCAGTGGGGAGTCGGGGCGGCGGCACCGGGTCAGGTGGCCGGTGTCGTGCAGGGGGCTCGGCCCGAGGAGGCCTCGGCGTCGGAGGAAGTCGGTCTTGTAGGCGCGCAGGGCGGCCGGGTTGCCGCGGGCGGCGACGACCCCGGCCGTGCAGATGTCTCCCTTGGGGAAGACCCAGCCGAAGGAGCCGGGCAGCGGACCCCATTCCATGAGCATGCGGCCCCGCCACCGGTCGGCCGTGCGCTCGTCGACCGGGGCCTCCACCTCGAGGGCGAGGTCGACCTGTGCGCACCGCACTCCGACGTACCGGGAGACTCTGCTCGCGCTGCCGTCGGCGCCGACGACGACGCGGGCGTGCAGTGTCTCGCCGCGGTGGGTGCGCACGGTGACGGTGGCGCCGTGCTGCTCCAGGGCGGTGAGGGCCGTGCCGTCCCGGACGGTGGCGCCCGCCTGTGCGGCGGCCTCGGTGAGGGCGGCGTCGAGTTCGCTGCGGTGGACCATGGCGCAGGTCGGGGACGCGGAGGTGAGGGTGCGTTCCCTGCGGCCGTTGAGGGCGAAGGTGAACTCCCGTGCCGTGTCGTGGACCTGCAGCGGCAGGCCGGGAGGGAGGGCGGCGAGGGAGGCTCCGATCAGTCCGCCGCCGCATGTCTTGTAGCGGGGAATCGTGGCGCGTTCGAGCAACAGGGTCGTACAGCCGTGCTCGGCGGCGATCCGTGCGGCGGTGGCGCCGGCCGGGCCGGCGCCGACGACGATCACGTCCCAGGTGCGGGGCGTGCGGGAGAGCGCGGAGGGAGGCGGCATGGCGGTGGTCACCTCGCGGTGGTGCGTGACGGGCGGTGGGTGAGGGCATAGGGGCGGTCGGCCGGGCTACGGGATGTCGTCCTCGCCGGGAGTGGCCCTCGGCGCCGGCGTCCGTTCGGGGTGCAGGCGGTTGAGGAGGTAGCGGGTGAGGGCGGAGGCGGTCGGGTGGGTCCACATGACCGTGGTGGGGATCTCCAGGGCCAGTTCGCGCTGGAGGCGGTTGCGCAGGGCGATCGCCATGAGGGAGTCCAGGCCGAGGGTGACGAGGGAGGTGTCGGCGTCGAAACGGTCGGCGCCCACGCGCAGGACGGCGGCGATGTGCGCGACGACGCAGGGCTCCAGCAGTCGTCGGCGCTCCCGACGGCCGTCGGCCGCCCGGAGGGACTCCAGCAGGGCGCTGCCGGCGTCGGCGGTGTCCGTGGCGGAGGCGTCGGCTGCCAGTTCGGCGAAGAACGCGGTGCGGCCGGTGGCGGGGTAGGACTCGAGCCAGCGGGGCAGGTCGGCGGGCGTGTAGGCGGTGCGGTGGCGGTCGTGGCAGAGGATCCGCTCCAGTGCGGCGATGCCCTCCGCGGGGCTGATCATGGTGTAGCCGCGTGCGGCCATCCCCGCGCCCCTGCCGACCTCCGCCCAGGGTCCCCAGTTGACGCAGGTGGCCGGCAGCCCCTGGGCGCGGCGCCAGGAGGTGAACTCGTCCAGCCAGGCGTTGGCGGCGGCGTAGGCGCCCTGCCCCGGGTTGCCGAGCAGGGAGGCGGCGGAGGAGAAGCTGACCCACCAGTCCAGTTCGTGGCCGGTCGTGGCGTGGTGGAGCAGCCATGCGCCCGTCGCCTTGGGCCGCCAGACCCGCTCCAGCAGGGACGTGGAGAGATTGGCGACGGTGGCGTCCTCGACCACGGCCGCGGCGTGGACGACGCCGCGCAGCGCGTGCCCGGTGTTCAGGGCGGTGCGCACGAGGGCGTCGGCGGCGCCGGGTGCGGCGATGTCGGCGTTGACGACCTCGATGCGGGTGCCGTAGTCGGCGGTGAGGGCGTCGAGGGTGGCACGGGTGCCCGGTGCGGGGGCGCTGCGGGAGGTGAGGACCACCGCGGCGGCGCCTCGTTCGGCCAGCCGGCGGGTGACCAGCAGACCGAGTCCGCCGAGTCCGCCGGTGACCAGGTAGCACCCGTCGGGCCGGACGACGGGGACGTCCTCGGGCCGCATCGGCAGGGTGTCGGCGCCTTCGGTGGGCCAGGTGAGGACGAGTTTGCCGGTGTGGCGGGCGGAGGCCATCGTGTGGAAGGCGGTGGACGCCTCGGTGACGGGGTGTTCGGTGACGGGAAGCGGGGGCAGGGTCTCGTCCGCGAGCATGCCGGCCAGGTCCCGGTATCCCTCCGCGAGCAGGTCCGGGTCCTGCCGCATCATCAGCAGCACGTCGACGGCGGCGAAGGTGACGTTGCGGCGGAAGGGCAGCAGACCGAGCCGGGTGTTGGCGTAGATGTCGCGCTTGCCGAGTTCCAGGAACCGGCCCCGGTGGGCCAGCAGGTCGAGGCCGGCCGACTGCGCGGGGCCGGTGAGGGTGTTGAGGACGACGTCGACGCCCCGGCCCCCGGTGAGGTCGCGGACCCGGTCGGCGAAGTCCAGGGTGCGCGAGTCCATGACGTGCCGGACGCCCAGGCCGCGCAGGAAGGCCCGTTTGGCCTCGCTGCCCGCGGTGGCCATGACCTCAGCGCCGCAGGCTCGCGCCAGGTTCAGCGCGGCCAGGCCGGTGCCGCCGCTGGCCGAGTGGACGAGCAGCGTCTCGCCCGGCCCGAGCCGGGCCAGGTGCCGCAGGGCGTACCAGGCGGTCAGGTAGGCGCACGGCAGGGCGGCGGCGTCCTGGGCGCGCATCCCGTGCGGTACCGGCAGGAGGCAGTCGGCGCGGACGGTCGCGAAGGAGGCCATGAGGGCGGTCTGCCCCTCCTCCACGAACATCGCGGCCACGCGGTCCCCCACCCGCACCCCGCGCACCGCGTCGCCGACGGCGGTGACGACGCCCGCGCCGTCGAAGGCGCTCGCGGCCGGCTGCTCGTCCCCCGCGGTGAAGCGCCGGTAGACGCCCATGGCCTGCAGCACGTTGATGAAGTTGACGCTGGTGGCGTCCAGGCGGACCTCGACCTCGCCCGGTCCGGGGCGGCGGCGGGGCTGGGCGACCAGTTCGAACGAGTCCAGGTCGCCGTCGTGCGCGAGGTGCAGGGCGACGCGGTCGCTGCCCCGGTCGACGACGGTCCGCCGACGCTCGTCCCGGTCCAGCGGGGCGTTGCGCAGCCGCGCCAGGCGCCGGGTCCCGTCGCGGTGGGCGATCTCGTCCTGCTCGTCGGGGCAGGACAGGAGTTCCGCGGCCACGTCCTCGACCGGGGTTCCGGCGTCGACGTCCAGGACGCCGGGGCGCAGTTCGGGGTGCTCGTAGCCGAGGACCCGCACCAGTCCGCGCAGTCCCGCCTGTGCCAGGTCCGGCCGGTCCTCGGGCATGACCTGCTGTGCGGCGGCGGTCACGGTCCACAGGCGAGGCGGCGGTCCGTCGTGGTCGGCCCGGGCCAGGGCGCGGGCCGTCTCCGCCAGGCGGGCGACCTGCTCCCGCGCCCGGTGGTGGGGGCGGGCGTGACCGGACTCCGGGAGGTAGACGACCGCCTGCGCGGCGCGTCCGGTGGCCGCGCCCGGCGTCACGGCCGCGTGGCCGGCCTCGTCCGTGGTGTCCCGCGGGTCGAGTGTCCGGAGGGCCACCTCGGCGCCGTGCCGCGTGAGGGCCTCGGCCAGGGCCGTCGCCCAGGGCTCGCGTCCGGGCTCGGCGAGGAGGGTCCAGGGACCGGCCGGCGGCCTGAGCGGGGGTCGTTCGCAGGGTTCCCAGGCGGCGTGGAGGAGACGACGGGCGAAGCGCTCCTCGGCGCTCTCGGCGGGCACGTGGCGGAACTCCACCGCGGTGGCGTCGGCGACCACGGCGCCGTGGTCGTCCCACAGGCGGAAGTCCGCGAGGTACCGGCCGCCGTCCGTGGACGTCAGGGTGACCTGGCAGTACCCGCTGAGCGGCACCGTACCGTACAGCCGCAGCGCCCCGATGTGCCGCGGCAGGATGCCTCCCGCGGGCACGGCGCCCGTGCGCAGGACGGCGCCCGCGACGGCCTGGAGGCAGGTGTCCAGCGTGACGGGGTGGCAGTGCAGCGTCTGCGCGCCGGCCCGGCCCTCGTCGGGCACGCGGACACGGGCCAGCAGGCTGCTGCCGGCGCGTGGCGCCGCCTGCTGCGGGTCGCGGTCCGCGGCAAGGGCCTGCAGGCCGAGGAAGGGCGGGCCGTGGTGGACGCCGCGTTCCTCGCGCATCTGCCGGTAGACGTCCGGGACGTCGAGGGCGTGCGGGAAGCGGGCGAGCAGGTGCTCGGGGTCGCAGCCCTCCGGGAGGGGCTCGTCGTCCGGTGTGCGGTGCAGCGTCGCCGTCGCGTGCGCGACCCCCGTGCCGTCGGAGGCCGTGCTGGTCACCCGCCAGCGGGCGGTGTCCGGGCCGGTCTCCTCCGCGGTGGCGGTGACGCGTGTGCCGTCGGACGCCGGCAGCAGCAGCCGTTCCAGGTCGACGCCGGTGACCCGGACGCGTTGCGGGCCCACGCCGTACAGGTCGGCGGCGGCGGCCACGGCCATCTCGCACAGGGCCGCGCCGGGCGCCACGACGACGTCGTCGACGCGGTGGGCGTCCAGCCACGGCAGCGTCGCCGGGCCGATGCGGGTCTGCCACAGGTGCCTGCCCTCTCCGTCGGGATCGGCGGTGCGCGGTCCGGTCAGCGGGTGCGGGGCGGGCGAGGCGTGGGCTCCGGCCGGATGCCGCAGCGGGGAGGGGTCGACGACGTACCGGGTGCGCTCCCAGGTGGTGGGCGGGACGTCGGCCAGTGCGCCCTCGCCGTAGCGGTCGTCCCAGTCCAGCGGGTGGCCCGCGCAGTGCAGCGCCGCCACATGGGTGTGGAACGCCAGCTCGTCGTCGGTGTCGCGCAGCAGGCTGGGCACGACCGCGACGGCGGTGTGACCGTGCGCGGCGAGCGTGGCCTGCACGGGATGGGACAGCACCGGATGCGGGCCGATCTCCACGAAGAGCCGGTGCCCGTCCTCGGCCGCGGCCCGCACCGCGTCGGAGAAGCGCACCACCCGGCGCAGGTTGTCCGCCCAGTACCCGGCGTCGAAGGCGGCGTGCCCGCGCGGGTCGTCGGTGACGGTGCTGTAGAAGGCCGTCGTCGGCGCCCGGCCGGTGACGCCGGCGAGCGCGTCGGCGAGGTCGGGCAGGATGGGGTTCATGTGGGCGGTGTGCGAGGCGACGTCCACCTCGATCACGCGGATGCCCACGCCGCGCTCGTCCCAGTCCCGGGCGAGCCGGCGGATGCGGTCGGCGTCGCCGCCGACGACGGTGTTCTCCGGGGAGGCGACGACCGCGACGTCCACTCCCCGCACGTCCCCGTCCGCCAGCAGCCGTTCCACTTCGGCCCGTCCCAGCGCCACCGATGCCATCAGGCCCTGCCCCGCAGTCCGCAGAATGAGGCGCGAGCGCCGGCAGATGACCCGGACGCCGTCGCGAACGCTCAGCGCGCCGGAGGCGACCGCGGCGGCCACCTCGCCCATGGAGTGGCCGATCACCGCGGCCGGTTCCACGCCGTGGGAGCGCCACATCGCCGCCAGTCCCAGCTGAATGGCGAAGATCACCGGCTGGACGCGGTCGAACCCGGTCACCACCTCCGGCCGGGACAGGGTGTGGCGCAGGGAGAACCCGGACTCCTCGGCCACGAGCGGTTCGAGTTCGTCGACGACGCGGGTGAACTCCCGGTCCCGGTCCAGCAGTCGACGGCACATGCCCGCCCACTGCGAGCCGTGCCCGGAGAACACCCACACCACGCCCTGCCCGGCGTCGGGCACCGCCCTGCCCGTCGCCACCCCGGCGGGCGGGATCGTCCCGGCCGCCAGTTCTTCCAGCCGGGACGCCAACTGCGCCCGGTTCGCGGCGACGACGGCGGCGCGTTCCCTGGCGGGCGAGCGACGCGTCGCCAGCGTGTGGGCCACGTCGGCCTGCGAAACCCGCGCCCCTTCGGTCCGCAGCCATGCGGCGAGCCGGCCGGCCGCGGCGCGCAGGGCCGCGGGCGTGCCGGCCGACAGCGGGAAGACGCGCAGCTCGTCGTCCGACCGCTCCGGCCGCGGCCGTGCGGTGCGCCGCACGCCGGGCAGGGCGGGAGGCTGTTCGAGGACGACGTGGGCGTTGGTGCCGCTGATGCCGAAGGACGACACGGCGGCCAGCCGGGCCCCGCCGCGCACCGGCCACTCGGTGGTGTCCGTGGGCACGAACAGCCGGGTGCCGCTCGGGTCGATCTGCGGATTCCAGGCGGTGAAGTGCAGACTGGCCGGCACCAGGCCCTCGCGCAGGGAGGCGATCGCCTTCAGCAGCCCCGCCACCCCCGACACCGGCTCGGTGTGGCCGATGTTGGTCTTCACCGAGCCGACCGCGCACCGGCCCGGGCCCTTGCCGTAAACCGCGGCCAGGGCGGCGAACTCGATGGGGTCGCCCACCGCGGTGCCCGGGCCGTGCGCCTCCACCATGCCGACGTCACCGGCCTCCACACCGGCGCGTTCCAGCGCCAGCCGGTAGAGATCGATCTGCGCGGGCTCCGACGGGGCGCTCAGCCGTGTGCCCCTGCCGTTCTGGTTGACGGCCGTGCCGCGCAGCACCGCCAGCACCCGGTCGCCGTCCCGCAGCGCGTCCGGCAGCCGCTTGAGTACGACGACGCCGCAGCCCTCGCCGCGTACGTAGCCGTCGGCGGCGGCGTCGAAGGCGTGGCAGCGGCCGGTGGGCGAGAAGACGCCCCACAGGGCGGGGGCGACGACGCCTTCCGGTCCCAGGGTCAGCATGGCGGCGCCGGCCAGGGCGATGTCCGACTCGCCGGTGCGCAGGCTCTGGCAGGCGCTGTGCACGGCGACCAGGCCGGAGGCGCAGGCGCTCTCCACGACGACCTGCGGTCCGCGGAGGTCGAGCAGGAAGCCGACCCGGCCGGGACCGATGCTGTCGAAGCCGGTGTACATCGCGTAGGCGTCGACGCTTTCCAGAGGCCGCTGCACGCGCAGCATGTAGTCCTTCTGGTAGACGCCGAAGAACATGCCCGTCGACGTGCCCGCCAGTCGCCGGGCCGGGATTCCGGCGTGCTCGATCGCCTCCCAGACCACCTCGGCCAGCAGCCGGTGCTCCGGGTCCACCCACGGCGCCTCCTGCGCGTTGATGCCGAAGAACTCCGGATCGTAGGCGTAGACGTCGTCGTCCAGGAAGCAGCCGTGGCGCAGCCGGGCCGCCACCTGGGCGGGCAGACCGGCCAGTTCGGCCTGCTCCCACCGCTCGGGGGGTACCTCGCGCACCGTGTCCCGGCGGGCCATCAGCAACCGCCACAACGAGGCCAGGGACCTGACCTCGCCGGGGAACCGGCACGCGGCTCCGACGACCGCGACCGGCTCGTCCCGACCCGACCCGGGCTCCTTGATCCCGGAGTGTCCTCGCATGCGCTGTCCGCCCTTCACCATGAGGGAGGCGCGGCGCGGCAGGTTCATGGCCGCCGATCCGCCGCCGTCCTTCCGACCGTTGCGGGGCACCCGCTCTCTACGGTTTCGGCAGGAGGAAGGGCCCATCGCAGAGCGCACGGGTCATGGACGGGAGTGCGCTGGAGGACGGCCAACGCCCCCACGCACCCGAATCAGCCGCTCGAGGCGGGCCCGGGAGGATCATCGGTTCGCAGGATCGTCGGCCTGGTGCAGGACGGGGCGAAGGCGAGGGTCGGGGGGGAAGCGCGTACGCCTGTAGGTGGCGGCGCTCGCCGCTACACGCCGCCTTCGCCGTTGCCGTGGGGCAGGGCAAGGCCGAACAGCGAGCCCGTCGAGGCGCACAGCCCGCCCGCGCACGCGGTGGCCGTCTCGGCCGGTACGGTCATCCGCCGCAGGGCGCCCGCGACGGCGTCCTCGAGCAGGGCGAACCGGGCCACGAGCAGCCGGGGTCCGGCCGATCCGCGCTGACCGTCGGTCACCGCCACCAGGGCGTCGTGCGCCCGCCGCTGGAGATCAGCGAGAGCCTGCCACAGGTCGGTCGGACGCCCGGACGAGCGCGGATCGACCAGCAACTCCTGGAGCCTGCGGCCCAGATCCGCGTGCCATGCCGCCATCGACCCGGTGATCTCGGCGCAGAGGCCGTCCAGGCACATCTGCACGGCGACGGCGCCCGTCGCGACGCCCACCTGCACCGGGCGCCGGGCGGTCGCGGTTCGGGGGCGGGCGGCCGGGCGTTCGCGCCGAGGTAGTTCCGCAGGACGACGGGCATCACCTCGGCGGGCGGCGACTCCGCCTCCTCGACCGGCACGAGCACCGAGCGGACGGGGGTGAGGCAGTACGCGGCCTGCTCTGCTGCCGCGTGACAGGCGTGGTCAGTGGGCAAGGGACGCTCTGCTCCTTTCGCCGGTCTCTGCGGCACCGGCCCGGTCGGGGTGTTCAGTTAACACGAGCGCAATGGGCGCTTGGTTCACTTCTCACACAAAAGACTCCCGGGGTCCGCCTCCGGCGCGTGCGAAGGGGCCGATCGGGCGCGGCCGTGGGAGCCGGGGCCCGACGGGGCGCACGGGCCGAGCAGGCAGCAGCGGGACGCGGTACGGTTCCGGGTCGCCGAGGGGATCAGGGGGCGGCCCGCCGAGGCTCCGGAGGGGTGGCGGCGGTGGGCGGACGAGGCGTTCCATCCGCCCCAGCCGTGGCGGCAGTTGCTGGGCGCGGCGGTGCGTTCGGCGGCGGGCGCGCCGGGAATGGGAGAGGCCACACCCACCGGCGTCCGTCCCGCCGCTCGGCCGCCGTCCCCGGGGGCTGCTGCCGAGCCTGCGACGCATGCCTCCGCGGGTGTGCGTGGTGATCGACACGTCCGGGTCGGTGAGCGACGCCGAGCTGGGGAGCGCGCTGCTGGGGTGGCGGGGCGATCTCGCGGGCCGTGGGCGGACGGCGCGTTCTGGTGTCCGTCGTCTCGTGCGACGCGGCGGCCGGTGTCGCCGTGCCGCTCTGCCGTGCCGAGAGCATCGAGCTGATCGGCGGCGGGGGGAACGGACCTGCGCTCCGGCTTCGAACGGGCGCTGCACTCGAGGCCCCGCCCGGACGTGATCGTCGCCCTGGCGGACGGCCGGACACCGCGGCCCTCCGCGCAGCCGCCCTGCCGCACGGTCGTCGGCCTCTTCCCACGACCGGCGCGCGGTGTGGACGAGACGGATCCCGACCACGTCCCGGACGCGCCGCCGCCCTGGGCGCGCGTGGTGGCCGTCGGCCGAGGCGGACGGCGGAGCGACCGGAACTCCGGCACCGCGGAGGCCACGGTCGCCCGGAGAGCGTTCCGTGGGCAGGGCGCGGTGCGCGTGCGGGACGCGGACGGACCGCCTGCGCATCTCTGCGTCCGATTGATAGGCAAGTCATCACTTGCCTATGGTGGGGTCATGGCGGATGATGTGTTCAAGGCGCTGGCCGACCCGACCCGTCGGCGCATCCTCGACGAGCTGGTGGAACGGGACGGTCAGACGCTGTTCGAGATATGCGCGCGGCTGGTGACCAAGCACGGACTGGGGCTGTCCCGGCAGGCGGTCAGCCAGCACCTCGCCGTACTCGAGTCAGCGGATCTGGTCCGGTCGCGGCGCCAGGGCCGCTACAAGTTCCACGATCTCAACACCGAACCCCTCGAGCGCATCGTCACGCGATGGCTCAGGCCCGACGCACCGGAGAGCACCCCGTGAGAATTCATCTGACCAGCGTGTTCGTCGACGACCAGGAGAAGGCCCTGCGCTTCTACACGGACGTGCTGGGCTTCGTGAAGAAGCACGACGTCCCCATGGGCGGCGAGGACCGCTGGCTGACCGTGGTCTCGCCGGAGGAGCCCGACGGGACCGAGCTGCTGCTGGAACCCTCCGGCCACCCCGCGGTGCGGCCGTACCGGACGGCGCTGGTCGAGGACGGCATCCCCGCCGCCGCGTTCGCCGTGGACGACGTGCACGCGGAGTTCGAGCGGCTGCGCGAGCTGGGCGTGGTGTTCACCCAGGAACCGCTGGACATGGGGTCGGTCACCACCGCCGTGCTGGACGACACCTGCGGCAATCTGATCCAGATCGCGCACAGCGCGTAGCCAACGGGGAAAGTCACCGGCGGCGCGTGCGCCCGGCGGTCGGCTCGCCGGGTGACGACGCTGCGCGAGGGGGAGGCGCCGGTCGGGCGAGGCGCCTCCCCCCACGCGTGCGGTCAGGCCGTCAGGGCCGCCAGTTCGGCATTGGCGCGCTCGGTGACCAGGGCGAGGACGCGACCCGCGGCGGCCAGGTCCTCCTCCGGGATGCCGCCCCAGATCCGTGCCGTGACCGGGGCGGTCTCCGCGCCGACGGCGGCCAGGAGGGCGCGGCCCGCTTCCGTGGGGCGCAGGCGGCCGTCGTCCGCGTCGAGCAGCCGACCGGCCACCAGTTCGTCCACGGTGGCGCGGAGGCCGGCCGGATCGGCCTTGAGGGAGTGCCGGCCCCGGGCGACCAGTTCGTCCGGGGTCTGCGGGGCGTCGGCGGTGAGGGCGGCGCGCAGGGTGATCTGCTGCTGGAACGTGACGCCGTGCCGGGCGAGGACGTGTTCCAGGACGCCGCGGGCGGCGTAGTGGGCGAGGCCCAGGGCACGGGAGTCGGCGGCCGGCGCGGCGATGGACGCGGCGGAACCGGTGGACATGGCAGTGGCAGCGGTGGACGGGGCAGTGGTCATGGTGGTGTCCCCTGAGTGCTCTCGTGAGTGCTCTCGTCGTGCGGTACGGGTGGAGCGAGAGGTGCGTCGAGCAGGGTCGTCAGCTCCTCGGCGAACGCGCGCGCCCGCGGTGCGTCCAGGCCGCCGAGCGGTTCCAGCAGTTGCCGGAGCAGTTCCTGGACGACCTCGATGGCCTGCCGGGTGACGGCCCGGCCCTGTTCGGTGAGGGCGAGCTGGACAGCGCGCGGGTCGCGGGGATCGCGGGTGCGCTCGATCAGGCCGGCCGACTCCAGGGCGCGCGCCAGCTTCGAGACGTAGAGGGCCTCCAGGCCGGTGTGGTCGGCGAGCCGGCGCTGGCTGGGCCGCTCGCCGGTGCGCTGCATGCCGTACAGCGACGCGACCAGGGCGTACTGCGCGTGGGTGAGGCCCAGCGGCGCCACCGCGCGGTCGACCGCGACCCGCCACTTGTTGGCGAGCCGCCACACCAGGAAGCCGGGCGTGGGGCCCGGTGAACCCTTGCTCATGACGGATACCGTACATGGCTACTGTAGCCATGGCTACTATTTTTCGAGCCCGGCGCCCGCTGCCCCGCTGCCAGACGGCTGCGAGACCGGTGCCTGTGAGTCCGGGTAACAGGAGCAACGCCTCCCTGGCTGCCTTCCCTCCCCGGCACGACGATGGCCGGACGGGCGGACCGGCGTTCCTCGAGGTCGCCCGTCGTCCTCCCCTCCCCTCCTTGCCGCTCCGGGCGAGGAGGGGTTCCCCGGTTCCTCGAAAGGCAGTGGTCCTTCTTGAGTTCGCAGGCGTTCAACCCGTGGCGCTACGCGGGCGTCTTCCTGCTCCTGTTCCTGTTCGGGACGGAGACCTTCCTCGTCTCGCCGCTGCTGCCGACCATCGCCGACGACATCGACGTCTCGGAGTCGGCGGCGGCGCAGGGCGTCACCGCGTACGTCCTGGTCTACGCGGTGACCGCACCCTTCCTCGGGCTGCTCAGCGACCGTTTCGGGCGGCGGCGCACGCTGCTCGCGGGCACCGCGCTGTTCCTGGCGTCCAACGCCGCCGCCGCGGTCTCCACCTCGCTGTGGCTGCTGATCGTGTCGCGGGCGCTGGCCGGGCTGGCCGCCGCCGCGGCGGGTCCGGCGATCTGGGCGCACATCGCGGAGACCGCACCCGAGCGGGTGCGGGGGCGGGCGCTCGGGCTGGGGATGGCGCTGTTCTCCTGCGGGCAGGTGATCGGCGTGCCGCTGGGCGGTCTGATGGCCGGAGCGGCGGGCTGGCGTTCGGCGTTCCTCGCCCTGGCCGTCGGCACCGCGGCGGCCGTGCCGCTGCTGCTCAGGCAGGTCCAGGGCGCGCCCGCGCCCGAGGCCGCCGGCGCCCCCGCGGCCGGCCGTGGAGCGATCGGGGCCGTGCTCGCCGCCTGGGGCCATCCGGCGCTGCGCAGGGCGCTCGCCGTGAACACGGTGTTCCACGCCGCCAACCTGGGCGCGTACACGTTCCTCGGCGTCGTGTTCGTGGACCGGTTCGACCTGTCGGTGTCGGCGCTCGGTCTCGTGGGGGTCCTCGTCGGCGCGGGCAGCGTCGCCGGGTCGCTGCTGGGCGGGCGGCTGGGCGACCGGGCCAGGGCCGCCGGGCGCGACCATCTGCCGCTGCTGCCCGTCTGGGGCCTGCTGCTCGCCGCGGGCGTCGCCCTCTCGGCGGCCGGGCCCGGCATCGTGCTCGCGCTGGTGGGCGTGACCCTGTGGTTCGTCGCGAGCGGCGGGTTCGTCATCGACCAGCAGACGCTCGCGGGCACCGCCGCACCCGACCTGCGGGCGACGTCCAGCGCCTGGCTCACCTCGACCATGTACGCCGGCACCGGCCTCGGCGCCTGGGCCGTCGGCGCGTTCGGGGACGCCGGTACCGGAACGCTCGTCGTCGGGGCGGGGCTCGCCCTGGTCTCCGCGGTCACGGCGCTCACGGTGAGCGTCGGGCTGCGGCGGGCGGGCGGCACGGCGTCCGGGAGCCCCGGCTCCGTGTCCGTGCCCGCCCCGGAGGTCGGGGAGGGCTCGAAGGCCTGATCCGCGAGGCGGTTCGGGAAGCGGCGGGACGGGCGTTCAGCCCGCCCGCCGCTCGTCCGTGTCGCCGTCCAGCGAGCGCAGCGGGCGCTCGCACAGCGCCGTCATGCGGACCCGGTCCCGCTCGGTCATCGGCGTGAACAGCAGGATGAGCGCGGACGGGTCGTCCACCGGGTGGAACGACGACAGCGACAACGCCATCGGCGCGGCTCCCGGGGGCTGCACCGTCACCGACCGGGCCGTCAGTTCCGCCACCGAGTGGCAGCTCCACCAGTGCCGCAGCTCGGGCGCGTCCTCGTCCAGGCGGTCGTACAGCTCGCCGGTGCGCGGGTCGGCGAGCGCGGGACCGGCCTGGGCGCGGAAGTGCTGGAAGATGTTCATCGCCAGGGGTTCCCAGTCGCGCAGGACGGTGCGCAGCCGCGGGTCGGCGACCATGAGCCACATCAGGTTGCGGCGGTCGGCGGGCACGGACTCCGGGCTGCCCCACAGGGCGCTCCAGGCGGCGTTCCAGGCGAGCAGGTCGAAGTGGCGGTCCAGCAGTACGGCGGGGCTGGCCGGCCAGGAGTCGAGGACGGGCCGGACGGCGGCCGCGAGGCCCCCGGGCTCGGCGTCGGGGGCGGCCGGTTCGTGGTAGCCGGCCAGGCGCATCGCGTGGCGCAGTCCCGCCGCGTCGAGCCGCAGCGCCCTGGCGACGGAGGTCAGCACCTGCCGTGAGGCGGTGACGCGGCCCTGCTCCAGCCAGGTGTACCAGGCCAGTCCGACGCCCGACAGGGAGGCGACCTCCTCGCGGCGCAGGCCGGGCGTGCGCCGGCGGGCGGTGGTCGTCAGGCCCACGTCGGCGGGTTTGAGCAACTCGCGGTGGGCTCGCAGGAAGGCGCCCAGTTCCTGGCTGGGGCCCGGGGCGGGGGTCGGCATGGCGACGGCTCCTTGCGGGAGGGGCGGAGGGCGAGGGGTACGGGGCACCCCTGGGGGCGGGCCCGGACGGAGGACGTCCGAGCCCGCCCGTGACTCACCCTAGGCGGTGCGTCCGGTACGGGGCGTGAGCTTCCACAGGCGCACGGGCATGGAGCTGACGCGGCCGTGCTCCTGCTGGCGGGCCCAGGCGGCGCGGCCCACGGCGCGGAAGAACTCGGCGCGCTGTCCGGGGTCCAGGACGGCGGCGTAGTAGTCGCCGAAGGTGGCCGCGTGGAAGTGCTCGTACTGGGCGGCGTCCCGCACGGTGACCACCGCGTCCCGTTCCCACTGGTCCTCGATGACGAAGAACTCCTGGAGGAGGTAGCCGAGTTCGGCCTGCGGGCGGGTGCGGGTGGCGATGGGCAGGACGCCGTACTCCTGGAACAGGGCCGGCACCGCCTCCCGCGCGACGCCGAGTTCGGCGAGGGCGTCGCGCACGATGTCGTCCTCGCCGCCGAATCCGTGGGCGTCGCGCGCCGGGTGATAGGTCGTCAGGAAGAAGGCGCCGCCGGGGGCCAGGTGGTCGCGGGTCCAGGCCAGGACGCGGTGCTCCACGGGGTAGAGCCAGTGCAGCACCGACGTCATGGTCACCACGTCGGCGCGGTGCGGCAGCGGGGCGGGGGCGGTGAGGTCCGCCCGGTGCAGGGCGACGCGGGAGCCGTGGGGGCGCAGCCGTTCGGTCGCCTCGGCGATGCGGTGCTCGGAGCGTTCGAGGCCGACGGCAAGCCGCAGCGAGGGGTGGCGGTCCAGGGCCGCCTCCAGCAGCTGGCCGATGCCGCTGCCGAGGTCGATCAGGACGGCGGGGTCGCCGGTCACCCGGTCGAGGACCCAGTCGCGGTCGTGGACCTGACGCAGGCGGCTGGCGTCGTCGTAGCCGCCGAGGGTGCGGGCCTGGGCCTCGGTGTCGGACTGGGTCACGGGCGGGTCTCCTGTGCGGATGCGGGGGCGGGCGCGGTCGTGGGCTGCGGGGTGTCGGGGTGCGGGACGGCCGCGTGCGGCGTGGCGATGAACTGCTCCAGCCGACGGCGCACCTCGCTCTGGTCGTACCGTTTGAAGAGGTTGATGCGGTTGCGGGCGAGGTCGCCGCGGTGGACGAGTTCGTACAGGTGCTGGCGCTGGCCGAAGCCGTCGCCGGTCAGCTCCCAGGCCAGGCGCAGCAGCCGGGACTTGCGCTCGGCGTCGATGCCCCGCCCGCGCATGTAGCGGTCGAGGAAGGGGCGCAGCCGGGGGTGGGCGAGGTCGTTCTCGGTGGGCTGCATCAGCAGTCCCGAGGCTCCGATGCGGCGGACCACGTCGACGGCGGTGTCGGCGACCTCGGCGGCCCAGACCCGGCTGGCGGCGGTGTCGCCGGGGGCGAGGAGGCCGCCGTCGGTGACGGTGGCGCGGGCCTCGGCGGCGTCGAGGAAGATCTCCGTCAGTTCGGCGTACGACGCCAGTCTGCCGAGGTCCTCCTGGATGTTGCGGAAGCCGTCGACGCCGATGCTCTCGGCGACGAGGGTGGCGGTGGCCAGCAGGGTGCGCAGGCGTTCCCGGTAGCGGACGTGCCCGATGTAGGCGGACCAGGCGTTGATGCGGGCGAGTCCGGTGCGGGCGAGGGCGGCGTCGCGCAGCAGGAAGACCCGGTCCCAGGGGACGAGGACGTCGTCGAAGAAGAGCATGGCGTCCTGCTCGTCGTAGCGGGCGCCCAACGGGTGCGCGTGCCCCCAGGGTTCGGCGCCCAGCGGCTCCCGGCACAGGGTGACCAGGCCGGGGGTGTTCAGCGGCAGCGCGAACCAGACGACGAACTGCTCTCCGCGCTGCTGGGTGAAGGAGGCCGACAGGTAGACGAGCACCTCGTGCGCGAGGGGCGCGAGGGTGGTGAGCTGTTTGGCGCCGCGTACGACGATCCCCCGGTCGTTCTCCTCCAGCACGCGCAGGGCGAGGTCGGGGTCGTCGACCGGGTTGGCGGAGCGGTCGATCTGGGGGTCGCCGAGGGCGTGCGAGAGGACGAGGTCGTTGGCGGCGCAGTGCCGGTACCAGGCGTCGGCGTTGGCGCCGAAGCCGGGCCGGGCGGCCTCCAGGCGGTTGCGGAAGTCGTGGACGCCGACGGCGATGGAGGCCATGAAGGCGGGCGAGCGGCCGTGCTGGCCGAAGGACGCCGCGTGCCAGAACTCCGCGCTGCGGCGCTGCAGCCGCAGCTCCTCCAGGGTGCGCGGCGGCTGGTAGGCGCGGGCGAGGCGCCGGCCGCTGAGCGGGTCCTCGTAGGTGAGCAACTCCCGGTGGTCCGGGTCGTGCTGGAGGTCCAGGAGGTCCGCGAGGGCGTCGACCGCGGGGCGGAAGGCGGGATGCTCGGCGGGGTTGGCGACGCGTTCGCCGTTGAGGTACAGCTCGCGGCCGTCGTCGAGTTCGGCGCGGTAGCGCTCGCCGCTCAACAGCCCCTTGCCGGTGGCGGCGGAGGTGTCCAGGAGGGTCATGTACGGGCTCCCGTGGAGGGTATGGGCGGGTGGGCGAGGGCGTGGTACTCGCCGTGGTGGTAGACGAGGGGTTCGCCGGGGGCCGCGTCGGCGGCGGCGACGCGGCCGACCAGGACGGCGTGGTCCCCGCCGGGCAGCACGGTGTGCAGCCGGCAGTCGAACCAGGCCAGACAGTCCTCCAGCACGGGCGCCCCGGTTGCCGCGGTGCGCATGGGCGCGGCCGTGAACAGGCCCAGGGCCCGGCCGGTGCCGGGGGCGGCGAAGTGCCGGGCGAGCGGCTCCTGGTGGCCGGCCAGCACGCTCACGGCGTACCGGCCGCTGGCCCGCACGGCGCCGGCCAGCGGACTGCGGACGCTCACGGCCACGCTGATCAGGAGGGGGTCGAGGGAGAGGGTGCACAGGGAGGAGACCGTCTTGGCGAAGACCTCCTCGCCGTGCCGGGCGGTGAGCAGGGCGACGCCGGTGGTCCAGCAGCGGGCGGCGTCCCGGAAGATCTGTGCGGCGGCGTCGGCGTGGCGCGCGGTGGCCGGCGAGGGCCTGCCGGGGTGGCGATGGGCGGGAAGCGCGGGAGCGTCCGCCGGTGGCTCCACGTCGCCGCGGGCGCCCGGCGGCTGTGTGGTGCGGGGCGTCGTGTCGGGCCCGGCCTTCCGGGCGGGGTGCGGGGCGGTCATCGCAGACTCACTCGGTAGGTGCGCAGCCACTCGTCCACCTGGACCAGGTGGTCCAGGCCGCCGACCGGGTTGGGGGCGGTGCGGGGGCTGGGCAGGGGGCGGCCCTCGGCCAGGGCGCGGCGTACGGCGTCCCGGTCGACCAGGTCGAAGACGGGGGCCGCCGGATCGGCGAGGAGGTCGTGGGCGCGGTCGGTGAGGACCTCCGTGTACCGCACGGCCGGCGTCGACGGGTAGCCGCTCTTGGGCCGGTCGGTCACCTCGGCCGGCAGCAGGTCGCGCACGGCGTCGCGCAGCAGGCCCTTGGGACGGCCGCCCGGCGCCTTGAGGGACCAGGGCACGTTCCACACGTACTCGACGAGGCGGGGGTCGGTGAACGGCACCCTCACCTCCAGGCCGACCGACATGCTGATCCGGTCGACGCGTTCCAGCAACGGCGGCAGCCAGCGCGTCAGCGCCAGCTGGAACAGCTGCCGGGCCCGGCGCTCCGCCGCCGTCTCGCCGGGCAGTTCGGGGGTCTGCGCGAGGGCGGCCCGGTACTGCTCGGCGGTGTACTCCTCGGGCCGGACCTCGGCGCGCACCTCCGGGCGCAGCAGCGCGGCGGGGGTGGTGCGGCCGTGCAGCCAGGGGAAGGTGGCCGCGTCGCGGGCGGCCGGGTCGTGGAAGTAGGGGTAGCCGCCGAAGACCTCGTCGGCGGCCTCCCCGGACAGGGCGACCGTGGAGCGGCGGCGCACCTCGCGGAAGAGCAGGTGCAGCGAGGCGTCCATCTCGCCCCAGCCGGGCCGGTCCCGGGCGCGCAGGACGGCCTCCCGGGCCTGGAGGAGGTCGTCGTCGGGGATGACGACGGAGGTGTGCAGGGTGCCGATGTGCTCGGCCGCGGCCCGGACGAAGGGCGCGTCGGCGCCGGTGCGCCAGTCGTCGGGCGCGCGGTCGGCGCTGCCGGGGAAGTCGACGGAGAAGCTGGCGACCTTGCCCTGCCCGGCCCGTTCCCGGGCGAGCGCGGCCAGCGCGGTGATGGCGCTGGAGTCGACGCCGCCCGACAGCAGCGTGCACAGCGGCACGTCGCTCATGAGCTGGCGTTCGACGGCGTCGGCGAGCAGGGCGCGCACCGTGCGGCGGGTGGTGGCCGGGTCGTCGGTGTGCGGGCGGGAGACGAGCTGCCAGTACCGCGACTCGGTGGTGGCGGTGCGCCGTACCCGGACCAGGTGGCCGGGGCGCACCTCGCGCAGCCCGCGGAAGAGGCCGTGACCGGCGGTGGGCGCGGCGGGCAGGGCGAACAGCTCGGCGATGCCCTCGGCGTCCAGCTCGGCGCGGAACAGGGGGTTGGCGAGGACGGCCTTGGGTTCGGAGCCGAACAGGACGCCGGTGGCGTGGGCGTGCCAGTACAGCGGCTTGACGCCCAGGTGGTCGCGGACCAGCAGCAGTTCCTCGGCTCCGGCGTCCCACAGGGCGTAGGCGAAGATGCCGTTGAAGCGGCGGGGCGCGTCGGCGCCCCACTGGAGGTGGGCCCGGAGCACCACTTCGGTGTCGGAGCGGGTGCGGAAGGAGTGGCCGAGGGTTTCCAGTTCCCGGCGCAGTTCCCGGTGGTTGTACAGCTCGCCGTTGTAGGTGAGGACGGTGTCGGCCGCCCCGGCGCCGGCGCCCAGCGGCTGGGCGCCTCCGTCGAGGTCGATGACGGACAGCCGGCGGTGGCCGAGCGCGGCGTGCCGGGACAGCCAGGTGCCGGCGGCGTCCGGTCCGCGGCAGGCCAGGGTCCCGGTCATGGCGCGGACGGTGTCGCCGCGCGTGGTCAGGTCGGTCTCCCAGTCGATCCATCCGGTGACGCCGCACATCACTGCTCCTCGGGGGTGTCGGAGGGGGTCGCGCCCTCGGCCGGCGGGGCCGTGGCCTCCCAGCGGCAGCCGTGTCCGGTGGGGCCGGTGCGCAGGTCGTGGGCGGGCTCGTAGCCCTTGGCGCGGATGTTCGCCGACAGTGCCTTGGTGCAGTACGCGCACGGCGAGGCGAGGGTGAGCCGCACGCCGGAGCGGCGGGCCTTCTCGCGGTAGTCCCAGATCGCGCAGTGGGTGATGGTCACGGCCGCCCGGGTGGCGCCCCCGGTGTCGATCGCGTCATCGAACTCGTAGTCGGATCCGTACAGTTCGGCCTGGCGGGCGATGCGGTGGACGGGGTCGGCGGCGCCGCGTCCGTGGTCGGGCTCGACGTCGCGGTGGACCTCGGCGATGGCGCGGGCCCAGGCGTTGAGGGCCTGTTCGCCGTAGCGGGAGACGAGGAAGCGCTCCATGAGCGCCTGGCCGCGGAAGAAGACGCGCTGCCAGTCCGCGGAGCCGCCGGTCGTGCGGTCGGGCAGGTCGGCGAAGATCTCGGACTGGAGCGCGAACCAGTCGGCCAGGTGGGTGGGGTTGTGCCGGCCGGCCAGGAGCCGGGTCAGCCCGGACTCCGCCTCGTGCAGCCGCTGACGCCACAGGGCCGAGCGTTCGGCCTCCGGCATCGACCGGTAGGTGTTGCGCAGCGGGTCGGCGGGCGCCGTGGACGGGCCGGGCTCGGACGGGTCGCCCAGTACGGCGGTGACGGGCCGGCCGGTGTGCCGGGAGTGGGCGCCGTCGTCCGCGGCGGACGCCGGTACTCCGTCGGAGCCGCCGCGTGCGATGCCTCCTGCGGGCGCATCGCTCATCTCGGATCTCCTTAGCGGTGGGGAGCGGACCGGTCGGTCGGGTCCTGGTGATCGGCAACGCTACGAAACCGGACGACCCGTCAGAAGCCCCGAAAGGCGGTGCTGTCGGCGACCATCGGCTCCCCCCGACTGCTCCGAAGGTCGCCCTCGCTGGGTGACTGGTTTTGGGACAGCCCTCATGGAGGCGGGTGGGCCTTGTGGTGCGGGGCTTCGCCTG